>JAZNQX010000001.1:0-4163 GCA_045590395.1 Acutalibacteraceae bacterium
GTTTATAGGTATTATGAGTAGCGGTATAGCCTATACTCTGCAGATAATAGGACAGAAAAAATGCGACAGCCCCACAATAGCCTCTATTTCTATGAGCTTTGAGTCGGTATTCGGCGCGGTAGGCGGTGCGCTGTTCGGGGACACTATGAGGGACAGAGAAATAATAGGCTGTGTGGTAATGTTTGCCGCCGTAATTCTTTCACAGCTACCGTCACCCTTTAAGAAAAAATAAAAATAACTCCTCGTTTATGAGGAGTTATTTTTTTGGTATAAAGTTTTCAAAAATAAAGGCATCAAAGGCTTTACTGTCTTTTAATAAAAGGTCAGTTTTGCTTTTAAAGGTCCAGCCTACAGGCGTTGCACCAAGCCTTACTACAAGGCGGAAAAACAGGTTTTTTCTGTCTGTATGCTGGTAGGAAATAAAGTGTGGACGGGAGATAAAATTGTAAAGAAGCATAGATGCAATCTTTTTATGTAAAGCTTCACCCTTAAAGCCGCATGATAACTGTCCGCGGCAAATATTTTTAAAATATTTTCTTATAAAATAAAGGTTTTGGGGATAAAAGGACTGCACAAAATATTTACCCTTATAGTCCTTTAAAATATCCCAAGCCGCCTCGCACAGCTCTTTGGCATTACCGTCATGTTTAAATTCAACAAGCAGCGGCACTTTACCGTCGATAACCTGAAGGCACTCCTTTAGTGTGGGTATTTGAAAGGAAGTATCAAGAAGCTTTAACTCTTTAATTTCAGAAAGAGTCATATCGCAAATTTTTTTATTAGTACCGCACATTCTTGTGGCAGTATCGTCGTGAAAAACCACAACAAAGCCGTCTTTTGTCAGGTGTATATCGTTTTCAATGGCAAAGCCCTTATCCACAGCCGCCTTAAAGGCAGGCAGTGAATTTTCGGGAATACCATTTTTCATATCGTGAAGACCTCTGTGAGCGATATAAAGCCCCTTTAAATGCTTTTCATCAGGGTGGCGCAAAATACTTGGAAAAATAAGAAACAAAATAAGCGCCAATATGGCTAAAAGGCAGATTATAACCGGCATAATCAGTCCTCCACGTCAAAGCTTTCAAGCAGACTTTTTTTACTTTGGGGCTTTGAGTCGCCGTGTTTTACAAAAAGCATTGTAACAAAGGAAAGCGCGGCAAAAATTACGGCGTATGGAAACAGCGCTCTGTAGCCAAGGCCCAGATTATCAATTATAAAGCCTGAAAGAAGGGGTGTGGTAATCTGCGCCGCCATAGAAAAGGTGTAATAAATGCCTGTGTATTTGCCAACATCTGCGCCACTGCTCATTTCCACAACCATAGGGAAGGAGTTGACATTTATTGCCGCCCAGGCAACGCCTATAAGACCGAGAATGAGGTACATAAGAGGTGTCTGCTTTGTAATAAATATGGCGGCAAAAAGACAGGCGGTCATAAGGGCAACGCCTATTAAAATGGTGCTTTTTCTGCCAACTTTTGAGGAAAGAAAGCCCAGCGGCACAAAGGCGATTATTGCCGCAATGGTAGCGGTAAGAAGATAACCCGAAGAGGTGCCAAGGTCTACCTTCCAGATATTAACACAGTATCGTGAAAAAGCGGTGGTAACCGAGTTATAAGACATAAACCAGAAAAGCACCGAAAGTAAAATGAAAATAAGGCTTTTTCTTACCTCTTTCGGCATTTTCTTGCCCTTGTTTTCGTCAATAGTTTCTTCGTCCTTTATATTGGTTTCCTTTAAAATTTTGTTTTCGTTTAAGGAGAATACCATTATAAGAACCGAAATCAGCATAAAGGCGGCAATAACAATAAACACCGGCATAAAGGACTGGTTTTCGGTGTATACGCTTTCCCCTTCTGCATTTTTCTCGCTTTTTAGCATAAACATCATAACAACGGTGGCAAAAATACCGCCGATATAGCCAACAAGGTTTATAATGGCGTTTGCCTTACTGCGCAGTGGCTTTTCGGTAACATCGGGCATATATGCAACGGCAGGTGTGCGGTAAACACCCATAACAATAAGAAGCACCATAAGGGTGATAAAAAAGCCCCAGAAGTTAACGCCCTCGTGAAACAGACCAAGCACAATAAGTAATACTACAGCAGCTAATGTTCCGAAAAGTATATAGGGGGTTCGTTTGCCAAGGGGAGTTCTTGTACGGTCTGAAATTGCCCCAAAAAGCGGTAGCATAAAAATAGCAAGAACGTTATCCGCCGCCATAATTGTGTTGGCGGCAAAGGTTTTAAGACCAAAGGTATATTCCAGTATAAAGGGAACAACCTGGTCGTAAAACTGCCAGAAGGCAAGTATAGACATAAATCCAAAGCCTATAAGTATGGTTCTTTTGTAATTCAGCTTCATAAACACACCTCGGTTATTTGTTAAAATAAGTATACCACTTAATAATTTTTTCTTCAAGAAATATATTGACAAAAGGAAATTTTAAACATATAATAAAATCAGAACATTTGAATGGTTGTTCAAATGATAAAAGGAGGCTTTGTATGGCAGATTTACCTTCGTGTGAATTTATGCATGTTCACGAAGATATTGTGTCCGAAGTTATCTCGGCTATGCCGCAAGAGGAAGAACTTTATGCCCTTGCTGACCTTTATAAAATTTTCGGTGACTCTACCCGCATAAAAATTCTTTATGTTCTGTCAAAATCGGAAATGTGTGTTTGCGATATAGCAGGAATTTTAAAAATGACCATTTCGGCAATATCCCATCAGCTTAAAATTTTAAAACAAGCGCGGCTTGTAAAATTCAGAAAAGAGGGCAAAGCCGTTTTTTACAGCCTTGCCGACGACCATGTTACAACAATAATAAATAACGGTATGGAGCATATCGAAGAATAGGAGAAAATTATGAAAAAAACATATAACTTAAGTGACCTTGACTGCGCCCATTGTGCCGCAAAAATGGAAGGCGAAATTGCAAAAATAAAGGGTGTTGACAGCGTCAATATAAACTTTATCGCTCAAAAATTAACCCTTGAGGCAGATGACGGTATATTTGACGAAATACTAAAAAAAGCGCAGGAAACTATTAAAAAAATAGAACCTGACTGTGATATTGAATTTTGAGGAAAAATAAATGACGCGTAAACAAAAAAGAATTTTACTGCGTATAATTTTTTCGGCACTACTGCTTATTATAGCCATAGTAACGGACAAGCTGGAGATAAACGAAACCTTAACGGCGGCCTTTTACCTTGCCGCTTATATAACCATAGGTTATGATGTAATAACCAAGGCTGTTCTGGGACTAAGGCACAGAAGACTGCTGGATGAGAATTTTCTTATGTCGGTAGCCTCAATAGGCGCTGTGGTGCTGGGTGAATATACCGAGAGTGTTGCCGTAATGCTTTTTTATCAGATAGGCGAGTTTTTTCAGTCCTACGCTGTGGGCAAAAGCCGTAAGAGTATAGCAAAGCTTATGGATATACGACCCGATACCGCAAGGGTAGAAAGGGATGGCAAGGAATATACTGTTTCTCCTGACGAGGTAATGGTGGGAGAGGTAATTACGGTGCTGAGCGGCGAAAAAATCGCACTTGACGGCGTGGTAGTAGAAGGAGAGTCCTTTGTTGACACCTCTGCTCTTACTGGCGAGTCGGCACCAAGAGATGTTTCCTCGCTTAGCAGTGTACTTGCAGGCTTTATAAATATTGGCTCTGTTTTAAAGGTGGAGGTTACAAAACCTTTTAGTGAATCTTCGGTTTCAAAAATAAGTCAGCTTATAGAAAATGCCGCAGCAAACAAAACAAAAAGTGAAAAGTTTATAACAAAATTTGCAAGGTGGTATACCCCTGCTGTTATAGTGGGTGCCTTGCTTCTTGCAATAATACCGCAATTTTTTGGCGGTAATTCTTTAGAGTGGATAAAAAGGGCGCTTATTTTTCTTGTAATATCCTGCCCCTGCGCCCTTGTTATATCGGTGCCCCTTACCTTTTTCGGCGGTATAGGCGCGGCTTCAAAAAGAGGGGTGCTTATTAAAGGCACAGGCTTTATGGAAACCTTATCGGAATGTGATACCTTTGTTTTTGATAAAACAGGAACGCTGACTAAAGGGAGCTTTACCGTATCTCATATTAAAAGTGAAAAATTAAGCCAGGAGGTACTGCTTGCCATTTGCGCGGCGGTGGAAAGCTACAGTAATCA
>JAZNQX010000002.1:0-3463 GCA_045590395.1 Acutalibacteraceae bacterium
GGTAAGCTTATGGAACGTCCTATGGACATTTATGAAAAACTGTGTAAAGAAAACGGATTTTTCTTTAAAAAGGACAAGGATTTCATAAAGGTTTCCGGAAAGCTTAGCGGCGGAGTATATGAGGTTGACGGCGGTGTCAGCAGTCAGTTTATTTCGGGACTGCTTTTTGCCTTACCACTGGCAAAAAACGACAGTGTAATAAATATAACGGGCAATTTGGAAAGTGCGTCATATTTAAACCTTACAGTTTCGGCACTTAAGGCTTTCGGAATAGAAATTGACAGCAGTAATATCAGGCAGATAAAAATAAAGGGTAAACAAACCTATCAGCCGAGAAAACTACAGGTAGAGGGTGACTATTCAAATGCCGCCTTCTTCGATGCTCTGAATATGCTGGGCGGTCAGGTTACGACCACAGGGCTAAACAGCGACAGCCTTCAGGGTGATAAGGTTTATGACGATTTGTTTTTGAAACTTAAAAGTGATAATGCCGAAATTTCACTTGCCGACTGTCCTGATTTGGGACCCATACTGTTCGGGCTTGCGGCGGCAGGAAAGGGCGCTTTATTTACCGATACAAAAAGGCTTAGAATTAAAGAAAGCGACAGAGTTTTGTGTATGGTAAAGGAGCTTTCAAAATTCGGTGCTAGGGCGGATGTATATGAAAACAGCGTGAGAATTTACGCTAGTGAACTAAAAAAGCCTACTGAACCTCTTTTTGCCCATAATGACCATAGAATAGCTATGACTCTGACAATTCTTTCTACCGTTACCGGAGGTGTCATAAATGACGCTCAGGCTGTAAACAAAAGCTTCCCCGATTTTTTTGAGAAGCTTTCTTTACTTGAAATAAAGGTGCATAAAAATGAAACTTAATAAAAATATGAATATACTTATAGTGGGTCTTGGTCTTTTAGGTGGTAGCTATGCAAAGGCGCTTACCGATAAAGGCTATAATGTTAGCGCGGTAACAAAGCTTCAGGATTCTATTGATTTTGCTATTGAAAACAGCATTATTATGAAGGGAAGCACTCTTGTTAATGAAGAAACAGTAGGAGAAGCCGACCTTATAATTTTTGCACTTTATCCCACTGTGTTTATAGACTGGATAAAAAAGTACCAGAAATATATTAAATCGGGTGCTATACTTACCGATGTAACGGGTGTAAAGGGTGGAGTTGTAGACAAAATACAGGATATGTTGCGCAGTGATATTGAGTATATATCGGCGCACCCAATGGCAGGTAAAGAGGTAAGCGGTGTTGTTAACAGCGACCCTAGTATTTTTAAAAACGCAAACTACATTGTTGTTCCTACCGAAAAAAATACTGATGATGCCATTGGACTTTGTGAAAATCTTGGAGAAGAATTAGGCTTTTACAGTATAACAAGGCTTAGTGTTGAAAAGCATGATGAAATGATTGCTTTTCTTTCTCAGCTTACCCACTGTATTGCTATATCGCTTATGTGCGCTAAGGATGACGAAGGTCTTGTTAAATATACAGGTGACTCCTTTAGAGATTTAACCCGTATAGCCAAAATAAACGATGAAATGTGGAGTGAACTTTTCCTGCTTAATAAAGAGCCTCTTTTAAAAGAAATTGAGGGTTTTGAGGAAAGTCTTGCCAAAATGAAAAAGGCAATAATGACAGATAACAGAGAAGAAATGAGAGAAATGATGCGCACTTCTACCCTTAGGAGAAAGCGTTTTGATAAGAGAGGTTAAAAAATGGGAATGGAATTCAAAAGAAAGTTGCCGATACCTATGGATATCAAAAAAGAATATCCGGTACTGGAAAGAGAAAGAAAGATAAAAGAACAAAGGGATGCAGAAATCAGAAAAATCTTTACAGGTGAATCTGATAAGTTTTTACTGATAATAGGCCCTTGCTCTGCCGATTATCCCGAGAGCGTACTTGAGTATATTGAAAAACTGCGTCTTGTACAGGATAAGGTTCAGGATAAAATCTTTATTATTCCAAGAATATATACCAATAAGCCCCGTACTACAGGTGCAGGCTATAAGGGTATGCTTCATCAGCCTGACCCCGACAAAAACCCCGATATGCTAAGCGGTATAGTGGCTATAAGAAGTCTGCATATGAAAGCACTTTCTGATTACGGCTTTACCTGTGCAGATGAAATGCTTTATCCATCTAATCATAGATATCTGTGTGACCTGCTTTCCTATGTTGCTGTAGGTGCACGCTCGGTTGAAAATCAGGAGCATAGATTGGTTTCAAGCGGTATGGATACTCCCGTTGGTATGAAAAACCCCACAGGCGGTGATTTAACCGTAATGATGAATGCAATTTCTGCCGCACAGCACGGCCATACCTTTATTTACAGAGGTTGGGAGGTTAAAAGTGACGGTAACCCTCTTGCTCACGCTATTTTGCGCGGATATACAGGAATAAACGGCAACAGCGTATCAAACTATCACTATGAAAATCTTGCTGAGCTTGCCGAGCTTTATAGAAAATCGGGTCTTCTTAATCCTTCGGTTATTATAGATACTAACCACGCTAACTCTGCTAAGAAGTATTCGGAACAGCCCAGAATTGCAAAGGATGTAATTTACAGCTGCACCCATAACGATGAAATTAAAAATCTTGTTAAGGGTCTTATGATCGAAAGCTATCTTGAGGATGGATGTCAGAAAATCGGCGACCATGTTTACGGCAAGTCAATAACCGACCCCTGCCTTGGCTGGAAGAAAACAGAAAAGCTTATTTATACCATCGCCGACAGTATTTGATGCAAAAAAATAAAACACCGAAAGGTGTTTTATTTTTTTACTTATTTTTTGAATATAAACTTTATAAGCTTTGCAAATTCCATTATTCCTACCGGAATAAAGCAAAGGCCCAGTGCTATAAGATAAAGCCTTGCATCAAGAAGGGCAAGAGAGAAAGCGTGGCGAATAGGGGTGAAAAGCACCAATATCATAAGCAGGGTAGAGAACAGCGCCGCCATATTAAGCTTTTTGTTGCTGAAAACACCTATGGCAAATATTGAATGCTCACTTCTCATATTATAGGAGTGAACTACCTGTGAGAAGCCTAAAATAATGAAGGCCATTGTTCTTCCCATTTCTTCGGTAGCTTCATTAGTGCCACCACCGATTACAAAGCCGATAAGGGAAAGAGCGGCAAAAAGCAGTCCTTGCAAAACTACTTTTATGCCTAAGCCGTGGGCAAACAGACCTTCACTTTTAGGCTTCGGTTTCTGGCTCATAACATCGCTTTCGACTGCTTCCATACCAAGCGCAATAGCAGGAAAACTATCGCTTACAAGGTTAATCCATAAAAGCTGCATTGAGAGGAAGGGAGATTTCTGCCATATAAGCATTGAAGCGAATACAGAGATTACTTCACCTATATTTGTTCCAAGCAGGAAGCCTACAACCTTGCGGATATTTGAGTAAATGCCTCTGCCTTCCTGAACTGCATCAACTATAGTG
>JAZNQX010000003.1:0-5242 GCA_045590395.1 Acutalibacteraceae bacterium
CTTAACAGGTTTAATGTTCCAGATGTTATCGGCGTAGTCCTTTATTGAACGGTCTGCGGCAAATATGCCCGATTTTGCAATATTAACAAGCGCCATTTTATTCCAACGCTCTTTATCGTTATAAAGAGTTGAAGCCTTATCGTGAGCTGCACAGTAGTCATTAAAGTCTGCAAGAGCCATATAGGTGTCAACACCTGTTATGGTTCTGTATATATTGTCAAAGGGCTGACCGCCAATGCCTTTTTCTATAAAGCCCAGCGCCGCTTTAAGTTTTTCATTGTTACAGTAGTAGCTGGAGGGGTTATAGCCTTGCTTTTGCAGCTTTAATACCTCCGGTGTGTGCATACCGAAAATAATTATATTGTCGTCGCCCACAGCTTCATGGATTTCAACATTAGCGCCGTCCTCGGTGCCAAGGGTAATTGCGCCGTTCATCATAAACTTCATATTTCCGGTACCACTTGCCTCGGTAGAAGCAAGAGAAATCTGCTCACTTATTTCGGCGGCAGGAATCATTAGCTCGGCAAGGGTAACCTTGTAGTCCTCAAGGAATAATACCTTTAGTTTATCGTTAACCGTTCTGTCGTTTTCAATTTCCTTTGACAGACGGCATATCATATTTATTATCTGTTTTGCAAGAAGATAACCGGGAGCCGCCTTTGCACCGAAAATATAGGTTTTTGGTGTAAAATCGGCATTGGGGTTTTCTTTAAGATACAGATAATCAGAAATAATATGAAGGGCATTAAGGTGCTGTCTTTTATATTCGTGAAGTCTTTTTACCTGCATATCAAAGATAGAATCGGGGTTAATAACCGTGCCCGTAGTTTCTTTTATATAGTTTGCAAGGCGTTCTTTGTTATTATGCTTTATTTTGCCAAGCTCTATCAGTACACTCTTGTCGTCAGCAAACTTCATAAGCTCACTAAGGTGAGAAGCGTCTTTAACAAATTTGTCGCCGATAAGCTCGGTAAGATAAGCGGTAAGGGCAGGGTTAGCCTGACAAAGCCATCTTCTGTGGGCAATACCGTTGGTTACGTTGGTGAACTTTTCGGGGGTTAATTTATAATAATCGTTAAATAGAGAATCGGTTAAGATTTTGCTGTGAAGCTTTGATACGCCATTAACCTTGTGAGAGGCTACAACACTTAAGTTTGCCATTCTCACAACACCGCCCGAAATAATTGCGGTGTCTTCAACTAACTTTGAGTCACCTGTAGTTTCCCAGATATGAAGTCTGTGTCTATTATCAATTTCCTTTACTATCTGATAAATACGGGGAAGTCTGTGACGGAACATATCCTCCTGCCAACACTCCAGTGCTTCCTTCATTATAGTGTGGTTGGTATAAGCAACGGTGCGCTGAACGATTTTCCAGGCTCTGTCCCAGTCGTAACCGCATTCGTCAAGTAAAAAACGCATAAGTTCGGGAACGGTAAGGGCAGGATGGGTATCGTTAATGTGAATAGCAACCTTTTCTGCAAGATTATCAAGAGTATTATAGGTGCGAAGATGTCTGTTTAAAATATCCTGAATAGAGGCAGAAACGAGGAAGTACTGCTGACGAAGTCTAAGGGATTTTCCTTCGGAATGATTATCCTCAGGGTAAAGCACCTTACTGATAACCTCAGCCATAGCCTTTTGTTCCATAGCGCGAACATAATCTCCCTGATTAAAGGCAGACATATTAATATCCTGGCACTCTGCCGCCCAAAGACGAAGTGCGTTAACGGTTTTGCCGTCCTTACCTGCTACCATTAGGTCATAGGGCATAGCGTGAACGGTGGTGTAGTCTACATGCTCAACATGGTGGAAATGGCTATCCCAGGTTTCTTTAATTTTTCCGTCAAAGTGAACATCTACTGCAGATGCAGGACGGGGTTCAAGCCATACTTCGCCACCGGGAAGCCAGAAATCAGGCATCTCGGTCTGCCAACCCTCAACAATTTTTTGACGGAAAATACCGTATTCGTAACGGATACAGTATCCCATAGCAGGATATGAGCCTGAGGAAAGGCCGTCAAGAAAACAAGCGGCAAGTCGACCAAGACCGCCGTTGCCAAGACCTGCATCGGGCTCTAATTCATAAAGGGTATCAAGCTTAACCTTGAATTTTGAAAGAGCTTTTTCCATCTCGTCAACAAGACCTAAATTAAAAAGGGTGTTCTTAAAGGAACGGCCCATAAGAAATTCCATACTGAGATAATAAACGGTTTTAGCCTGTTGCTTTTTAGTTTCTTCTTTAAACTTAATTCTTTTTTCTCCCATAATATCGCGAAGAACAAGAGCGCAGGCTTTATAGAAAAGCTCATCAGAAGCCTGAGCAGGTGTAACGCCAAAATTATGAGAAAGTTTTTTTTCGATCATTTCAGTCAGCATTTTTGAGGTATATTGACTCATAACCGACATCTTCCTTTCATTTATTTTCTAATTATAGTATACCTTATTTTCTTAATATTATATTACTCTAAAACGAGAAAAAATGCAATAGGCAATACGACGGTAAAATGTGCTATTTTTTAGAACAAATCGCTAATAAAGTTGTTAAATTTGAGCAAAATTAAAAAATTAATGAGCAAAATGCACAAAAAACGGGCTGTTTTTAAAGCCAACAGCCCTGTTTTTCTACATAAGAGGGGAAAATATATGAAGTATCCACTGCTTAAATCGGTCGCCTATACTTCGTCTGTTCCATTCCTTTATGGTAATTTCCTTTGACTCGGCTATAATTTCCTCAAAATGCTTTTCCATATCAATTATGGTGTCTTCATTAGTAAACCATACGCCGCACTCAAAGTGGAAGAAGAAACTGCGGTAGTCCATATTTACGGTGCCCACCGTTGCAGATGAGTCATCGGTAATGAACATTTTTGAATGTATAAAGCCGGGTGTGTATTCATAAATTTTTACCCCTGCCTCTAAAAGCTCTGAATAATAATACTGGGTTACGGGGTGGACATATTTTTTGTCGGGTATACTTGGGGTTACTATACGAATTCTTACCCCCGATTTTGCCGCCAGAGTAATGGCGCTTTTCATTTTATCGTCAAGTATAAGATAGGGCGTGGCTATATCAACATATCTGTGGGCGGTATTAAGCATTTGCAGATAAATACCCTCAGCAGTAGACCTGTTATCCATAGGTGAGTCACAGTAAGGGATAACGTAGCTGTCATTATCCATAGCATATTCTGTAAAATACCGCGACATCATCATCTGCATACCCGTATTGTATTCCCACATGGTGCAGAACATAACTATAAAGCTTTTTACGGCGTTGCCTTTTATCATAACGGCGCAGTCCATCCAATAGCCGAAGCGCTCGAATTCGTTTATATATTCGTCACCAATATTAATTCCGCCAGTAAAGGCAACCTTTCCGTCAATAACTATTATTTTACGGTGATTGCGGTTGTTCATAACAATATTAAGAGAAGGGTTAATAGGGCAGAAAATGGAAACCGCTATGCCGTGAGCCTTAAGGCGCGGCAGAAAATCCTTATGCTGACGCTTTATAGAGCCAAAATCGTCAAACATAATTTTAATTTCTACGCCCTCTGCGGCTTTTTTAATAAGAATATTGTAAATAGCGTCCCACATTTTTCCATCTGCAATAATAAAATACTCAAGAAAAATGTATTTTTCAGCCTTTTTAAGCTCTTCTAAAAGTCGATTTAAAAATTTATCCCCCGGGGATAGATATTCAGCATCGGTGTTCTGATAAACAGGGAATCCCGACTCATTACAAAGATATGCCGCCTGACGAGTACGGGAGGAGTCTTCATAGGATATAATTCTTTTAACGGCAGGGTCCTGCTCTAAGTGGCGCATATACCTCTCACTGCATTTTTTAAGCCGCTTTTTAAGGTGAGGGAAGGTACGCTGACCGCCCCACAGCATATAGACTATAAGTCCGAAAACAGGAAGCGCAAGTATAAAAACTATCCAGGCTATTTTATAGCTTGGGTTATCACGCTTGTTAATTATGTAAATTGCAGTGATAATTCCGAAAAGCTCAAGTAAAGAGAATAGGGGCAGGAAATTTAGCTGCAATTCAATAACACTGATTAAAAGAAAAGCAACGGTAAAAACAGCTACAAGAGCGGTCAGTATTATTCTGGTTTTTATGCGTATGCCACGCTTTTTTTCTTTCAAAGTTGTTCACCTTCCTGTTTTAAAATGAATATTTGTCTTGAAAAACTGTGGTTAATGGTGTATTATAATGGCTGTAAGAAATTTTGGAGGGGATAGCATGATTTGTGGATTATCAGTATCTGAACTTGCTTATAACAAGGAAACTGCTGAAAAGAATTTTCCTTTAATCAAAGAGGCGGGTTTCGGAGCAATTGATTTAGGTTTTGATATGATTTTTAACAAAACCGGCGGAAAATTAGGTGTTGATTCTTTTACCAAAAGTGAATTTTATGAGCTTAGCGACGAAAAGTTTTTTGAGTACCTTGACGGTATCAAGGACGCGGCTGAGCAAAACGGACTGAAAATAGAGCAATGCCATGCGCCTTTTCCTTCCTGCTTTGAAGGTGAGGTAAAAGAATACTTCAAAAAGGTTATCAACCGAACAATTGTTGCGGCAAGATACCTGAATTGCCCTTATATAGTAATCCATCCCAGAAATTTTCCTTTTTACAGCAATATGGAAAAAGAAGATGTTTTCAAGGCTAATATAGAGTTTTATTCCGAATTTATTGATGTTCTTAAAGAAAACAATGTTGTGGCCTGTCTTGAAAATATGTGGGCGAGAATGAAGAACAAAATATTTGAGGCAACCTGCAATGATTATGAAGAAATCAATCGTTACATTGAAACCTTAAACGGTATGGCAGGTGCAGAGTGCTTCGGTTTCTGTCTTGATACAGGACACTGTATACTTACAGGCACCAATATAAGATATGCCGTTAAAACATTGGGTAAAAATCTTAAGGTTCTTCATCTTCACGAGGTAGGAATAAACGAGGATAACCATACGGTACCTTTTTCTTTGGGTACTGTTGATTGGAATTACATAATGAGCGCATTGAAAGACTATGATTATCAAGGTGTTTTGAACTTTGAAACTGTCTGCGCCTGGCGGTACTATCCCGAAGAACTGAGAGAACCGGTTATCAAGTTTCTTGGAAGTATAGGCAAATATTTTTGCGAAAAATACTTTTAATGTTTTTGTGTAGCAAAGTAGTTTACAATACCTTTAGTTAGTGCTTTGGCGCAGACTGTCTGACGGTCTGCG
>JAZNQX010000004.1:0-2440 GCA_045590395.1 Acutalibacteraceae bacterium
GTTTTTAATCTTTACTACCTGACAGTTAAGGTTTTTAATTTTTGATTTCAGATTATCCACAATCTCGCAGAGCAGCGGATATGCCGCCTCGCCCGTTACAACGGTTCTCTTAACACCGTCACAGCTGTTTATATCCTCTGCCGCGCTAAAGGCCTCACTTTTAAACAGTGACCACATACCAACGCCGTTATCAAGCTGGTCAAAATCGCCATAAAACTCAGCTGTCGGTATAGGTCTTTCGGCTTTAAGGTAGAATTCATCGGCACCGTAAACCTTGCGGACACCGTACTTCTCCTTATATTTTACGGCAAAATCTTCTATAATGTCAAGAACCTGTCCTGCTGTTTCTTTATTGTAAGGTTCTATTTCTGCAAGATTTTCTCTGTATTTTGTAAGTCCTACGGGAACACAGGCAACAGAAACTATATTTTCATATTCCATTAAATCCTTAAGGCTTCGTTTCAACTCGTCGCCGTCGTTATAATCGGGACACAAAACCAGTTGGCAGTTCATTGCTATACCGGCCTCGTTAAAACGGCGCAGAATATCAAGGCACTCCCCTGCAAAACGGTTGTTCATCATTTTACACCGAAGTTCAGGGTTTGTGGTATGCACCGAAATATTTACGGGGCTTATATGCATTTTAATTATACGGCTTATTTCGTGCTCAGTAAGATTTGTAAGGGTAATATAATTGCCGAAAAGAAAGGAAAGACGTGAATCGTCATCCTTAAAATAAAGGGTATCTCTCATACCCTTTGGCAACTGGTCGATAAAACAGAATATACATTTATTTTTACAGGAATGCTGTTTATCCATAAGATAGGAATCAAATTCAAGACCAAGCTCCTCATATTCGCCCTTATTTATGCGAATTTTCTTAACCTTGCCGTCATTTGTTTCAATTTCCAGTTTTAAGCGTTTTTCGTCCTGATAAAAACGGTAGTCCAGCACGTCAATAATTTCATTACCGTTAACCGTTAAAATTTTATCGCCGCTTTTAATACCTTTTTTATCGGCGGGCGAGCCTGCTGCTACGCCGTCAATTTTTACTGCCACTGTGTTTCACCTACCCTTCACAGAAAAAAAGGGCAGAGAAGGAAAATTCCCACTCTACCCAAGCCTACAATTAAGAGAATTAGTCTTCTACCTTAACTACCTGACGGTCACCGTAATAACCGCAAGCGTTGCAAAGGCGATGAGGACGCTTGTACTCGCCGCAACGAGGACATTTAACAAGTGCGGGAGCAGAAATCTTCCATAAATTATTTCTTCTTTTATCTCTTCTTGCTTTAGATGTTTTTCTCTTCGGTACTGCCATTTTAAATACAACTCCTTAAAATAAAAAGTTAATCTTCTTTTAATAAATCTGCCAGAGCCTGCAAACGAGGGTCAATAGTTTTTGTTTCACACTGACACTTACCTTCGTTTAAATTTTTGCCGCAAACTGAACATAATCCTTTACAGTCCTCTCGGCAAAGGTGCTTCATCGGAAGTGAGATGATAATTTCGGTGTAGACAAGCTCATCAAGGTCAAGCTTTAAATCTTCCACTATAATAATATCATCATTCTCATCACCGGCGATTTCGGGAGCCAAGGACTTTTCAAGCTCTACCGTATGGCAGGTTTCGGTTGGTAGCCCGCACCTGTCACAAGGGGCTGAAAAGACATACACCATTTTAAGCGAAAGCGTAATAAGACCGGCTCTGTTAGTGATTTTTCCTGTTACTTCTACGGGCTTTTTGAGCGGATATGCACCCATATACTCAACACTTGAAAAATCAATACTACAGTCGATAGGAAGGGTATAATTCTCTGTAACAAACAGTTTCTTCAGGTCAAGAATCACACACAGTCCTCCCATCATTACCAAAATATTATATCGAATCAGGGTAAATTTGTCAATACCCTATTTTAAAAAAGATTTCACCGTCAGATGTTTAAAAAAGTAATAAATAAATAGTGAAAAAAGCAATTGTAAATATAATATTTATATGTTATAATTCTCCTTAAGAGGTGAACTTTATGAATATGAAGATGTCTTTCCGTTGGTACGGTGAAGGCGACCCTGTTTCCCTTCAGTATATTTCTCAGATTCCCGGTATGCGTTCTATCGTATCTGCTGTTTACGATGTTGTGCCCGGCGAAGTATGGCCTGAAGAAAGCATTGAAAAGTTAAAATCCTCCTGTGAGGAAAACGGTCTTATTTTCGACGTTGTTGAGTCTATCCCCGTTCACGAGGATATAAAGCTGGGCAAGGAAAACGCCGATAAGCTTATTGATGTTTACTGCGAAAATATCCGCCGTTGCGCGAAATACGGTGTAAAATGCGTTACCTATAACTTTATGCCCGTTTTTGACTGGACAAGAACTCAGCTTGATAAAGCAGCAAAGGACGGCTCTACAAGTCTTGTAATGTATATGGACCAGCTTCGCGGT
>JAZNQX010000005.1:0-4258 GCA_045590395.1 Acutalibacteraceae bacterium
ATTTGTTACAAGCGGTCTTAGAATAGGTACTCCTGCAGTAACCACCAGAGGCTTTAAGGAAGAGGAAATGAAGAAAATTGCTCATTGGCTCTACCTTATTGCTACCGACTTTGAAGCAAACAAGGAAACCGTTAAGGCAGAGGTTATTGAGCTTTGCGAAAAGTTCCCCATTTATGAATAATCAGAACTTTCGGCTCGACTTATAATGTGCTATACCGCCATATGTACGCCAGTTTGCCTCCCTCTGACGAGGGAGGTGGATTTTTGCGAAGCAAAAAGACGGAGGGAGAGAAAGAATACTCTCTCAAACTACCCCTCAGTCAGCCTGTTGGCTGCCAGCTCCCCTGACAAGTGGAGCCATCGCTGTGGCGAGTATGTTCATTAACAAAGCATCCACGAAACTCCCCCTTAGAACAGGTAGTTTCATTAATACACCAAAAAAGACTAATGCAAATTTTGCATTAGTCTTTTTGCATAATTCAAATATCAATAAGAGTCTCAAATACAAATTGTGTATTTGAGGCTTTTCTGTTATTGAGCTACTTCTGCTAATTTTCCTGCAATTCTTGAAAGTTCCTTAGTATATTCTGCTAAAGCTTCAGAATCAGTTGTTAGCTCTTCTTGAACTTTTTCCGTTCTTGTAGTCCAATCAGCCATATCGCTCACCATCTTTGTATAATCCGCTAAAATTGATGTGTCAGTAGGATTAGCTTTATATTTATTAACGATAACAATATAATCATCAACCCAAGCCTCATAATCCTTTAAGAACTGTTTCCACTCTGAACTTTCAGAGGTGCTTTCCGTATCGGTCACAGAGCTGTCATCAGCTGCAGAATTTGTATTCTGCTCAGCACCGCCTGTACAAGCCACCATTGTCATTGCAAACAAAACACAGAGTGCAATTGCTAAGATTTTTTTCATTTTTAATTCCTCCAATGAATTATTGTTTTCCATATTATAACACATAAGTATTCATTTGTCAACATATGTGTTCATAATTGATAAAAATATAGCATACAATATATTTTGAGGTGAAAATATGTTTATTGCTACTCTCGACCCAGTAAAAGTTGGAAAAACTATTGCTTACTTTAGACAACAAAAAGGTCTTTCTCAAGAAGTATTAAGCGGATTAGCCGACATTGGAAGAAGTCATTTAAGTGCAATAGAACGTGGTGAACGTAAGCCTACTTTAGAAACATTATACAGAATATGTATGGCTCTTGATTTAAAAATGAGTACCGTTATCTTAAAATTAGAAGAAATATTATAACTAATTTCAACATAAAAAAGATGTCTGCTTGGGAGACACTTCGTAAAGAAGTTTCTCCCAATTTCTTTTTATATTAATAATGACGCTTTCTCAAGATAAGTGTCATAGTGGGTTAAATATTTTAAAACAATACCCGTTTCAAAAATACATATAACGAGTGATATTGTGAGACAGGTCTCACAGTGATATTCTTTAGAATACCTCGCCAACGGCAAGATATTTCTAAAGAGTGATATTAAAACCCTTGGTTTTAGTTATATTATATTCGCCATAAACTCGCGAATCGAATATAACTTGGGCGAAGCCCAAATATAACTGCGAAGCAATATAACTCGCCTTTAGGCGAATATAACTGAGGCACACTTCCTTAGGGAGTGTGCCTCTTGGATACCTCATTTTAATTTTACTCTACTCTTTCGTCACCCCAGAAGAACAGTGCTACTGTTCCCGGACCTGTGTGACTGCCTATGGTAGTGCCTATCCAGTTAATTTCAACAGAGCCGTTGATTTTCTTAAATCTTTCTTCAACAAGGCTTTTTACCATCTCGGCGTCCTCAATACAGGCAGAATTACAAATATAACATTTATCGTTATACATAAGTCCGTTTTTAGCGTGTTTTTCCATTTTATCAACTATTGTTTCAATAACCTTGCGCTTTGAACGGATTTTTTCTCTTGCTATAAGTTTTCCTGTATTATTCATATTAAGCAGAGGGCAAATTCCAAGCATACCGCCGAAAAAGCCCGATATCTTCGAAACTCTTCCGCCCTTAACATAGAAGGTTAAATCGGTTGAGAAAAACCAGTGATGAAGATTAAGCCGGTTCTTTTCTGCCCATTCTTTTACTTCGTCAATGCTTTTTCCCTCATCACGAAGGTCGGCCAGCTTATCAAGGAAAAGGCCAAAGCCCGAAGAAGCGCCTAATGAATCAACTATATAAAGCTTTCTGTCGGGGAATTCTTCCTTTAAAATTTCTGCAGCATTTCGCGCTGAATTAAAGCTGCCCGAAATTCCCGAGGAAAGTTCAAGATGAAGAACATCCTTACCCTCGCTTAAAAGTCCTCTGAAATATTCAATATACTCGTCAACGTTAACCTGAGAGGTTTTGGTTTCCTCGCCGTCAACCATACGCTGATAAAACTGCTCAAAGGGTATGCTTTGCCCAAGGTCATCTGAATACACCCTATCACCAAGTGAAAACTTAAAGCAAACAAACCTTATATCTCTTGCCTCAAAATGCTCTTTGCTTATATCTGCGGTAGAAGAACCGCTTAATACGAAATTGCTCATTATTTTTCTCCTTTTAAATTTTCTCACTGCCCTTTATAATATATTTATTTTGCTTTATATTCAACCTACTGATAAAATTATTGTTTCTACTGTATATAATACCAACTCTACGGGATAAAATTCGCACTCTACCGGCAGTAGAATTCCATTGTTTCCTTGATATTTTAAAGGTTATATGATAGAATTTACAAAGAGGTGAAAGGTATGGTAAACTTCGGTAATGACTGGGACGAAATACTAAAGGACGAATTTAAAAAGCCTTATTATTTAAAACTCAGAGAGTTTTTAAAAAGCGAATATTCGTCAAAAACCGTTTATCCCGATATGCATAATATTTTCAATGCTCTTAAATATTGCTCTTTCAAAGACACTAAGGTGGTTATTTTAGGGCAGGACCCTTATCATGAGCCAAATCAGGCACACGGGCTTTGTTTTTCTGTGCTGAAAGGTAATCCGCCGCCACCCTCGCTTGTTAATATATATAAAGAGCTAAACTCTGATATCGGTTTTAAAATACCATCTCACGGAGAGCTTATAAAATGGGCAAAGCAAGGTATACTTATGCTGAACACCGTTTTAACCGTAGAGCGCGGAAAGGCAAACTCACACAAAGGTATGGGTTGGGAAATTTTCACCGACAGAGTTATTAGCGAACTGAACAAAAAAGAAACCCCTGTTGTTTTCTTGCTTTGGGGCTCACCTGCAAAAACAAAGGCGCAGATAATTGATAATCCTTTACATATAAAACTGACCAGCGTTCACCCAAGTCCCCTTTCGGCTTACCGCGGTTTCTTTGGCTGTAAGCATTTTTCAAAAACCAATGAAATACTTAAAAATAACGGTATTTCGCCTATTGACTGGCAAATAGAAGAATAAAAAAATCTCCCGTAAGGGAGATTTTTTGTTATTTTAAGAATTCATACATTGCCTTATAGCACATATAAACGTCGAATTTAGAGGTGGTTTCAACGGGAGCGTGCATAGAGAGAACGGCAACGCCAAGGTCAACAACATCTATGCCCAGCTTTGCAACGTACTTAGCAACAGTTCCGCCGCCGCCAAGGTCTACCTTGCCAAGTTCACCCATTTGCCAAGCAATACCTGCATTGTCAAGCATAGCTCTTATTTCTGCTACATATTCAGCACTTGCATCAGAGGTAGAGGACTTTCCTCTGCCGCCGGTGTATTTTGTAACGCATACGCCTCTGTTTAAATAGCAGGCATTATTTCTGTCCATAACCTCGGGGAAGGTAGGGTCGGTAGCCGCATTAACATCGGCAGAAAGGCATTTTGAATTTCTGAGTGTAATGGATAAATCGGCTCCCTGCATTTTTGCAATATCGCCTATAATATTCCTTAGGAAATCAGAATTAAGTCCCGTATTACCGTCGGAGCCTGTTTCCTCCTTGTCGGCAAGTACAGCTATTGCTGTTTTATCGGGTGTATCAATATTCATAATAGCCATAAGAGCAGGATAAGCGCAAACTCTGTCGTCCTGTCCGTAGCCACCTATCATAGAACGGTCAAAGCCTAAATCAAAGGATTTAAGGGCAGGTACACAGCACAGCTCGGCAGAAAGGAAATCCTCCTCGGTAACGCCGTATTTCTCAAACAAAATGTTTAAAATATTAAGCTTTACCAGACTACTTTCACTATCATCCTTAAAGGGCAGACTGCCTACCAAAACATTT
>JAZNQX010000006.1:0-3214 GCA_045590395.1 Acutalibacteraceae bacterium
TAGTCTGTCGGCATTAGAGGAGCAAGGGTATATAAGCAGAGAAACTGATAACTGCGATAAACGAATTTTACATATTTATCCTACTGAAAAATTGCTTGAAATAATGCCACAGATAAAAGAGATTGCAAGATGCTGGAATAAGTATTTGACCGATGATATCAGTGAAAAAGAAATTAAAATTTTTGAAACGGTGCTTCAAAAGATTAGTGAAAAAGCGGAAAAGTATATGGAGGAAAGGCAGGTAGGAAAAGTATGAAAACCTTAGTTTCCTATCTTAAGCCTTTTTTGCCCAGAATGAGTGTAGGGCTTTTAATTAAAATCATTGGTACCTTAGTTGAACTTGCTTTGCCGTATATATTATCGCATATTCTCGAAACTGTAATATTAAGTCAAAAAGTTAGGGATATAGTATACTGGGGCGGCTTAATGATTTTATGCTCAGGGGTTGCCTGTATTTTTAATGTTATTGCTAATAGAATGGCGGCAAAGGTTTCAAAAGAATATTCCTTAAGGGTACGTCATGATTTATTTGATAAAACTCTTAAACTATCCTCGGCGCAGATTGATAGGTTTACGGTTGCTTCGCTTGAATCAAGAATTACAAATGATACATATAACGTGCATCATTTTGTTGGTGTAATTCAGCGTATGGGTGTCAGAGCGCCCATAATGCTCTTTGGTGGTGTAATAATCACTTTAATAATGGATAGCTTTTTATCCCTTGTTATGATTGCAACAATTCCAATAATTTTTACCTGTGTTTATTTTATTTCAAGAAAAAGTATCCCACTTTATACAAAGGTACAAAAATCTATTGACAATATGGTAAGAGTTGTGCGTGAGGATACTCAGGGTATCCGCGTTATTAAGGCATTATCCAAAGAAGCTTATGAGCAGAACAGATACGATAAGGTTAACGACACTCTGGTAAGCGACGAAAAACGCGCAGGTATTACAATGAGCTCGCTGCATCCAATAATGAACCTGTTTATGAACCTTGGTATTGTTGCGGTTGTTACCATCAGTGCATCAAGAGTTACAAATAATTTATCTTCCCCTGAAACTGTAATTGCCTTTATGCAGTATTTTACTCAGATATCTATGTCTTTGATGGCTTTGTCGCGAATTTTTAATATGGCAAGTAAATCAATGGCATCTGCTAACAGAATTGAGGAAGTTTTGCTTTGTGAAGACGAGCTACCTACACAAAGCAGTAAAAAATATCCGCCTAAAAACAATGATAACATTATAGAGTTTTCGGGTGTTTCATTTTCTTATAACGGTAAAAAAGAAGATTTAACCGATATAAACTTTGAAATTAAAAAAGGTGAAAATCTTGGAATAATCGGCGCTACAGGTAGCGGTAAATCAACGGTTATTAAATTACTGCTAAGGTTTTACGATGTAAGCAGCGGCGCCATATATCTGCACGGAAACGATATACGAACAATAGATAAAGAGCAGCTTTATTCCTATTTCGGCTCGGTAATGCAAAATGATTTTCTTTATAACGATACAATTGCTGAAAATATACGTTTTGGCAGAGATATTACTTGTAATGAAATGATTTCTGGCGCAAAGATAGCTCAGGCTCACGATTTTATTATGGATTTTGCCGATGGATATGACCATATTCTCTCACAAAAGGGAACTAATATTTCCGGCGGACAAAAGCAACGCGTACTAATATCACGCGCAGTTGCCGCAAAGCCACCTATTTTAATACTTGACGACAGTTCTTCAGCACTGGATTATAAGACTGAATCTGCACTTAGAAAAGCTCTTAAAGAAAATTTGAGTGATACTATAATAATAAATATTGCGCAAAGAGTTAGTGCTATAAAAGATTGTGATAAAATAGTTGTTCTTGACGAAGGAAAAATTATCGGTTACGGCAAACACGATTTTTTACTTCAAAACTGCAAGGAATACAACGAAATAAATGAGTCACAAATGGGAGGTGCCTTTGTTGAATAAGAAACCGAAAAACAAAATTCATATATTATGGCGCCTGTTGACTTATGTTTTAAAATTCTGGCCACTTTTTATTGCGGCCATTATAATGACGCTAACATCTAATCAGTTAGCGCTGATGGGTCCTAAATACTCCGGAAACGCTATTGACGCCATAGCAAATGTTAACGGCGTTGATTTTTTATCTGTTAGAGATAACGTTGTAAAAATGATAATTTGCTATGTTTTATCGGCTATTTTATCCTTTTTGCTGTCAATTATTATGATAAATATAAGCCAAAAAGTTATTTCACGAATGAGAAAAGAGCTTTTTGATAAACTGACAGTTTTACCCATAGGCTATTTTGATACAACGGCAACGGGCGATATTATAAGTAGAATTTCATATGATATCGATACTGTAAATGTCTCACTTTCTCACGATTTTGTTCAGGTAATGACTAGTTTATATACGGTTATAGGGTCACTTGTTTTTATGTGGAATATATCAAAGCCGCTTATTCTGGTGTTTGCCATTACCGTGCCGATATCTATTTTATTTACGGGTTACCGCTCCAAAAAAGTAAGGCCTATGTTTAAACTGCGCTCAAAAAAACTTGGTGAGCTTAA
The DNA here is from genome assembly GCA_045590395.1 of Acutalibacteraceae bacterium. GTDB lineage: Bacteria > Bacillota > Clostridia > Oscillospirales > Acutalibacteraceae > SIG607. Next base: position 2,584 of record JAZNQX010000006.1, read on the forward strand.
TGGCTATGCGGAAGAAATGCTGTCGGGTTGCAGGACAATAAAAGCATATTCTCGGGAAAAGGAAATATGTAATAGGTTTGATGAACGCAACAATGATGCAATGCAGGCATATTATAAATCTGAATATTATGCGTCAGCAATGGGGCCCACCGTTAATTTTATAAATAATCTCTCTATTTCACTTGTTATGATTCTTGGCGGAATACTGTATATGTATTCTACCTCCGGCGCGGTAAAATCGGGCTCACTGTTTTTTATTACTCTTGGAGGTGTAGCCCAGTTTGTTCAGTATTCGCGTAAATTTGCTGGTCCGATAAACGAATTTGCCAATATAATCCACGAATTTCAGTCGGCATTTTCTGCCGCTGAGAGAGTATTTAAAATTATTGACGAGCAGCCTGAAAAAGAAGATTTACCATATGCTGAAAATCTTGCTACGGTCAAGGGTAATGTTAATTTTTCAGAGGTTGATTTTGGCTATACAGGTGACAAACAAATTTTACATAATGTGGATATATGCGCTAAAAGCGGTGAAACAATAGCTATTGTAGGCCCTACGGGTGCAGGTAAAACCACAATAATAAATTTACTGATGCGTTTTTATGACATAAATTCCGGAAAAATTTTAATA
>JAZNQX010000007.1:0-6867 GCA_045590395.1 Acutalibacteraceae bacterium
TTTAAGCAGTAGAAAAGCAAGAAGATTTTTCTTCATATTGACAAGGCGCGACAGTTTTAATATAATTAGAACAATATAAATATATAATGAGAGGAAGGAAATTATGGCTTTTTATTTTGAAGAAGTATCCCATACCTTTAACGAATACCTTTTAGTACCCGGTTATTCTTCCGAGCACTGTATTCCGTCTAATGTAAGTCTTAAAACACCCCTTGTAAAGTTTAAAAAGGGTGAAGAACCTGCAATTACTATGAACATTCCGCTGACCAGTGCTATTATGCAGTCGGTATCAGGTGAAAGACTTGCTGTTGCTTTAGCCAAAGAAGGCGGTGTTTCCTTTATCTTCGGCTCACAGTCTATTGAGGATGAGGCGGCTATGGTAGCCCGCGCTAAGAACTATAAGGCAGGTTTTGTTGTAAGTGATTCTAATATCACTCCCGATGCTACCCTTGCTGATATTATTGCTTTAAAGGAAGAAACCGGCCATTCTACCGTTGCTGTAACTGATGACGGTACCTGTTGCGGTAAGCTTCTTGGTATTGTTACAGGCAGAGATTACCGTGTAAGCCGTATGGACAAGGCTACCAAGGTAAGCGAGTTTATGACTCCCTTTGATAAGCTTATCTGCGGCGAAGAAAACACCACTTTAAAGCAGGCTAACGATATTATCTGGGATAATAAGTTGAATTCTCTTCCCATTATTACAAAAGACGGAAACCTTAAATATATGGTTTTCCGTAAAGACTATGACAGCCACAAGGAAAACGTTAATGAGCTTTTAGATGCTGAAAAGCGTTATATTGTAGGCGCAGGTATCAATACAAGAGACTATGAAGAAAGAATCCCTGCTCTTATAAATGCAGGTGTAGATGTTCTTTGTATTGACTCTTCCGAGGGCTTTAGCGAATGGCAGAAGCGCACTATTGCTTTTGTAAGAGAAAAATACGGCGACAGTGTTAAAATCGGCGCAGGTAACGTTGTTGACCGCGAGGGCTTTATGTTCCTTGCAGAGTGCGGCGCTGACTTTATTAAGGTTGGTATCGGCGGCGGCTCTATCTGTATCACCCGTGAAACAAAGGGCATCGGCAGAGGACAGGCTACTGCTCTTATTGATGTTTGCAAGGCAAGAGATGAATATTTTGAAAAGACAGGCGTATATATTCCTGTTTGCTCTGACGGCGGTATCGTTCACGACCACCATATGACGCTTGCTCTTGCTATGGGCGCAGATTTTCTTATGCTGGGCAGATATTTTGCCCGCTTTGACGAAAGCCCCACAAACAAGGTTAATATCGGCGGCAACTACTTTAAAGAGTATTGGGGCGAGGGCTCTAACAGAGCAAGAAACTGGATGCGCTATGACCTTGGCGGAGATAAGAAGTTATCCTTTGAAGAGGGTGTAGATTCTTATGTTCCTTATGCAGGTACTCTTAAAGATAATGTTAACCTTTCACTTATGAAGGTTAAATCTACTATGTGTAACTGTGGTGCGCTTACTATTCCCGAGCTTCAGCAGAAGGCTAAACTCACCCTTGTTTCTGCAACAAGTATTGTTGAGGGCGGCGCTCACGATGTAATTCAGAAGGATACTACAACCAATAAAATAAAATAAGTGTTATAAAGAAAACCCGTCATAAATTTTGTCGGATTTTCAATGCTGTTTTGAGGGTACATTATGATTATTGAAAAGCGTATTAAAGAGTTTGAAAAGTTAGGCTTTGGTATGTTTGTGCATTTCGGTCTTTACAGCGTAATAGGCAGAGGCGAGTGGGCAAAATACAACCTGAGTATGCCGTGGGATGAGTATTTAAAAACCCTTGAGGTATTTAGTCCTGCTGAAAATTGGGCTGATGAACTTGTAAGAAGTGCTAAAGAAGCAGGTTGCCGTTATATTACACTTACTACTCGCCATCATGACGGTTTTTCTCTTTTTGATACCTGCGGACTTAATACCTTTGACGCTCCCCATATATGCGGACGCGATTTAATAAGAGAGTTTGTAGATGCCTGTCGCAAATATGAAATCATACCTTTTCTTTACCATACTCTCCTTGACTGGCACGAAGAAAGTTACAAAACCGACTTTAAAAAGTATCTTGAATATTTAAGAAACAGTGTAGAAATTCTTTGCACAAAATACGGAAAAATCGGCGGCTTCTGGTTCGACGGTATGTGGGATAAAAAGAATGAGGACTGGGAAGAGGATGCTCTTTACTCACTTATAAGAAAGCATCAACCCGATGCTATGATTATAAATAACACCGGACTTTCCAACCGCGGAGAACTGGGTCATATTGAACTTGACAGCGTTACCTTTGAGAGAGGCAGACCGAAGCCTATAAATCTTGCCGATGCGCCTAAGTATATAGCAAGTGAAATGTGCGAAACCTTTGCTGACCACTGGGGTATAGCAAATCTTGATTTCAACTTTAAATCAACGGGAAATCTTATAAGAAGTTATGCTATTTGCAGAAGATACCGCTCAAACTTTTTGTTTAATGTAGGACCTAAAGCCGACGGCACCTTGCGTACCATAGATAAAGGCGCTTTGGAAATACTGGGTGAGTGGTCTAAACTTAATGACGAAGCATTGCATAATCCCGAGCCCTATGAAGTATCCATAAAGGATAAACCTGACAACTTTATGTTGAAAGACGGGGATACATATTATCTTTTCTTCTACGACCTTTCTATGAAGAGCGATGAAAATGTTGCTATCAACCGTGACTTTAATGTTGACAACATTTTTACATTTGATAAACAGATAAAATCGGTTTGTTGGCTTGATAACGGGGAAGAACTGAGCTTTACACAAGACGGTGAAAATGTTAATATTCAGGGTAAAGCATATCAGTACGGCACCAGTTACGTAGTAAGAGTAGCAAAGATAAAAACCTAAAATACAGTCACTCTGAGAAATCAGAGTGACTATTTTTATATAAATTTATAAGTTTTTATTGACAAAACACCCTGTTTAGTGTGATAATATAGATAAGTATAATTATAGGAGTCTTATTATGCGTGTTATTACAGGCACTGCGCGTGGGACAAGGCTTAAGACATTAAGCGGCGAAAGTGTACGCCCCACCACAGAAAAGGTTAAAGAAGCTGTTTTCAGTGCCATACAGTTTGAACTTGAAAACGCAAGGGTGCTTGACCTTTTTGCAGGAAGCGGTCAAATGGGTATTGAAGCCTTAAGCCGCGGCGCTGACTTCGCTGTTTTTTGTGACAGCTCAAAGGATGCGGTAGATGTAATAAACGAAAACCTTGGTAATACAAAGCTTTCTGATAAGGCAAAGGTTATTAAGGGTGACTTCACCTCGTTTTTAGCGCAAGGTACCGATAAGTTTGATATATGTTTTTTAGACCCGCCTTACTACTCCGGCTATTATGAAAAGGCGCTGTCGTTTTTAAAGGACTGTATAAAGCCTTACGGTAAAGTAATTTGTGAGCATCCTGCAGATGTAGTGCTTGAGGACAGCTACGGTAATCTTGTAAAACAAAAAGAATACCGCTTTTCAAATATTAAGGTGACTAAATACTGTTTGGAGGTGCCGGAAAATGAAGAATGAAACAGCCATATATCCCGGTAGCTTCGACCCTATTACTCGTGGGCATTTGGATATTATTCGCCGCGCGGCAAAGCTTTTTGATAAGCTTATTGTTGTTGTTATGGTGAACCCTGCAAAAAAATGCGCCTTTTCCCCTGAGGAGAGGGTAGAGCTTATAAAACAATGTATCGGTGACCTTGATAATGTCTGTGTTGAATTTTCAGACGGTCTTCTTGCCGATTATGCTAAGGAAAAAAATGCAGGCGCAATTATAAAGGGTCTGCGCGCACTTTCGGATTTTGAGTATGAGTTTCAGATGGCTCTTACCAACAGTAAATTAAATCCGGAGGTTGAAACGCTGTTCCTTACCACAAAGGCTGAAAATATGTATTTAAGCTCAAGTATGGTAAGGCAAATAGCTTCTATGGGCGGTGACATCAGCGGCTTCGTCCCTGATATCATTCATAAACAAATTATTAATAGGTTGAAAGGATAGATGAAAATGAATTTGGAAGAATTACTTGAACAGTTTGACGAAGCCCTCGACAGTGGCATAAAAATGCCCGGAAAGAAAGTACTTGTGGATATTGAAAAGCTTAGAGCTGTAGTAGACGATATTCGTCTTAATATCCCCAACGAAATCAAGCAGGCTCGCGGTATCGTTACCGACAGAGCAAATATCATAAGCTCTGCAAAGCAGGAGGCTGATAATCTTATCCGTTCTGCTGAGGAGCAGGCAAGAGCAAAGGTTGCTGAGCAGGAAATTACCCGTCTTGCACAGGAAAAGGCTCAGGAAATCATTGCTAACGCTCAGGCTAAGAGCCGTGAAATGCGCAAAGCCGCACAGGATTTTGTTGATGATATTATGCGCAAGGCTGATGAAGACCTTACCGCTAATCTCGGCGAAGTAAGAAAAACCCGCGCTGCTTTAAAGGCGCAGGCTCCTATGAAAAAGGACTAATTAAAACATAGCTGTGCATCCCAAGTTTAAATATTTGGGATGCATATTCTTTAAGAAAAAGAGGATTATGTATGCCACACAAAAGGGGACATCTGTTTTTTCATAACGAAAAACATCAGCATAATTTACGCGTTGCCACCTTTATAATGTTTTTGTCTTTAGTGGTTGAACGGCTGGTCTATAATGCCGATTTATCATATAAGTCGGGCAATATAACTGCGCTTCTTTCTATAAGACCTGAAGACGCTATAAGTATTTTGGTGTATTTCAGCGTTTCGGTGCTTTTAGCGCTTAAGGTTAAATATACTTATCTTCTTATTCCCGACTTTTTCTTGCTGGGTGTAAAGCTTTATACCGCAGGTACAAGTATCTATAAGATTACTGCCCTTTATACACATTATACCGAATATGAAATATTCACATATTTCTCAAAAGCAGTAGAATGTGTGCTGTTTTCCGCCTTTTTAATTTTGCTTTTCATAGGTAAGCTCTGCCATACCAAAAGAAGCTACTCAAAGCGCTATCCCTTTGTGTGTATGCACCTGCTTGTAGCCTGTTTTCCCGTAACGGTAGTCTTTGAAATTATAAAGGTAATAATATCATATGGCAGCTACTATAATCCCATAGTACCCTTTGTACAGCTGGTAAGTAATGTGGTGAATGAAGCGTTTTTGGACCTGCCTTATCTTTTGCTTTTAATGTTAATGGCATTTGTGCCGCAGAACAGATATTACAAATAAAAATAATATGATAAAAATATATTTTTTTATTGACAAACCTTGAAAATGTGATATAATAGTTTTTGCTGATTTGGGGCATTAGCTCAGTTGGTTAGAGCTCCCGGCTCATAACCGGTAGGTCCCGGGTTCGAGTCCCTGTTGCCCCACCAGTTTTTTTATTTTCTCAAATCAGCAGAATGTATAGGGGTATAGCTCAGTTGGTAGAGCGTCGGTCTCCAAAACCGTGCGTCGAGGGTTCGAGTCCTTCTGCCCCTGCCAGAAAAACCGTCTTGTTTCGACAAGTCGGTTTTTCAATGAAATTCGCCTTACGGCGAGTGAAATAGCTTCGCTATGAAATACGCTATGCGTATGAAATATTTGCTTCGCAAATATGAAGAGGCGAATTTTATTTCACTTTCTGCGTTAGCAGAAAATTTCATAATCCTTTAGGATTATTTCATATTGCGTAGCAATATTTCATTAAGAGTGCTATAATATTCGCAGAGGTGATATTTTTGAAAGAGAATAAACTTGTTGATTTGTCAATGGATTTTTCTGTAAAGGTTATAAAGCTTTGTGAAAATATAAAAGGACACTACTCACTTGTTAATCAATTAGAACGTTCTGCAACTTCTATTGGCGCTAATATCCACGAAGCAAATTATGCTCACGGAAAACCCGATTTTGTTGCCAAACTTCAAATATCTCTTAAAGAGTGTTATGAAACGGAATATTGGATTGAACTGTTTGTTAAATCAGATATAATTGATAGAAAAATTGCAAAAGATTTATATAATCAATGCGGTACAATTCGTAGAATTCTTATCGCCTCTATCAACACCGCAAAGGAAAACAACAAATGATAAAAAACATAAAAGATATTTTGTGTACTCATGAAACCTATGATATATATTCAGCTTGTATGTTCGAGCCTACTTTCGATAAATTTAAGATAAAAGTTCAACAAATGCAAAATGATTCTTCTGTTTCTGTATATGGATATTTTTTAAACGAAAAAATCATTGGTGTAATTTCCACACAAGAAACTGATAAAACTGTAGAAATCATGGGAATAGCAGTTGATAGTAAAGAAAGACATTCAGGTATTGGAACGAAACTTATAGATTATGTAAGAGATAAAAGCCTAAAATCTATTATTGCCGAAACTGACAGCGATGCCGTTATGTTTTATAAAAAATACGGTTTTGACATAGAAGAAGAGTTAGTATCAAAATCCAATATTTCTTATATTAGATATGTATGCACTTTGAATTACAAATAAAAATATGTATCGTTTCAAACACATAGATTAAAACCAAACCCCTGTCGATTATTATCGACAGGGGTTTACACTTATTACTTTCTTTACTTTTCTTGTCTTTTTGCAGTGTCTATGGATTTTCCAAACACTACTATGCGGTCATAAAGATATTCTGTAGTTAAATTTATAATCATAGTAATTGCAAGAACAAGATACTCGTTTAAGTGTGCTTTATCAGTAAGTAGGGCAGTCCACCAGGTTGAAAGGGGAGTAAATATTGCATAAAACAGAGCAACTTTAAGCATAGCGATAGGTATATTATTCGCCGAATAAAAGGTGAATTTGCGGTTTAAAGTGAAATTCCAAACTACAGAA
>JAZNQX010000008.1:0-30476 GCA_045590395.1 Acutalibacteraceae bacterium
GTTGCTACCGTAGTAAACGGTTTAGTTACCGCCGTTTCTGAAGGTGAAGCTACCATTACCGCTTCCTTCACATACCAAGGCACTACCTACTCCGCAGAATGTGTTATCACCGTTAAAAAGCTTCTCGGCGATATCAACGACGACGGTTTTGTAAATACCACCGACCTTGCACAGTTAAAGCTTTATCTTGTTGGTGCTACCACCTTTACAGATAAGCAGTTAGCAGTTGCCGACGTTAGCCAGAGCGGCGCTGTTGACACCACCGACCTTGCTCTTATGAAGCTTTACCTCGCAGGTGTATTCAGTGACTTTGAGGCTAATAACCAGTAATTTAAAATAAGCAAACAAAAATCCCGACTTCGCTTGAAGTCGGGATTTTTAATTTTACAGCTTAGTAAGTAATTAAATCTTTACCACCCATATAAGGTCTAAGTGCTTCAGGTATTCTTACAGAATACTTTTCGCCGTTAAACTGCAGATTGTTTTCAAGGAAAGCAATAAGCATTCTGGGAGGAGCAACAACCGTATTATTAAGGGTATGAGCAAAGTATTTATTGCCTTCAGTATCTTTAACCTTTATGCCAAGACGTCTTGCCTGAGCATCGCCAAGGTTAGAGCAGGAGCATACCTCAAAGTATTTATTCTGCTTTGGAGACCAAGCCTCTACATCGTAGGACTTAACCTTAAGGTCAGCAAGGTCGCCTGAGCAGCACTCTAATGTTCTTACGGGAATATCTAAAGAACGGAAAAGTTCAACCGAGTAGCTCCACATTTTTTCAAACCACTGCATACTCTCTTCAGGCTTACAGATAACTATCATTTCCTGCTTTTCAAACTGATGTATTCTGTAAATACCTCTTTCCTCTATACCGTGAGCACCCTTTTCTTTTCTGAAGCAAGGTGAATAGCTGGTAAGGGTTAAGGGAAGCTTTTCCTCATTTGTTATGGTATCAATAAACTTTCCTATCATTGAATGTTCGCTGGTACCTATAAGATAAAGGTCTTCACCCTCTATTTTATACATCATAGCGTCCATTTCTTCAAAGCTCATAACGCCTGTAACTACATTTGAACGAATCATAAAGGGCGGTATGCAGTAGGTAAAGCCCTTGTCTATCATAAAATCTCTTGCATAGGCGGTAACTGCGCTGTGAAGACGGGCAATATCGCCGCAAAGGTAATAAAAGCCCTCGCCTGCAACCTTACCTGCCGCCTCTTTATCAATACCGTCAAAGAGAGCCATAATATCGGTGTGGTAAGGAATTTCAAAATCAACCTTAGTCTGCTCACCGTACTGCTTAACCTCAACATTTTCGCTGTCGTCCTTACCGATAGGCACACTGTCATCAATAATGTTGGGTATTTTCATCATATTTTCTTTAAGGGCGGCAGAAAGCTCGGTTTCCTTTGTCTCAAGGTCGGCCAGTTCTTTTGCCTGAGCGGTAACAAGCTTTTTCTTTTCTTCAGCCTCTTCACGCTTACCCTGTGCCATTAAAGCGCCAATTTCTTTACTTACTTTATTTCTAAGGGCACGAAGCTCGTTAGCGGCCGTTTGTGCGGCACGCTTTTCTTCGTCAAGACGAATTACCTCATCAACAAGTGGTAATTTGTGCTCCTTAAATTTCTTCTTTATGTTTTCTTTTACAAGCTCGGGATTTTCCCTTATAAATTTAATATCAAGCATTTTGCTTCCTCCCTGCCGAAAACGGCAAAACTAATTAACAAAAGTATACCACAAGAATATATCTTATTCAAGGCTTATTTTAAAGCCGCTTTTACACCATCTTCAATACCATACACCAAGGTCTTGCCCTTTACATCGATAGTCTGACCGCTTGGTAGCTGAGCCTTAATTTCTCTGTATGAAACGGTCATATCCTCTCTGTCTGAAAACTCAAGCACAAATACATTATTACCCTTTTCATCGGTGCCGTAGTACCCTTTAATAATTGTGCCTTTGCCGTTATAAGAATACTTAACATCAGAATTCAAACTGCTTATTTTATTTTCACTCATTTCTTCAACCTTAAAACCTGCATCTGACAGATTTTCAATTATAGCTTCGGTATTATCGCAACCGCAAAGGGTGAAGATAAGAAGTAAACAGATAAGTAAAGCTGACAACTTTTTCATAGCATATTCCCTCTTTAATAATAATTATATTTAGTATACTATTTTAAATAATTTTTGTCAATGAAACAACATTATTTATGTTGACAAATTTAAGTTTTTGATACATAATAATATAGTAAAAATATATGGAGGTGCAATATGGCTTACCGTGCAATATCTCCGTCGGTAATACGCCGACTTCCAAGATACTATAGATTTTTGCAAGACCTTAAAGAACAAGGCATAACCAGAATATCCTCGGCAGAGCTTTCAAGAAAAATGGGGCTTACCGCCAGTCAAATCCGTCAGGACCTTAACTGCTTCGGCGGCTTCGGTCAGCAGGGCTACGGCTACAATGTTCCCCATCTGACCACCGAAATTGCTAAAATTCTCTGCCTTGACAAGCCTCAGAAAATTGTAATTATAGGAATGGGTAACTTAGGTCGTGCCATTGCTACACACATACGCTTTGATAACAGAGGATATGAGCTTATCGGTCTGTTTGACAAAAAGGAATCTCTTGTAGGTCAGATAGTTCATAATCTTCCTATTCGCTCTATGGATTCATTTGACGAATTTTGCAAGGAAAACAACCCTACTGCCGCTGTTTTGTGTATTCCTAAAGAGTCGGCTGAGGCTATTGCCTACAAGCTTGTAAAGCTTGGCATTAAGGGCTTTTTAAATTTCAGCCACTACGATATCGGACTTGCATACCCTGAGGTTGCGGTTCAGAATGTGCATTTTGGCGACAAGCTTATGGTTTTGTCCTACAATATGAATAATAAAGATAAATAAACCAATAATAACTGCGGTGATTCAAGTGATAGTAACTGTAATCAGAACCGCAGTTGTTTATTTTTTTGTAACCCTTGCAATACGGCTTATGGGCAAACGCCAGATAGGCGATATGCAGCCCAATGAGCTTGTTATAACCTTGCTTATTTCAGAAATTGCCGCTATTCCGCTACAGGACAACACCCAGCCTGTACTAAACGGAATAGTTGCTATTTTTATGCTGGTAATTTTAGAAATTATACTGTCTGTACTGGCTATGAAGTCGGTTACCCTTCGTAAAATTATGAACGGAAATTCCGCCGTAATAATAAAAAACGGCGTTATTGACCAGAAAATGATGAAAAAGGTAAGACTTACGGTTATTGACCTTATAGAACTTCTGCGGGGTCAGGGATACTTCAAAATTGGGGATATTGCATTTGCGGTGCTTGAGGTAAACGGCAATTTAAGTGTTGTGGAAAAAAGTATGTACCGCCCATTACAGACAGGCGATATTGACGGGCTTTCCCTTGAGGAAGCCACACTTCCCCTGCCTGTTATAAGTGACGGAAAAATAATAAAGGAATCCATCAATAGTCTTAATATAACTGCTTCGCACCTTGAAAAAATGATTTCACCTGCCAGGGCAGAAGATGTTTTTCTTATGACTCTTGATAAAAAAGGCAGTATGGAAATAATTATGAAGGAGGCAAAGTAAATGAAGCGTCTTATTGCGGCATTTCTGCTTATTGTGATTACGTCTTTGCTTATTGCTTTTTCCTCCCATACGGTGAATAAATGTACCGACTCGCTTTTAGAAGCAATAGAGCAAAGTGAAAAAGATTTTCAAAATAAAAAAAGCACCGATTCTTCTCTTGACAAACTAAGTAGAGTCTGGCAAGATTTTGAACCGACGCTTTATATTTTTACAAACCACGAAACCCTTGAGAGTATCAGCGTATCTATTTGTCGAGTTTGTGCAGGTGACGAAGAAGATTTTTTAAAGGAATCTGCCGAGCTTAAGGAAAAAATAGCTCATTTAAAAAAGGGTGAAACCTTTTCGCTTCATTCCTTATTTTAAAGTAAATCCTCGTTATATACCGCGCGGCATCCTCCAATAAACTTTGGACGGCTTCTTGCGGCAAGAACAGTGGCATTTCCTATACGGTTGTTTTTAAGCCTTACGGGAACTGCTACTTTTTTTATGTGCATACCTATCATTGTAAAGCCGATATCAATACCGGCAGCAGCACTTATTTCTTCTACTGCCACGGGATTTTTAAGATTTTTATAAATGGCTGTAGCAAAGCTACCCCCTGCCTTAGCCTGAGGCACAACATTTACTGTTTCTTTATCCTTTACAGCCTTAGCCTCAATAATTATGGCTCTGTTTAAATGCTCACAGCACTGGGCGGCAATAAAAATACCTTTTTCATTTATTGCTTTTAAAATACCGTTTACTATTTCTTTCGCAGTTTCGGGAGAAGAATCGGTACCTATTGTACTGCCTACAACCTCACTGGTCGAACAGCCTACAACAAGTATATCCCCCTCTTTAAGACCTGCTTTTTCTATTATTTCAAGCGCCGCATTATAGCTTTGCTCTGCGATTTTTTCTAACATAATACCATCTCCGTTAAGCAGTATATCATAAAAAAGCGATTTTTTCAATTTTTTTCATAAAAAGGTTGATTTTAAAAATATTTTGTGTTATTATTTTTAAAAATGCAAACGCATTGATGAAGGAAAGTAAGTAAAGCACGACCTTTACAGAGACTGTGTTCACGGCTGAAAAATGCAGACTGTCCCTTTACCGAAGTTCCCTTCTGAGCGGCGGCGCCGAATTAAAAGTAAGTGCCGACGGTTAGGAAACCGTTATTTTTCCAAAGAGTGTTTGCTCTGATGCAAAAACCTGGGTGGTACCGCGGAGAATCTACGTCTTCGTCCCTTTTTATAGGGACGGGGACTATTTTTATTTTGGAGGAAATAGAATGAAAGAAAAATTAACACTTATTAAAGCCGAGGCTTTAAGTGCGGTTGAAAACAGCAACAGCCGTCAGGAAATTGAAGAAGTACGTATTAAATATTTAGGCAAAAAAGGTGAAATAACCGCTATACTTAAAACTATGGGCAGTCTTTCTGCCGAGGAGCGCCCTATTGTAGGTCAGATAGCCAACGAAGTAAGAACCGCTATTGACAGCGCTATTACTGATAAAATCACTATAATTGAAAAGAAAGAGCAGGAAGCCAAGCTTAAAAGCGAAGCAATAGACGTTACTATGCCTTCAAAGAAAAGAAAAATCGGCGCTTTGCATCCCTTAAACAAGGTGCTTGACGATATGCTGGATATTTTTCAGTCAATGGGCTTTGATGTTGTTGACGGCCCTGAGGTTGAAACCGACCATTACTGCTTTGAACAGCTTAATGTTCCTGCCGACCACCCTGCCCGTGATATGCAGGATACCTTTTATCTTACCGATACTCTGCTTCTGCGCACCCAGACCTCTGCCGCACAGGCACGTACAATGGAAAAAACACAGCCGCCTATCCGTATGGTATGTCCCGGTCGTGTTTTCCGCGCTGATGAAGTAGATGCAACCCATTCCCCCGTATTCCATCAGATTGAGGGTCTTGTTGTAGACAAAGGCATTACCATGTGCGACCTTAAGGGTGTGCTTGAACAGTTTGCCCACGAAATATACGGGCCTGAAACTAAGGTTAAATTCCGCCCTTCCTTCTTCCCCTTTACAGAGCCAAGCGTTGAGGTTGACGTTACCTGCTCTGAATGTGGCGGCAAGGGCTGCAGAGTTTGCAAAGGCTCAGGCTGGATAGAAATTTTAGGCGCAGGTATGGTTCATCCCAATGTACTAAAGAATTGCGGTATAGACCCCGAAGAATACACAGGCTTTGCCTTTGGTATAGGTCTTGACCGTCTTACCACCACCCGTTATAAAATCAGTGACATTCGTCTTCTCTTTGAAAACGACAAGCGTTTTCTTGACCAGTTTTAAGGAAAGGAGTAAATAATATGAAAATCGCACTTAATACACTTAAATATTATGTTGACATAAATGTACCCGTAGAAGAGCTTTGCGATAAAATGGTTATGGCAGGCTTTGAGGTAGAGTCCATTGAAAACCTTAGGGATAAAATGAGCAATGTTGTAGCGGCTCGTATCATATCTATTGCTCCTCACGAAAACAGCGACCATTTACAGATTTGTCAGATGGATATAGGTACAGGTGAGCCTGTTCAGATAGTAACAGGCGCTCAGAATGTTTTTGAGGGCGCACTTGTTCCCGCCGCTCTTCACGACAGTTATCTTCCCGACGGCACCCACATTACAAAGGGTAAGCTTCGCGGTGTTGAATCACGCGGTATGCTGTGCTCCGGCGGTGAGCTTGAACTTACCGACGCCGATTACCCTGGTGCCTCGGTAAACGGAATTCTTATTCTTAAAGACGAATATGAAGTCGGCACAGATATGCGCGATATACTTGGCCTTAACGACTATGTAATTGACTTTAAAATTACCGCAAACCGCCCTGACTGTAACTGCATTATCGGTGTTGCAAAGGAAGTAAGCGTTGTGCTTGGCACACCCTTTAAAATGCCCAACAGCTCATATAAAACTGTTGGTGGCGATATTAACGAGCACATTAAAATAGATGTTGAAAACTATGACCTTTGCCCCCGTTATGTAGGCAGAGTGGTTAAAAATCTACGCGTTAAGGAATCTCCCCAGTGGCTCAAACAGGTAATTAAAACCTGCGGTATGCGTCCTATCAACAATATTGTTGATATAACAAACTTTGTTATGCTTGAAACAGGACAGCCTATGCACGCCTTTAATTATAACGACCTTGCCGATAAGCATATTATTGTCCGTAACGCAAAAAGCGGAGAGTTCATTCAGACTCTGGACGAGAAAAAGCACAATTTAAGCGAGGATATGCTGGTTATTGCCGACGGTGTGAAGCCCTCCTGCCTTGCAGGTATTATGGGCGGTCTTGAAAGTGAAATCACCGACACCACCACCGACCTTTTCCTTGAGTCTGCAAAGTTTAAGAGAGATAACATCCGTAAAACAGGCAGAGCGCTGGGTATTCGTACAGAATCCTCAGGCAGATTTGAAAAGGGCATTGATATTAACAACACCGGCTTTGCTATGGACCGTGCGCTTAACCTCATTAACGCTCTTGATGCAGGTGATATTATTGACGGCGTTATTGATAAAAACGAGGGTCTGCCAGAGGACAGAATTTTAAGCTGCACAACAGATTCTATAAATGCGCTTTTAGGTCTTAAAATTGAAGAAGCCGAAATGCTTAGAATTTTAAATGCATTAGGTCTTAAAGCAACCCTTGACGGCAATATGCTGACGGTAAATGTACCCTCTATTCGAGATGATATTGAAGGCAGAGCCGACCTTGCCGAAGAAATTATGCGAATTTACGGCTATGACCATATTGTCAGCACCCCTATGACAGGAAGTGTAAGACGAGGCAGAAAAAATGCAGAAAGAATTAAATCTGACCTTATAAAAGCTGCTATGATTTCCCTTGGTGCAAACGAAATTGCCACCTATTCCTTTATTTCCTCAAAGGCGCTTGACACATTAGGTCTTGCAGAAGACGACAGCAGAAGACAGGCTGTAAAGCTTCTTAACCCACTTGGTGACGAATATTCAACCCTTCGCACTCAGCTTATTACAAGTATGCTGACCGTGCTTTCCACCAACTGCAACCGTAAAATAAGTGAGGCCAGAATGTTTGAAATAAGCAAACGCTTTATTCCAAAGGCTCTCCCCTTAACCGATGCCCCCGACGAAGTTCCCACAATGTCGGTTGGTCTTTACGGAAATGATGAAGACTTCTTTACCCTTAAGGGTATTGTTGAAGATGTACTTGCTGTTTTCGGTGCTGAGGGTAAATTTGCAAGAAGCAGTGAAGTATATCTCCACCCGGGCAGACAGGCAAACGCTTTATTAAACGGCGAATGTGTTGCTGTTTTTGGTGAGGTTCACCCCGATGTTCTCAGCAAATACGATATAGGTGTTAAAGCGTATGTTGCCGAAATTTATATTGATAAGCTTTTTGCCCTTACCCCAGAAAAGACAATTTATAAGCCCCTGCCTAAGTTCCCTGCTGTTTCCCGTGACTTTGCTCTGCTTTGTGACAAGGAAATTCCCGTAGGCGATTTACAGGATATTATTAAGAATGCCGCAGGCAAGCTTTGTGAAAATGTAGAGCTCTTTGATGTATACGAGGGTAATCAGATTCCCGAGGGCAAAAAGAGCGTTGCCTTCAGCGTTACACTCAGAAGTAATGATGCAACCCTTACCGAAGAACAGATTGAAGCGGCAAGTAAAAAGATAATTAAAAAGCTTGAAGCCGCAGGCGCAACACTAAGAGTATAAATTCATAAAAAATTTACTTGTACTTTTTAGTGAAGTGTTGTAATATATATTAAAAGAGGTGTTAAATATGATTGATAAAACGATGGAATTTTCTTTAATAAACGAAGAAGAGCTTGAAATCCGCAAAATTATTCTGCAGGTTTACGAAGCATTAAAAGAAAAAGGTTATAACCCTATCAATCAGATAGTCGGATATATTCTGTCCGAAGACCCCACTTATATTACTACCCACAACAATGCGCGTAATCTTATAAGAAGGGTTGACCGTGATACCCTGCTTCAAAATCTTGTAAAATTTTATCTTTCCAACTAAATTTTAAGAGCCGTTGCTTTTTTGGTAACGGCTCTTTATTTTTTATTGCATATAAAGGCTGAATGTTGTATAATTAATAAGTGAATAATACTTTTAAGAGGTAATTTGTTTATGAATTTCAAATCTATAGACGGCAAGGGTCAGGTTGAAGGCTTTTGCCTTGTAAAAAGCGTTGATAAAAAAACCTCATCAAAGGGTGATACCTATCTTGATTTTACCCTTTCTGACAGTGAGGGTGAAATTAATGCAAAGCTTTGGAACTATAACGAAAATCTCCACGGCGTTTATGACAGTAATGTTTTGGTAAAGGTGCGCGGTACGGTTTCGGTATATAACGGCACCGACCAGCTACGCATTGAGAGAATTCGCCCCGTTAATGACGAGGATAACGTTAAAATAGAGGACTTTGTTAAAACTGCAGGCTATGACGGCTCGGCTATGTACGATGCTCTCTTTAATTTAGCGGCAAACTTTGAAGACAAAGAGTTATCTCTGCTTGTAACCACTATTTTAAATGATAACAGACTTAGTCTGCTTTATTGGCCTGCCGCCTTTAAGCTTCATCACGCTATTCGCGGCGGTTTACTGCTTCACACTCTGTCTATTGTAAGACTTTGCGAAAATATCTGTCAGATTTATCCCTTTGTTAACAGAGAACTTCTGATTTCAGGCGCTATTCTTCACGATATCGCAAAAATCAGCGAATTCACTGTTGCCGACAGTGGAATTGCCACAGGCTACAGCGTTAAGGGTAATCTTATAGGCCACCTTGCTGAAGGGGCTATACTTGTAAGACAGACCGCCCTTAAAACAGGGGTAAGTGAGGAAACCTCTAATCTTATTGAGCATATGCTGCTTTCTCACCACGGTGACCCAGAATTCGGCGCCGCTGTTCGTCCTATGTTTATGGAAGCAGAAATTTTAAGTGAGCTTGATATGCTTGACGCCAGAATTTATGAAATGAAAGAGGCTGTTGAGGGTGTAGCCGACGGCGAATTTACAGGCAGACTCTGGTCTATGGACAACAGAAAGCTTTATAATCACGGAAAATGTGATTTCACTAAAGAAACAAAATTATTTTAAGGAGAAATGAAAAATGAAAATTACAAAAGATATGCTTATTGGCGATGTACTTGATATCGATACCGGCTGTGCTGAGTATTTCTTTGAAATCGGTATGCACTGCCTTGGCTGCCCCGCTTCAAGAGGCGAAACTATTGAGCAGGCTTGTGCAGTACACAACACCGACTGCGATGCTCTTGTTGAAAAACTTAACAAGTATTTTGCAGATAAATAATGCGCAGTCTGTCATATCGGCTTCAGGTTATTTTTGACCTTATAAATGAGGGCGCAAGTGTTGCCGATATCGGCACCGACCACGCCTATTTACCTATTGCCCTGTCGCTATCAAAAAAATGCAAAAGCATTATTGCCTGCGATATAAAAGAAAAGCCCCTTCTTAAAGCAAGGGAAAATATTAAAAAATTCGGTATTTCTGATATCGATACTCGACTTAGTAACGGCCTTATGGAAATTAATTTCGGTGAGGCCGATACTGTCGTTATTGCAGGTATGGGCGGCGACGTCATTTCAAAAATACTTGATGACTGCAGTTGGGTGAAAAGTGATAAAATCACCCTTTTGCTTCAGCCTATGACCAGCACAGAAATACTGAGAGAATACCTTTTAAAAAACCGGTTTTCTATACTTGAGGAAGTGCCTCTTTCTGAACAAGGCAAGGTTTATTCCGTTATAAAAGCGCGTTTTTCGGACAGTGAAAACATCTTCGAGGACGGCTTTTTATACACAGGAAAGGTAACCGCCGCCACCCCTGACGGCAGGGCTTATCTTGAAAAACAGTCAAACCGTATAGGCAATGTAATAAATGATTTGGAAAAGCTAAGCAGCAAAGAAAAGGAAACCTTAAAATACAAAAAAATTAAAGAATATATTGACTTATTACTGGAGATTTGTTAATGGCTTTAGACGGAGTATTTCTACATAAAATAAAGAATGAAATATCAAGTTTAATTGGTGCACACACCGATAAAATCTACCAGCCATCCCGAGATGAGCTGGTGTTTTTGTTGCGCTCTAAAGAGGGTGCTTTCCGTCTGCTTATCAGCGCCAGACAGGGCGCCGCAAGAATTCACCTTACCGACTCAAAGCCTGAAAACCCTGCAAATCCGCCAATGTTCTGTATGCTTCTTAGAAAACACCTTGGCGCTTCAAGGCTGAGTGAAATACAACAAAATGGCTTTGAAAGAATACTTAGTCTTACCTTTTCTTCAAAAAATGAAATGGGTGACTCGGTGTTTTTAAAGCTTATATGTGAGTTTATAGGCAGTAAGCCCAACATTATCCTTACCGATGAAAAGGGCGTCATAATAGATGCTGTTCACAGAAGTGATATTGAATCTTCTTCCCGTCTTATTCAGCCCGGAGCAATTTATGAGCCCCCTGCCGACAATAATAAGTTAAACCTTACTTATTTTACCGAAAATCAGGCGACTGACAAAATACTTGCTAACAAAACTTTACCTTTATGGAAAGCCGTTCTTGACACCATTGAAGGTTTTTCACCCCTTATTTCGAGAGAAATTGCCTTAAAGGTATGCGGTGATTTTGAAAAAACCGTTGAAAACCTCACCGAAAATGAAAAAAACAACCTTGTTTTTGCCCTGAAAGATATCAAAAACGATATAAAAAACAGTAATTTACCCCTTATTATTTTTGACGAAAAGGGTTACCCCTTTGATTTTTGTTACACAAATATTTCTCAGTACGGCAAGAAATACAGCATAACAACTGCTGACTCTTTCAGCAAGGCGCTTGATATTTTTTACACCGACAGAGAAAACGAACAGCGGATAAGAAAAAGTGCGCAGGATATTTTTAAAATTCTCACGCTTCTTATTAGCCGAACCGAAAGAAAAACCGCATTTAGAAAAAAAGACCTTGAAGCTTGTAAAGACCGCGAAAAATACCGCATTTACGGTGAACTTATTAAGGCTAATCTTTACCGTATCCCCCAAGGTTCCGCTTCCCTTGAGGCTGAAAACTACTATGATGAAAGCTGTTCGCTTATAAAAATCCCTCTTGACCCCGCCCTGTCCCCTGCCGTAAACGCCGACAGGTATTTTAAGGAATACAAAAAATCCTACACAGCGGAAAAGAAGCTTTGCGAACTGATAAAGCAGGACGAAAACGACCTTAAGTACTTTAGTTCTGTTCTTGATAACCTTTCCCGCGCCCAAAGTATTGCTGACCTTGAGGAAATCAGAGAAGAATTAAATGAAGCAGGCGTAATTAAAATTGTACGAAACGGCAATAAAAAGCCTAAAACTCAAAATCATTTTAAGGAATATAAAACCCCTGACGGCTTTAAAATTCTTGTGGGCAAAAATAACCGCCAGAATGATATTTTAACCCTTAGCATTGCTTCTAAAAGCGACATTTGGTTCCATACCAAAAATATCCCCGGAAGCCATACCGTTCTTATAACCGACGGAAAAGAAGTAAGTGAGGAAGCCTTAATATATGCCGCAGGTATAGCCGCCTATAATTCAAAGGCGCAAAACTCATCAGGTGTACCCGTTGATTATACTTTGATAAAGTATGTAAAGAAGCCAAACGCCGCAAAACCGGGTATGGTAATATACTCAAAAGAAAAAACCTTGTTTGTAACTCCAAACAAAGAAATACTTTCTTGACTTAAAGAGATTATTGTTATATAATATATTCGTATGTAATATTAACGGTCTTATAAAATATAGGCTGTAGAAACGGAGCACAGAATATGAACGAAATTTCTCTTTCCAGTATCGTTTCAATACTACTGAAACGTATTTGGCTGATTGTTATTGTAACTGTACTTTGTGCTGTTATCGCATTCGGCTATTGTAAAATTATTGTATCCCCTGTTTACAGGGCTACCACATCTATACTTATTACAAACGGTGGCGTTATTACGGAAAGCGGAGATGATACAATTCAGTCAGGCGACCTTTCTGCTTCTATCTACCTTGTAAATACCTGTGTTGACATTTTAAAATCACAGAAGATTTACAAAGAGCTTTCTTCTGCTACTTCTGATAAATATACCTACAAATCTCTTAAAAACGGCTTTACCGTTGAAAGAAAAGACGAAGACAGCCTTTTTATAGCAATTTCTTTCAGAAGTACCGACCCTGAAGAAGCAATACTGCTTGTTAACGCCTTTACAAAATTGGCGCCCTCCAGTATTGAAGCCATACTGCCTTCGGTAAAGGTTGAAATA
The DNA here is from genome assembly GCA_045590395.1 of Acutalibacteraceae bacterium. Classification (GTDB taxonomy): domain Bacteria; phylum Bacillota; class Clostridia; order Oscillospirales; family Acutalibacteraceae; genus SIG607. Next base: position 12,898 of record JAZNQX010000008.1, read on the forward strand.
CTTGAAGAGGCTGACACAGCAAACAAGGTTTATCCGCAGACACTTAATACCACTGTAATCTTCGGTTTCCTTGGCGCTGTTATTTCCTGTGTAATAATTCTCATAGTTGCTCTTACCGACCAGGCAATTAAGAGTGAAGAAGAATTTGTTTCTTACTTTGATATACCCGTACTAGGTACTGTACCCGATTTTGAAAACAGCCCCACCTATGCTTACAGGTCAAAAACGGGTAATGCATCTGTTAAGAATGGAGGTCAGTAATTATGGAAAACAATAAAACTGCTCAGCAGCCTGTTGAAACTTCTACCTCCAAAAAGGTTCCCTTTGCGGTAATAGAGGCTTACAAAACCATTCGTACTAACCTTATATTCTCTCTTCCTCAGGACGGTTGCCGTTCCTTCGTAATTTCAAGCTCTGTTCCCGGTGAAGGAAAATCTACCACTGCGGTTAATATTGCCGTTGCTTTTTCACAGCTCGGCAAAAAGGTACTGCTTATTGATGCCGACCTGAGAAGACCGTCTATCCACAAAAAGCTTAAGATGATTAATACAAAAGGTCTTTGCTCTGTTCTTTCGGGCACTGCTACTTTTGAGGAATGTGTTCAGCACTCTAACAGCCACCTTGATGTTTTGACCTCAGGTCCCCTTCCCTCTAATCCTATTGAGCTTATTGAGTCTTATGCTCTTACCGAGCTTTTGACAACTCTTGAAGAGAGTTATGATTACATTGTATTTGACTCTACACCTATAAACATCGTTTCCGACGCTATTTCACTTGCGCCCAAAACCGACGGTCTTGTTTTATTGGTGCTTGAGGGCTCCACCAGAAGAGATGATGTTCATCACGCTCTTTCTGCCTGCCGTTTTGCAAATATAAATGTTCTTGGTGCTGTACTAAACTGTGTTGATACTAAGAATTCCCGTAAATATTCTTATCGCAAGTACAAATACAGTGGCTACCGCTACTCATATAAATATCAGTACAAGTATTAATTGATAACCGGTAGGGCTTTCCTGCCGGTTACTTTTTTGGAGGTAACCAATGGGTTTTGCAGACATTCACACGCATATATTGCCAGGTGTAGATGACGGTGCTAAAACTTTGGAAGACGCTATTGCTCTTTTAGAGCAGGAAAAGGAAAACGGCGTTTCTTCTGTTGTCCTCACTCCGCATTTTTACCCCGCTGTTCACAGCTTTGATGAGCATTACGCTAAATGCAAAGAGGCTTTTGAAACTTTAAAAGAAGCCATTAAAGATAAAGACCTGCCCGAAATACATTTCGGCTTTGAGGTTCAGTATTTTTCAGGTATTTCAAAAAGCGCAAGTCTTGAGAAGCTTTGCTTTGAAAACACAAATATCATTCTTCTTGAAATCCCTTTTCTTTATCCCCTTACAGAGAATATGATTAACGAAATTATTAAGCTTGATATGGATATCGGCTTATCGGTTATACTGGCGCATATTGAAAGGTATGGCAAAGACCGTCTTTTCAAAAAGCTTTTGAAGGTTGTTGCCGACGGTCACGCTAAGGCGCAAATATCATCTGATTATATTACAGATAACGCCGTTAAAAAGGTAGTGTATAAGCTGCTTAAAAACAATATGGTAAGCTTTATTGCTTCAGATTGCCACAACGCAAAGGAACGGCCCGTAATGATATTAAAAGCGCTTAATGACCTTCGTTTAGATTTTCACCCACAGGTAGTACGCTGCATTAAAAACGGCCTGAAAATCGAAAACACCCTGAAAGGAATCGCCAATGATTAAATCCCGAAATCTTAATTTACAGAGTAAAGACAGCGTTACCTATATCACCTTTCCAAAGCTTGAAAAACTAAGCTGTGTAAGCCATGCCTTTACCACCCGCCTTGGCGGTGTAAGTGACGGTATGTACTCCTCTTTAAATATGAGTTTTTCAAACGGTGACAAGTACGAGAATGTACTGGAAAACTACCGCCGTATGTGCAGTATTATAGATGTTGATATAAATAAGGTTACGCTTTCCCGTCAGACACACACTAATAATGTAAAAATAATAACAAATGACGACATAGGAAAAGGTCTTAGTAAAGAGCGTGATTATGACGATGTTGACGGTCTTATCACAAATATCCCCGGTGTCTGCCTTGTTACCCACTATGCGGACTGTACCCCACTGCTCTTTTGCGACCCAGTTAAGAGGATTGTTGCCACCTCTCATGCAGGCTGGCGAGGAACTGCCAGTGAGATAGGCAAGGTAACAGTTGAAAAGATGCAACAGGTTTTTGGTTGTTCACCAAAAGACATTATTGCCGCTATTGGCCCGTCGATATGCAAAAACTGTTACGAGGTAGACTCGCCTGTATATGAGCCTGTTTCAAAACTGAATTATCTTGATAAAAACAGAATATTCAAGGACAAAGGTAACGGTAAATATATGTTTGACCTTTGGGAAACCAACCGTCAGATACTGATAAATGCCGGTATAAAGCCTGAGAATATAGATGTTACCGACCTTTGCACTAACTGCAACCCTGATGTTTTTCATTCCCACCGTTTTACAGGCGGAAAACGCGGTATACTTGCCGCAATGATAGCCCTTAAGGAATAAACAACAGCCCCGATTAGCGAAAAGCACTAATCAGGGCTGTTTAATTTTGTTTTATATATACAAAATAAACAAATTTGTATTTTTTTACAAAAAAACACTTTACAACTTCAGCGTAATGAAGTATAATATGCTCACAGTTTAAAAATTCTTCTAAGACGAAGGAAAGGAAATGATAAAAATGAAAAAACTTTTAGCACTTATTTTAGCTGTAATGATGATTGTTTGCTGCTTCGCAGGCTGTGGCAGCGAGAAAACCATAGTTGTAGGCTACACCATTTATGAGCCTATGAACTACCTTGATGAAAACGGTAAGCTTGTTGGCTTTGATACCGAGCTTGCTGAAGCTGTTTTTGGTAATATGGGTTACAAGGTTATCTTCAAGGAAATCCAGTGGGATAACAAATACACCGATGTTAACTCCGGTACTATTGACTGTATCTGGAACGGCTTTACCTGTAACTCTGCAGATGACGACGGCGTTCAGCGTAGCGAAAAGGTAGACTTCTCTTATAACTATATGGAAAACCGTCAGGTTATTGTAGTTAAGAAGGATTCCGGTATTGCCGCTGCTGCCGACTTAAACGGTAAAATTGGTCTTGCCGAGGGTGGTTCTGCCGGTGAAACCTATGCAAAGAGCTTTGAAGGTATAGTTTACAAATCTGCTCTTAAGCAGACCGATACCCTTCTTGAAGTTAAATCTGCTACTGCAGACTTTGCAGTTGTTGACGCTCAGCTTGCTAAGAGCTATGTAGGTAAAGGCGACTATGCTGACCTTATGATTGTTGATGCTCTCTCAAGCGACGTTGAATACTATGCTATTGGCTTTAAGAAAGGCAGTGAGCTTACCGCTAAGGTAAACGAACAGCTTGTAAAACTTGGTGCTGACGGTACTATTGCTAAACTTGCTGAAAAGTATGGCGTTGCTACCACCGCTATTACAGATTTCTCTGACCAGGTTAAATAATTTTAAATAGCATTTATCTGTATACTCAGCTGACGGGCCAAAAACCCGTCAGCAAAATTTTGTTTTTTGGAGTAATAAAATGTCTTTTCTTAATATCACGGTCTTTTTAGCAAACGGTTTTGTGATTTCACTTATAATCTTTGCTGTCACATTACTGCTGGGTATTCCTTTGGGACTGCCTATTGCTTTTTGCTCAATGAGCCGTTTTAAGCCGCTTCAGATACTATCTAAGGTTATAGTATGGATAGTAAGAGGTATTCCCCTTATGCTACAGATATTTATTATCTACTATGTACCGGGGCTTCTCTTTAATTATCCCATTTTCAGCCAGATAGACCGATATATTATACGAAACTTTACCATACCTACCGACGGAAGCGTTACACAACTGCTTCTTATAAATGCGGGCGGTCTGGTTTCTGTACTTATTGCTTTTTCTATTAACTACGCCTGTTATTTCTCCGAAATATACAGAGGCGGTATAGAAAGCATTTCAAAAGGTCAGTATGAAGCAGGCTATGTACTGGGACTAAATAAATCTCAGGTTTTCAAAAAAATTGTTTTGAAACAGGTAATTAAAAGAATAGTTCCACCTATGTCCAATGAAATCATTACTCTTATTAAGGATACTGCCCTTGCTAACTGTATAATGATTCCCGAAATCATAAAGCAGGCAAAGGAACTTGCCGCAACACAGGCTCTTGTATGGCCGCTCTTTTACACCGGTGCGTTCTATCTTATTTTTGTTGGTATCCTTACAATTGTTCTTGGTAAGGTGGAAAAGAAACTCGATTATTTCAGGAGTTAAATTATGTCAGTATTAACGGTAAATAATATACAAAAAAAGTTTGGAAAAACCGAAGTGCTTAAAGGCATTAGTTTTTCTCTTGAAAAGGGCGAGGTTCTGGCCATTATCGGTTCTTCAGGAAGTGGCAAGACCACCCTGCTTCGTTGTCTTAATTTTCTTGAAACACACGACGATGGTGAAATTATACTTAACGGAAAGGTTATTTCACACGGTGGCAATGAAAAGTTAAGCGACGAACAGTTACGGGAAAACAGGCTTCATTTCGGTCTTGTTTTTCAGAACTTTAATCTTTTTCCGCAATATAGTGTTCTTGAAAATGTTACCCTTGCCCCTACCCTTTTAAAGCGAGGACCAGCGGAAGAAATTAAAGTAAATGCTATGAAGCTTATTGAAAAGGTAGGTTTAACCGAAAAAGCAAATTCATATCCCTGTGAGCTTTCAGGCGGTCAGCAACAGCGTGTTGCTATTGCGAGAGCACTTGCTATGAATCCTCATATACTTTGCTTTGACGAGCCTACAAGCGCTCTTGACCCTGAACTGACGGGTGAGGTTTTAAAGGTTATAAAAGGCCTTAAATCAGGTGATAACACCATGATAGTTGTTACTCACGAAATGGAATTTGCCAAGAATGTAGCCGATAAGGTTATATTTATGGCTGACGGCGTTATAGAGGAAGAAGGCACCCCCGAAGAAGTTTTCTTAAACCCCAAAAGTCCTAAAACCAAGGCTTTCCTTGCAAAATCTTTAGAAGAAATATAGGAGGAAATCAAATGGCAAGAATTCCTGAGGAAATGATAAATGACCTTTATAAAATAATTTCCGAGCTTGATACGGTAGAAGACTGCAAAGCGCTGTTTGAAGACCTTTGTACCAATAAGGAAATAGAAAATATGGCGCAACGAATCTACGCCGCCAGACTTTTGAAAAACGGCGAAACCTATACACAGGTTATGAAAAAAAGCGGTTTAGCCAGTGCAACCGTCGCCCGTGTTTCCAACTGTGTTAAATACGGAAAAGGTTATGAAAAATATATTAAATAAAAAAAGAAGGCTCGAAGAGCCTTCTTTTTTTTATTCTTCAATATTATCAAGTGCCATTTTTACAGCCGCAATTACAAAAGCAGAAAAAGTACAATCCTTGCCCCTAATGGCTTTTTCTACATTCTCTATAACATCATTTGGAAATCGTATAGTCTTATTAGTCGTAGAAGGAATTACAGGAATTTTAAATTTATCCATTTCGACACCTCGCAATACATTTGTCTTGCTTATAGTGTAGTCCAAATTTTATTTTAAATATGCATTGCATTTGCAATGCATATATGATATAATAGTTTTGGTGATAAGAAATGGCCGAATACTGCGTAGATTGTCTTAATGAAATATTTGAAACCGATTATTCCCCAAAACATTTTATACTGTCTGATGATTATTGCGAAAAATGTGGTCGATACACAAAAACTGTAGTTATGGAAAAACGCTATTTTTACAGACGTTTTTTGATTATTCCTTTTATTCCTTTAATTTTAGTTATTTATATACTGGCGATACCTTATATTTTAATGAAACATATTATGTAACGTATAAATTAAAACGGCTCTGACGAGCCGTTTTAATTTTGTTTTCGGACTATGCCGTATTCATCATAAAGATGGAATGCAGGGCAATTTTTAGTAGTATAAAAGGACATAACCTCGTCCTCATCCATACTTGCCATACACTCATATTCCTCGGTTTCTTCGTTATATGCAAAGTTTGCGCATATATCACAGGAAGAAACCTTTTTGCTTTTATCCATAAATTAAGCTTTACCGATAGAACCGAAGAGTTCCATTTTCTCTTTAACGGTAGCCTTAATAGCCTCTACGCCGGGAGCAAGAATCTTTCTGGGGTCAAAGCCCTTACCCTGAAGGTCTTTGCCTGCTTCGATATATTCTCTGGTAGCAGCGGCAAAAGCCAGCTGACATTCGGTGTTAACATTGATTTTTGAAACGCCGAGAGAAATAGCCTTTTTAATCATATCGGCAGGGATACCTGTACCGCCGTGAAGAACGAGGGGCATATCACCTGTAAGCTGCTGAATAGCATCAAGTGTATCAAAGGAAAGACCTGCCCAGTTTTCAGGATACTTACCGTGGATATTACCGATACCTGCAGCAAGCATTGTAACGCCAAGGTCAGCAATCATTTTACATTCTTCAGGGTTAGCAACTTCGCCGCTTCCAACAACGCCGTCTTCCTCACCGCCGATAGCGCCTACCTCTGCCTCTAAAGAAAGGCCGAGTTCGTCACAAATAGCAACAAGCTCTTTAGTTTTTTCGATGTTTTCCTCAATAGGATAGTGAGAACCGTCGAACATTACAGAAGAGAAACCTGCTTCTATACATTTTTTTGCGTGTTCGTAAGAACCGTGGTCAAGATGAAGAGCAACGGGAACAGTAATGCCAAGCTCTTTAATCATACCGTTAACCATACCAACAACGGTGGTATAGCCGCACATATATTTACCTGCGCCTTCGGAAACACCCAAAATAACGGGAGATTTAAGTTCCTCGGCGGTCTGGAGAATAGCTTTGGTCCATTCAAGGTTATTGATGTTGAACTGTCCTACAGCGTATTTTCCTGCTTTTGCTTTGTTAAGCATTTCTTTTGCTGATACTAACATTTTTAATTTCTTCCTTTCGTTTGCAAAAAGCAAATTTATTACCTATATATTCTATAACAATATTGCCGATAAATCAAGACCTATTATTAAAAAAGCAAAATAAAAGCACAGAGAATTACTCTCTGTGCGAATATTCCCGATTTGCGTTCAACCGGAATGATTTAAGTACAAATTAGTCTTCAACGATAGCCTCAACAGGACACCCGCCTGCGCAAGCGCCACAGTCAATGCACTTATCAGCATCAATTGCATATTTGTCATCAGCTTCAGCAATAGCCTCAACAGGACAACCGCCTGCACAGCTACCACAACCGATGCATTCGTCAGTAATTTTGTAAGCCACTTAGGAACACCTCCTGTCACTTAAATAGCAAAAGATTTTTTAATCTCTTAGTATATTGTACTACATTTTTCGAAAATTGCAAGTATTTTATTACACTTCGGTTTCAGGCTCTGCTACAGGCTTCTTATTTTTGCCTCTGGACAGCACCGTAACCTTATCTCTGTGGGTTTTAAAAGGCAGTCCATCATTCTCGTTTATCTTAACAATAAGGTTCCCCGTAATTACATTTACATCGGTTACAACGCCCACACCTGCCTCGGTTTTAACGGTAGAACCGATATTGGGGGTTTTCTTCAGCAAATACTCATAAGCGTCCTGCTCATATTTAAGACAGCACATAAGTCTGCCGCAGCTACCCGATATCTTTGTAGGATTAAGGGAAAGCCCCTGTTCCTTTGCCATTTTAATAGAAACGGGCTGGAAGCCGTTTAAAAACCTTGCACAGCAGAAGGGCTGACCGCAGATACCGATACCGCCCAGCATACGCGCTTCATCACGGACACCGATTTGTCTTAGTTCTATTCTTGTATGGAAGGTGGCGGCAAGGTCTTTAACAAGCTCACGGAAATCCACTCTGCCGTCAGATGTGAAGAAAAATATAATTTTACTTGCATCAAAGGAATACTGAGCCTCAATAAGCTTCATATCAAGCCCATGCTGAGCAACCTTTTCTTCGCAGATTTTAAAGGCATCTGCCGCTTTAACTTTATTTTCTTCTACCTTTTTTAAATCTTTATCGGTAGCAACACGTAATGCCTTTTTAAGCGGCTTTACAATGCTTTCGTCATCAACGCTGTGGTTACCCTCGCTTACCATACCGCACTCAATACCCTGGGCGGTTTCAACTATGGCAAAACTACCTGTTTTATACTCGGTATTATCGGGGTCGAAATAATATACCGCACCGTCGTCTTTAAACTTTATAGATATAACCTGGGTCATAACTATCTCCTTAAATCAAATTTATCATATAAACTCTGCCGCAAATTTTGAAAACAGCAAAGGTAAATTTATATTGCTCTGTAAATATTCCAGAGCAGAATTTGTCTGCTCATAGCGGCGGTACATTTTAGATGTATCCTCACCGTTTATGGCTTTAGCTTTTATATCAGACAGTAAAAGAAAAGATAGATGCTTAAAAAAAGCTTCCGCCTTTACTCTGTCCTTTTCAAAAGGAAGGGTTAATATAAGCAAATCATAAGCTTTGCCCTTTGCAGAAGTTTCCAGATAATCTGCGGCAGTTTTATAGGTAATATCCTTTTTCTTACTGTCAAGCTTTGCTATAACACTTCCTATCTGCAAACCGTTTTGCTCTAAAAGCTCGGTTGCCTGTGCTTCATCTATTCCTCGCGTTTCACTTAAGTATTTTGCCGAAACAGAAAGCCGGGGTTCTGACAGCGTATAGGTAACGCAACGGGATAAAATAGTAGGAAGCAAACTTGCACGGGAATTTACCTGCAGAATAAAAAGCACATCTCCGGGCGGCTCTTCAAGCACCTTTAAAATTGTATTTTGCGACTGAGTATTAAGAGTATCGGCAAAATCTATATTAAAGGCTTTTCTACTGCAAAACTGCGGCCGTATATACGCCTCATTTCGCATATTGCGAATCTGATTTACATTTATATTCTTCTTATCTTTTTCAGGCGCAACATATATTACATCGGGGTGAGTACCTGCAAAAACCATTCTACAGCTTTTACACTCTCCGCAAGGCTTTTCAGCTTCACCGCACAAAAAAGCGGCAATAATATGCTTTGTCAGAACGGATTTTCCGCTACCCTTCTCCCCCTCAATAATTATGGCGTGGGGTATACGGGAAAATTTCAGCGCCTGCTCAAAAGCGGTTTTTACACCTTCGTTTCCTGCAAGTGGAAATCTCATAGCACAAAACCGACCTTTTTCATTACCTTGCTCATTGTTTTGCGAGAAGCATAATATGCCTTTTCGGCGCCGATTTTAGCCAGTTCATCAAGCTTCTTTCTGTCGTTTATAAATTCATTATAGCGTTCACGGACAGGGCTTAGAACATCTGCAACGGCCTCGCCAACCGCCATTTTGAATTCGCCGTAGCCAACACCCTCAAAGGCGGCAATGGTTTCATCGGTGGTAATACCCTTTACTACACTGTATATATCAATAAGGTTGTTTATACCGTCCTTACCCTCAGCAATGCAAATTCTTGCCTCGCTATCGGTAACGGCGCGCTTGAATTTACGCAAAATATCCTCACGAGTATCAAGCAGTGAAATATAAGCATTAACATTATCGTCTGATTTAGACATTTTTTTGGTAGGCTCCTGAAGTGACATAATACGGGCGCCGTTTTTACTAATCAGCGGCTCGGGTATGGTAAACACGTCACCGTAAAGGTGGTTAAAGCGTGTTGCAATATCACGGGTAATTTCAAGATGCTGTTTCTGGTCGTCACCTACCGGTACGAAATCAGGCTGATAAAGTAGAATATCAGCCGCCATAAGAGTAGGATAAGCAAACAAACCTGCATTTATATTATCGGCGTGACGGGCAGACTTATCTTTAAACTGTGTCATACGGGAAAGCTCACCAAACTGAGTATAGCAAGAAAGAACCCAGGCAAGCTGACTATGGGCAGGTACCTGCGACTGTATAAAAAGAGTGCTTTTTTCACAGTCAAGACCCAGAGCCAAAAACAGCGCAAACATAGAATAAATCTGTGCGCGAAGCTTTGCCGGCTCCTGTCTTACGGTAATAGCGTGCAGGTCAGCAACTGCGAAGGTGCAATCATATTCATCCTGCATATTAACCCAGTTTTTAAGAGCGCCGAGGTAATTGCCTAAAGTCGGAATACCGCTGGGCTGAATACAGCTTAAAACTTTTTTCTTTTGTGTTTCATTACACATATACTAAAGCTCCTTTAAAGAGAGAATTATAATCTATCTAATTTTACCACAAATAATAAAGATAAACAAGTCTTTATTTAAAAATAAAGAACGAAGGGTTTTATTCCTTCGTTCATCCTTTAAAGTTTTTCTATTTTTTTGATACTTGTGTCGGTCAGCAGAGTAGAAATTATTAAATCGGAAGTATTTTCATCGGTATCCGCAACGCTGACAATTACGCTTCCGTCATCCTCTCTCACCATAGCGGTAATGTGAAAAGCCCCCTCGGTTATATACTTATAGGCATTTCCAAAATCCTCAGGCTTTTCGGGATAAATTTTAATTTTGCAGACCTTTTTACTGCCCTTTTTCTGAAGATATTTTGTAACGGGGCGAAGCACCAGCATAACACCTACAATAAGAAGTGACATAACGGTGGCTATAAAGTAAAAGCCAGAGCCGATTACCAGTCCCAGACAGGCAGTAGCCCAAAGCCCTGCCGCAGTAGTAAGACCTCTGATTCTTTTACCGTGGACTAAAATACAGCCTGCGCCGAGAAAGCCTATACCGCTTACCACCTGAGCGCCTATTCGCATAACATCGCCGCCGTAGGCCATAGACACAGCCTCACTCATTATCATTACACTTGCACTGCCAAGACAAACAAGTATATGGGTTCTTAGTCCTGCATCGTGATTTGTGCCCGACCTTTCAACGCCTATTATTCCGCCTAAAACTACGGCAAGAACAAGTCTTATTATTATTTCAACATAATTATCAGGTATCATAATATTCCTCACACATACCAAAGTTCTTCTTTACCGGTAGAAACCGCCGACGCACCGCTGTTTAGCGCTTCGGTTATTTCCGCCTTACTTTCTATAAGACCGCCTGCTATAACGGGTATACCCCTTGAAGAAAAGCGAGATATAACCTTACCGATAACACCGGGGATTATTTCTATAAAATCGGGTGAGCCAACACTTAGCATTTCTTCAATACTTTCAATTCCCTGAGTATCAAGGGCAAAAAAGCGTTGCACCGTAATAAGCCCTGCATCTTTTGCCTGACGGATAAGCTTTCCTCGGGTGCTTATAATTCCGTCTACACCCAGCTTTGCAAGGTACTGTATTCCTGTTTTATCACCTGCAATACCTTCGGCAAGGTCGATATGCACAAGAACATACTTACCTATTTCGTGAATTTTCTTGATGTCCTCACTTATTGTAAGTAAATCCGCCTTCATAAGCACAAGTATTTCTGCAGGTGAAACCAGTGCATGTTTCATTTCTGATTTATGCACTGTAGCTATAACGGGAAATTTTTCAAGAGAAGTCTTAAACTGATTTATTGTCATAACACTCGCTCCCTAAAAATAAGTAAAGAAGACGCAAAACCACAGGGTCATCCCTGTAGCTTTGCATCTCCATAACTCTTTGCAAAAGTATTCTATCACATATAAACTTTCTTGTCAACAATAAAGCATATATTTTATTCTGCTTTTTTATCCTCTTTAAGCATATCGCGGATTTCCTTTAAAACCTCTATCTCGGTTTCCTCTGCAACTGCTTCTTCTACTACTTCTTCCTCTTTTTTCTTGGTTAAAAGTTCCTGAAGTTTCTTTTCAGCATTCATCATAACCTTAAGAGCAACAAAGATAGAGAAAGCGATAATAAGAAAGTCGATAATTGCCTGTAAAAATACACCGTATGTAACAGCATTTTCGGGTACAATTTCCACACCGTTTTCTATAACAGCCTTAGAAATTACATACTTAAGGTCGGAAAGGTTACCCTGACCTGTAAGGGCGCCGATAAGCGGATTGATGATGTTGTTAACAAGTGCGGTTACTATCTCTTTGAAAGCGCCGCCCACAACAACACCGACAGCCATATCGAGAACATTGCCCTTTAAGGCAAACTCTTTAAATTCCTGGAAAAACTTTTTCATATTTTCTCCCCCCAAATATTTAGTTTACCAATGTATTGTAACATATTGTTTTTAAAAATGCAATAGATGTATTTTATACATTACCGAAGGAAGAAGAATTGTCCTCAAAAACCTCAACGGTATCCTTTACCTTGTTTGAATTACCTACTCTCTTCATAAGTTCCTCTTTGAAGAGGTCGGCATCAATGGGAAGTGTAATTTCTCTGTTAAGGAAGTCGGACAGGTGCATAGCATTGGAAATGGTAAGACCGTTAATGCCCTCCTGACCTTTAGCTATAAGCTCACCCTTGCCGAGAATCTTATTTGCAAAAGCATTCATAACACCAATGTGTTGCTCATTAAGACCGTCGGTTTCAATCTCAATTTCCTTAGTTTCAATATGAGCAAAGGGGCGCTTATTTGTTGCAGAAAATTCCTGCTCGGTCATTTCAAATTCCCAAACTCTCAGTTTTCCGTCTTCAACAACAAGCTTTGCTTTGTCCATCTGTACTTCGAAGCGGTTGGTACCGTAGGCATCGCCTGTGGTGGTGATAAATGTACCTGTAGCGCCGTTAGCATACTCTACATAAGCGGTTACATCATCTTCAACCTCAATGTTATGCCACTTACCATATTTCATTTTTGCATGAATTTTTACAGGCATACCGCAAATCCACTGCCAAAGGTCAAGCTGGTGAGGGCTCTGGTTAAGAAGTACACCGCCGCCTTCGCCTGCCCAGGTTGCACGCCAGTCACCTGAATCATAATAAGCCTGAGGACGATACCAGTTAGTAATAATCCAGCTTGTTCTTCTTATTTCGCCGTACTCACCCGACTGTACAAGCTCACGCATTTTTCTGTAAAGACAGTTTGTTCTCTGGTTGAACATCATACCGAATACAACATCGGGATTTTCGTCAGCCACAGCATTCATTTCCTCTACCTGCTTAGTGTAAACGCCTGCAGGCTTTTCAACCATAACGTGAATACCCTTTTTTATTGCCTTTATTGCAAGGGTAGTATGGTCATAGTGAGGAACAGCAACGATACAAGCATCAATTTTACCGCTATCAAACATTTCTTCAGCAGTTTTAAAATAAGCAACATCTTTATAAGCGGCTTTAGCGGCTTCAAGACGGGACTCTTTTATATCTGCAATAGCGGTAAGAATAATATCGGGGCACGCTTCACTATTTACATTTTTAGCGTGGGTAGTACCCATATTACCAAAACCAATTATACCAAGTCTGATTTTATCCATAATTTACACTCCTTACTCAGCCAAAATATTTTGACTATTTAAAACCCATAGTTTTAAGATTGTTATAACTTCTCTTAAGACATTCAAAGGGGTCTTCACCGTTACAGTCGTCCTGCTCTACCAGCATAAACTGTGTGCCACCCTTTTCTGCCATCTGAAAACTCTGTCAAAGTTGATATTTCCCTCGCCTACAACTGCCATTTTGCCTTCATAATCTTGGTCCTTTAAATGTATGCAGGGAATTCTGCCCGAAAACTTTTCTAACCAGTATGCAGGGTCAGCGCCTGCCTTCTGCACCCAATATGTATCAAGAGTAAAGCCCATAATATCTTTATCCATACCCTCGGCAAAGTGCTCTAATATAGTTTTGCCGTCTATCTTTTTAAATTCGTGAGCATGGTTATGATACATAAAGTATTTACCATTTTCCTTTAAAACCTGTGCGGCTGTCTTAAACTTTTTAAAAAAGCCGTCATAGGTTTCGCCTTCATCAAAATTAATATGATAACTGCCAAGCCCTACGTGTTTACAGCCGAAAATATTATGTTCCTTAATCAGCGTTTCGGTATCCTCGGTAATTTTGTTAGCACCGATATGGGTAAGAACACAGGAAAGTCCGTTCTTTTTAAGCTCGTCTTTCAGCCACTCTGCCTCATAACCACAGGTGCCCGAAATCTGCACACTCATAGCCTATATCGGCTACCTTTTTAAGTGACTCTGCAAAATCATCCTGAGTTTTGCAAAATGCTCTAATTGTATAAAACTGTGCACCTATTCTCATAATATTGCCCCCAGGGCCTTACAGGCTGCGTCAAACGCTTCGTCACCGCTTGCATAGGCTTTTATGCCAACCTTAATTTCTTCGCCCTTCTGTTCAAGATTTGAAAGACCGTCAAAAACCTTTAGATGAGGTTCAATGGTAACAGCATCGGTAGATGTGCCTTTAAATCTTTTTAGAAGTTCAGGCAGATTTCCAACACCCTGCCCTGCAGGAACAACATTACCGTCGGCAAGTGCGTCCTTTATATGCATATAATAAACATAGTCACTTAGCATATCATAAGCTTCTTTTGTATCCTGACCGCTCTGAATAAAGTTAGCAGGGTCAAAAACACATTTAATTTCAGGCAGTGCCTTATGTATATCAAGACAGCGACGGGCTATATCACCGTATATACCCTTTTCATTTTCGTGGCAAAGGGTTACGCCGTACTGCTTTGAAACCTCAAGCATTCTGCCCAGCTTTTCAATAACTTCATTTTTGTAGGTATCAGCCTGTGTACCTTTTGGAATAAAGAAGGAAAACATACGGATATTTTTACTATCCATAATATTTGCTATTTCACAGGTATGGCGGAGTCTGTCAAGTTCTTTTTCAAAATCTCCGGTCACCACAATCTTGCCAATAGGAGAGCCGATACTCCATACCTTAAGACCTGCCGCGTCGAATTTTGCTTTAACCTCTTTAGCCTTTTCGGCGGTTATATCAGAAATATTTGTACCGTCTACATTTCTGATTTCAATACCGTCAAGGGTATTTCGCTTCATAGCAATAATCTGCTTGTCTATGCTGGCACTTGCTTCGTCAGCAAAAGCGTATATTTTCATAAGAAAACCTCCTTAGCCAAAGCATTCAAACCCGAATCAGATTTTGGAATACGGATTTTACGCTCTGTTTTGTTAAAATACTCGCAAATCCTTAAAAGTTTCTATTTTGATTATACAACTTATTTATTTTTGTATCAATTACAAAAATAAACAGAAAAATATTGCATATTTAAACATTTTGGCTTATACTTACCTTAAGGGGTGATTTTTTTGAACTTTTTTATCTCTGCAAAGCGTCATATTTGCGAAAATCCACAACAGGACAATTTTAATATTCACAACCATAATAACTATGAAATATTCTATTTTATATCGGGAAATGCTGAATATTCGGTTGAGGGTAACAAATACCATTTGACCCCCGGAGATATTATGATAATGCGGAAAAACGAGTTTCATTATCTTATTTTAAAGTCAAACGCACCCTATGAAAGAATAATAGTTAATTTTGACCTGCCCGAAGAGTTTGCTGAAAACGGTTTGCTTGATGCCTTTAACAGCCGTAGGGCAGGTGAAAAAAACCTCTACCGCACCACTAATATTCAGTATAATCACATGCTCTACTATCTTAAAAAAATGTGTAAAGCAGAAGATAATAACAGAAGACTTTGTTATCTTCTTCCCTTTCTTGACGAACTAAAAGAAGCCTTTGCGCTTAATTTTGATAACGAGG
Organism: Acutalibacteraceae bacterium; assembly: GCA_045590395.1. Classification (GTDB taxonomy): domain Bacteria; phylum Bacillota; class Clostridia; order Oscillospirales; family Acutalibacteraceae; genus SIG607. The sequence continues at coordinate 28,599 of JAZNQX010000008.1, forward strand.
CTCCTATTGTTGACAAGGCAACGCATATAATAAACTATATAAACAATCATATAGAGGAAAATATTTCCCTATCCTCTATCGCCGAGCATTTTTATATAAGTCAGAATCATCTGAACCGTCTTTTCAAGGATAGCACGGGAACAACCCTTTGGGAATATGTTACTATTAAACGGCTTTTTAAGGCGCGTGAGAAAATAAATGCAGGTGAAAAGCCAACTCAGGCATGTATTTCTGCCGGTTTTAAGGACTATGCAACCTTTTTCCGCTCTTATAAAAAACATTTCGGTATATCACCAAAGCTGGATAAACCTAAAATTTAATTACAAACTATAATAAGAAAGGTATGATATTTTGAGAATTTGTGTTTACGGGGCGGCTTCGCCGTCTATTGATGAAAAATTTATAACACTTACCGAAGAAATGGGCAAAGAAATGGCACAAAAAGGACACAGCCTTGTTTTTGGCGGTGGCGGTAACGGCCTTATGGGCGCTGCTGCCAGAGGAGTTAAGGCGGCAGGCGGTTATATACTGGGAGTTATACCGTCCTTTTTTGATAAAGAAAGCATTGAGGCTATATGCGATTTTTGCGATAAGCTTGTTATGCCTGAAACCATGAGAGAAAGAAAGCAGATTATGGAGAACAATGCCGACGGTTTTATTGTTGTACCCGGCGGTATCGGCACCTATGAAGAATTTTTTGAAATTCTCACCTTAAAACAGCTTTGCCGCCACAACAAGCCTATTGCCGTTTATAATCAGTTTGGATATTATGACGAGCTTTACGAAACTATGAAGCAGGCGGTAAATAAAAAGTTTATTAAGGAAGACTGTTTAGAGCTTTTCTATATATCTGATAATTTAGAGGATATTTTCTCTTACCTTACATCTGACCAGAAGCAGAGGACTATTAAAGAATTAAAAGAAGGCTGATAAAATGAAGAAGCATAGAAAAGGACTGCTTGTAGCCGCAGGTATTACCGCCATAGTAGGCAGTGCGGCGGTGGCTTATCTTGCAACGGCAAACTATCTTTTAAAGTTAGCCCTTGACCGCAGTCAGCCCAAAGCAAAAGGCAAAAGCAAGAAAAGACTTACAGGCTCGGATAATTATACCCTTCTTCTTGAAAATATGATGACCGCCGCAGGCGAGCTTGAAAAGGAACCCCTTGAAACAATAGAAATTGAAAGCCACGACGGTATAAAGCTGGTAGGTCACTGGTACTGTCCCGAAAATCCTAAAAGGGTTATTGTGGCTATGCACGGCTGGCGTTCGGGCTGGTCGCAGGATTTCGGTATAATCTCTCCCTTCTGGCATAAAAATGACTGCGCTGTTATTTATGCCGAGCAACGAGCCCAAGGCAACAGTGAGGGCGAATATATGGGCTTTGGACTGCTTGAGCGTTTTGACTGTTTTGAGTGGGTAAAATGGGTAAATGATAAAACAGAGGGTAAGCTTCCCGTTTATCTTTGCGGTGTATCAATGGGCGCCACAACGGTGCTTATGACATCGGGCTTTGAGCTTCCGCCCTGTGTTAAAGGGATTATTGCCGATTGCGGTTTTACCTCGCCCTATGCTATATGGAAGCACGTGGCGGAAAATAATCTTAAAATCCCCTACGGGCTATACAGCGCGGTAGTAAACGATATGTGCAGAAAAAAGATTCAGGCTACAAGTGATGAATATTCCTGCACCCAGGCGCTAAGCAGCTGCACAGTTCCCGTACTTTTTGCCCACGGCACAGACGATAAGTTTGTACCCATTGAAATGACCTTTGAAAACTATAAGGCTTGCGCCGCACCTAAAAGGCTTTTTATAGTCCCGGGCGCCGCCCACGGTATGAGTTATTTTATTGATAAAGAGGGCTACGAAGCCGCAACTCT
>JAZNQX010000009.1:0-42399 GCA_045590395.1 Acutalibacteraceae bacterium
ATTTTTATATCTTGTAACATTTTATAATTACACTTTGCTGCAGTTGCGAGCTCGCGCCAAGCGGTTATTGCATCCTGTTTTCTTTCTTTTCCAATAAGGGATATTCTTTTTGCCCTTATCGCTAAAGCCCATAAATAATGGTGAGCTGCTTCGTTACAAACTTCATTTGATAATTTCAGGCATTTGGCGTGATCATTCTCTTTAGAATAAATTTCTATCTCCATCGAAGCTCTTATGTTTCCCTTTTTAGGTAACCTGCGTGCTATTTCTTTAGCATTTGCAAAATCATTCTTATAAAGATAAAGAATAATAAGTGTTTGTTGTGCTTCTATTAGTCTTGTTGTGTCTCTGTCATGATTTATTATAGATTTTAAAAGGTTAATTCCTTCTTGATAAAACTTATCCTTTTCTTCCTTGGATTGTTCCCCATAGTAAATACACCTAGTTAAGCTATCTGCACAAAGGAACTTTATCTCAAAATCAAGTGGGTATTTTTTAATGTGTTCTTTATAAAGTTTATAACACTTATAATACGAGTTATCATTACGATAAAACACTTTTTCAATACCCTTATTTATAATTTTCACTTTTTTATAAAGTTTTTCTTTATCGGCTTTTTCATCACTACCTACCCCAAGAAGGAAATCCGTGGTTACACCAAGGATAGCAGCAAGTGGTATAATTTGAGAAATATCAGGCATTGTGTTATCGCATTCCCATTTTGAAATTGATTGCACAGATACCATAAGTTTCTCAGCTAAATCGGATTGTGTTAGTTGTACGCTTTTCCTTATTTCCTTTAATCTTCGACCAAAACTCAACAATTTTCACTTTCCTTTGTAAATTTCAATCGCAATCAATAATATCTTTTCAGTGTGTTAAGTATAACACCCTGTAAAAGAAATGTAAATATAATAACTAGAGACTATCCTTTCACCCGTTGGTTGATTTTCTTATTTGTAAACTAAATCTCAAATTCAAATATAAAAAGTTTATTTAAAATTTTTGTCTCTATTGTAACTCAACCATAGCATAAAAGCGGCGAAGGTACAATAATTATTCATTATTCGTCAGCGAAGCGATTTCAATATTCATTATTCATTTGAAAATCCGTTCACTTTTAATGAATAATGTATGATGAAAAATGAATAGCGAATAATACAAACAAAAATCCGTCCTCAAAAGAGAACGGATTTTCGTTTGGAGCGGATTACGGGGCTCGAACCCGCTACCTCCACCTTGGCAAGGTGGCGCTCTACCAGATGAGCTAAATCCGCAAAAGTATGGTGCCTCCGGTCGGAATCGAACCAACGACACGGGGATTTTCAGTCCCCTGCTCTACCAACTGAGCTACAGAGGCAAAACTGGCGACCTGGATGGGGCTCGAACCCACGACCTCTAGCGTGACAGGCTAGCGTTCTAACCAGCTGAACTACCAGGCCATAAAAAGTGGTGGGAACAATAGGGCTCGAACCTATGACCCTCTGCTTGTAAGGCAGATGCTCTCCCAGCTGAGCTATGCTCCCACATCGAACCGCTACCCGTGTACCGGCGACTTTGATATAATACCACAAAGGCATTTGTTTGTCAACACTTTTTTTCAAAAAGTTTAAAAAATTTTTCTTTTACTTTTTATCCTTCAAAATTGTTCTTATTTCATCGGGTGTAAAGACATATTCTTTATTGCAGAAATGACATTCAACCTTAATTTCAGGCATTTCTTCAGCCATCAAAGACAGTTCTTCGTTGCTTATTCCAGACAGCATTTTAACCGTTCTTTCTCTGCTGCAGGGGCAAAGATACTGAGTATTCTGTTCATACAAAACCTCGGTTTCAAAACCGCTTAGCATTTCAAAAAGAATATCCCTAATATCAGTTCCCTCATCCATCATAGTGGTAATCGGGCGTATATGCTTTAAATTTTCTTCCAGTTTATCTATAGTTTTATCATCAGCACCGGGCAATAACTGAATAATAATGCCACCTGCTTTTTTAACAGATAAATCGGGAGCGACAAGCACACCCAGAGAACAAACAGTAGGAATTTGCTCACTTACAGCATAATAAGCTGTAATATCCTCAGCTATTTCACCCGAAACAAGAGGCACCGAGCCGCTATATGGCTCTTTAAGACCAATATCCTTTATTACATAGATAAGACCGTCGGTACCCACAGCGCCGCCAACATCAAGCTTACCGTTGTCTTTTAGCGGTATTTCCACATTAGCGTCACCCACATAGCCGCGAACATCACCGTTTGAATCCGCAACGGCTACAACAGCACCTGCAGGACCGCCGCCGTTGATTTTAACGGTAACGGTATCGTTTTTGCCCTTCATCATATTTCCCATTATTGAAGTAGCGGTTAGCAGTCTGCCAAGTGCCGCAGTCATAACAGCGCTGGTTTTATGGTATTGTTCAGCTTTTGCTACAATATCGGTTGAATCAAGAGCGGTCGCCATTACAGCACCGTCACTTGTTATACATCTTATAAGTTTGCCCAAAATCAACTTCCCTTTCTGACAACAAAAACAATTCTTTGTGAATTTATCTGCGGTTTTTTAAAGGTATTTTCCCCAAAAATTTTCACTAGCTGAAATCCTGCCTTTTCAAGCATTAAAGTAAGTGTATTATTATCGTATACTCTTTCAGAAAAACATTCACTGCTTCTCTCATAAGCACCGTTATGCTCTACAAAAAAATCAAGAGTAATATCGGTAATTTTACTTTTCTTATCATAAAAATTCTGCCAGACACAAAGGCACTTATCATTTTCAAACACAAATGAGTTATCTGCCAGAACATTTTTATGCTTATATTCGGTATTTACATCAAATATAAACAGCTTACCCGCCTCTAAAAACAGCGAAATTCTGTTAAAAAAGCGCTGGAGGGTTCTTTTATCTGTAATATGGTTTACAGTATCAAGACAGCATATAGCACCGTCTACAGTGCCGTACAAATCCATATCCTCGCCAGACTGGTTAAGAAACAAAACCGAAAGATTTTCCCGTTTTGCCTTGTCTGTTGCTACACTTAGCATTTCAGAGGACGGGTCAACGGCAATAACATCTATTCCCCGTCTTGCAAATTCAAGAGAAAAATTACCCGTACCGCAACCAACATCTAAAAGCAGTGTGGGCATATGGCCGTACTTTTTAAAAAGTGCAATAAGATAATCTGTACGGTTTTTATAATCCACATCTGCCGTAAGTTTGTCATAAAAGTTTGAAAACAGCTCGTAACTCATTTACTTTCTTGTTCTCTCCAGAATCATATTGATAGCGCCTGTACCATCGCTCATCATTCTTTTTACACGGCTTACCGTAGCAGTGCTGGCGCCTGTTTCTTTAACAATTTCGCTGTAAACACGTCTTTCCTTAAGCATTTTGGCAACCATATAACGCTGAGCAATAGACAGTAGCTCTTTGTTGGTGCAAACATCCTTAAAAAAGTCAGCGCACTCAGCCTCATTTTCAATACTTAAAATGGCTTCATAAAACAGTTCAGCAGTTTTTTTCTCGGAAGGATTCATAATCAATTCCCTTTCACATTTGATTAAAAACATTTTAACAGATTAAAGCGTGAAAGTCAATAAGGGTCTACTACCGATTTTTTCTGTTTTATCAAACTAAACTATTGACTTTTTATAAAAAATATTGTATTATTGCTATTGTTAATTAGATGCCGCTGTGGTGGAATAGGCAGACACAAGGGACTTAAAATCCCTCGGTAGCGATACCGTACCGGTTCAAGTCCGGTCAGCGGCACCAAACGAAAATCCGTTCTCGCAAGAGAGCGGATTTTTGTTTGTATTATTCATTTTTTCAATATTCATCATTCATCATTCATTAAAAGAATGGATTTTCGAATGAATAATGAAGTCGCCTTCGGCTGATGAATAATGAATATTCCTATTGGATATTATACTCCCTGTGAGTTTTGTGCTTTATAATTAAACGTCAGTTTTTCACCCACAATATATTCGTGTCTTTAAGTTCAAAATACTCAAAAAGAAAAGTCACACATCGTGTGACTTTTTTTAAAGCTTATGTCATTTAGCCCATTCATTATAGACAGTTGTTCGTTTCGAATAGGTAGTTTTATATGGTGACATATTTTGGGGGCTATATACTATACTGCATAGACCATCAGATGAAATTGAGAATCTATTATCTGCATATACAGTATCACTTTTATAAACACTTCTATCTTTAATAACTATTAAATCTCCGTTTGACGTTAAACCATAGTCAATAGACGCAAGACTATATATGCCCTTTGCATCTTCTTCTGTGAATTTACCTGATATATATGTTTGAATTTTTCCGTCTTTAGTAAGTGCAACAATATGCAGGCTATTATTGTTATAATATTCAACTCTCACTTCTTTAACATTGCTAAATTCAGATAAAATCTCATTAAGATTAAAGCGAGTGTTTTGAGTAATACCACAAAGAGTTCCGTCGGCCTTAACACCGATAATTACAAGTTTAAATTCATCATCATCGCTTTTAATTTCTGTGGTAGTAAAATCAACTATATTCTGCCAGTTTGACAAATCTCCCAGCCAGGTACAATCGTATTTATCATCCTTTAGGCCTCCATATAACATCTTACCATCAGCGCGCAAAGCTATATTAGTAGTTTTGTACTTAGGTGAAATTTTTACAATATTGTGCCACTGTGAGTCATCATTCATATTGTTATTTTCCTTTGCATTTACCACAGAGCCGTCAGAATAAAGTGCATACAAATTTTCTTTTCTGTCTGGAGTAGTTCCCGCCGCAATTGAAACAACAAAAATGTCGCGCTCATCAGTAGGTATTTTAAGATGCGCTTCACCCTTACAACCGTAAAAATAATCAACTTTACCTTCAGGCGTTACAAAATATACACCGTCAGTATCTTCACCATAGGTATCATAAGCTGTGTAATAATCAGTATCAACTACACAAGCCAGACTTTTGCGCCATGAAAGTTCAGACAGTATTCTTTTTTGTGCTGAAAATTCAAAATCTCCAAGTTTCTCAAATGCCCAGGTTGCCTCTGCATAATACCCATCGCTATATAGTTTTTGTACGGTATCATATTGTATATGGAGAGCGCATTTTTCTGTCTTTTCTTTTGAATCTTTATAATCCTCAAGCTTAGTAAATATAACTGAAGCTTCCGTGTACTGCGCTTTATTATAAAGCTTTACTGCCTTGTTATACTTTGCATTCTTAACAAATGTGGGTAAAAATATCAATGTAGATATTAATACTACCAAAACAATGCAAATGATAACTATACCTATAACTTTTTTTGTTTGTACATTACTTTTCAGAAACATACGCCAACCTCCCTTATTTAACAATTTTTGGTACCATAATTATTATAGCATAATACTAAATCTATACAACTGCTAATTCAGCTTTGAAAAACCGCGAAAAATAATGTATAATGCAGAGGTTGATTATGCGTTTAGGGAGAGTAATATGAAGGTTAAAAAGGCATCTGAGCTACTATGGTTATTTGGAATTATATTTGTTGCACTTGGTGTTTCTATTTGCAGTAAAGCCGATTTAGGCGTTTCTATGATTGCAGCGCCTGCCTTTGTTGTATCTGAGGCTATGAGTAATTTTTTCAGTTTTCTCTCGGTAGGTGTTACCGAATACATAATTCAAGGTTTACTTTTAATTGTTATGTGTATAGTTGTGCAGAAATTTAACTGGCGCTATTTATTTGCCTTTGCCGTTGCAGTACTGTACGGATATACCTTGAATTTCTTTATCTGGCTTATTGACGGTATAACGCTTACTGCTGTATGGCAACGCTGGGTAATGCTGATAATAGGTGATGTTATTACTGCCATTGGTGTCGCCTGCTTCTTCAGAACATATATGCCACTTCAGATATTTGAGCTTTTTGTTGCCGAAATTGCCTCAACCTTCAAAATCAGTATTGCTAAAGTTAAGAGCGTTTTTGATATTTCACTTTTAGTAATATCAGTTGTACTTGCCTTTACTTTATTTAACGATGCTACCACCTTTGATTTTTCTAAAATCGGCTATACCTCTTTTCACAGTATTGGACTTGGAACTTTAGTTACCACAGCAATAAATTCTCCCGTTATTAACCTTATGGGAAAGCTTATTGATAAAACCTTTGACTCTTCTGCCCGCTTTGAAAAGCTGGAGAATATTTTAAAGCGTAAATAAATATTTAGTGCACACAAAATTGCACACGACTTAATATATAAAGATTAAAAAATATTATTGACAAATAAGATTTCATTTGCTATAATACAACTTGTGTCTGGTGGATATGGCGCAGTTGGTTAGCGCGCCAGATTGTGGCTCTGGAGGCCGTGGGTTCGAATCCCATTATCCACCCCACTAAAAACCCTTTTGACACTTTCAAAAGGGTTTATTTTTTTAAATTAATATTTTGGGGTGTCGTCAAGCGGTAAGACACAGCACTTTGACTGCTGCATTCGTAGGTTCGAATCCTGCCACCCCAGCCAAAAATCCTCATTCGTAAGAATGGGGATTTTACTTTTTCACTCTTCACTTTTCACTGTGTCGTTTTTTGGTATAAATAAATATGAATTATCACTTGACAAAACATATTTTTTGTAGTAAACTTATTTTTGCTGTTTGGTATAGCATTTAATTTAATATTATTTGAAAACGGCTATCATTTGGAGTAGTACTCAAGTGGTGACGAGGCGCCCCTGCTAAGGGCGTAGGTCGGGTAACCGGCGCGAGAGTTCAAGTCTCTCCTACTCCGCCAGAAAAAAGCAAGTCAAACGACTTGCTTTTTTCACTTAATTTTAACTTTTCTCTTTATTTACTCTACAGTATTTGTTATAATGTTAAAAAAGACTATTGAAAGGATTTTAGGTTTTATGAGTGGTTTTTTCGGTGTGGTTTCTAAAGAAGATTGTGTTTTTGATTTATTCTACGGAATCGATTATCATTCACATCTTGGTACTCGTCGCGCAGGTATGGCTGTATACAGTGATGAACGGGGCTTTGACAAGGCTATACATAATATCGAAAACTCCCCTTTCAGAACCAAATTTGCAAGTGAATCTGTTGAAATGAAAGGTAACATGGGTATTGCCAGTATTTCCGATTACGAGGCTCAACCAATTTTCATTCGGTCACATCACGGCTCCTATGCTATCTGCACTGTAGGTAAAATTAACAACACCGAAGAAATTTTTAATAACGTTATCTCAGAAAAAACCCACTTCTTTGAAATGAGCGGCGGTGAAATTAATCCAACAGAACTTGTTGCCGCAATAATAAACCAGAAGGATAATTTTATTGACGGCATAAAGTTTGCACAAGAAGTTATTGACGGTTCTATCAGCATACTTATATTAACCTCCATCGGCATATATGCCGCCCGTGATAAACTCGGCAGAACACCTATAGTAATTGGTAAAAACAATACCGGTTTTTGCTGTAGTTTTGAAAGTTTTGCTTATCTTAATCTTGGATATACCGATTATAAGCAGTTAGGCCCTGGTGAAATAGTTGCTATAACAAACGACGGTGTTAAAACTCTTGTTGCGCCGGGTAAAGATATGAAAATATGTACATTTCTTTGGGTATATTACGGATATCCCTCTTCCTCATATGAGGGTATCAGTGTTGAAGTTATGCGCAATAATTGCGGCAGAGCTATTGCCAAAAGAGATGTTATAAAGCCTGATATTGTTGCAGGTATTCCTGATTCAGGCATTGCTCATGCAATAGGCTATGCAAATGAATCAGGAGTTCCTTACTCTCGTCCATTTGTCAAATATACACCCACCTGGCCGCGTTCTTTTATGCCACCTCACCAGAGCAAGAGAAATCTTATTGCTAAAATGAAGCTTATCCCTATTCACGATTTAATCGAGGGTAAGAGCCTACTGCTTATAGACGACTCAATCGTACGAGGCACACAGATGAAGGAAACAACTGATTTTCTCTATGAAAGTGGCGCTAAAGAAGTGCACATACGCCCTGCCTGTCCACCCATTATGTTCGTTTGTAAATATTTAGGCTTTTCACGTTCGGGTAGCGAAATGGAGCTTATTACACGAAAAGCCATTGCCGAGCTTGAAAACAGTGAAAACATCAGCACTGAAACTCTTAAGGAATATTCGAATCCCGATAGTGAAAAGTATAAGCAAATGGTTGAAAAAATCGGCAATATGCTTCACTTTACTTCACTTCAGTATAACCGACTGGACGATATGCTAAATTCTGTAGGCATTGATAAATCAAAGCTTTGCACTTATTGTTGGAACGGTGAAGAATAAAATTTAAGACCACCCGTATTGGGTGGTCTTTTTTAAATATCCAGTTTAATTAAATCGTCAAGTAACTCTCTCTTAACAGCAAGATAATCACCTTTATCGCTAAGCATAACAACCGGTGGTCTAGCGACTCTGTTATAATTTGATGCCATAGAATAGTTATAAGCACCGGTGGTAGCAACCGCAATTATATCACCCTTTTGGGGCTTTTTAATTTTTACATTTTCCTGAATCAAATCGCCTGATTCACAGCATCTGCCTGCTATAGTAGCAACATAATCAGGCACTTCTCCTGCTCTTGTAGCGTTATAAACAGTATAATTTGACTCGTAAAGCGCATATCTGGGATTATCGGTCATACCGCCGTCTACTGACACATAGTTCGTGTAGCCCTCTATTTCTTTGACATTACCCACAGTATAAAGGGTCATACCTGCATCGGCAACGAGGCTTCTGCCCGGCTCCATCAAAATATCAGGTAGCGGATAATTTTCTCTCTCACAAATAGCTTTGATTTTTACTGATACTTCTTCGATACGGCTTCGATAATCGATTTCGGGGTCGTTTTCAACGTATTTTACCCCGAATCCACCGCCAAGGTTAAGATAATTTGAGGTATATCCGTAAATTTCTCTGACAGAAACCATAAACGAAACCATAACTTCGGCAGCGGTAACAAAGGGCTCAGACTCGAAAATTTGTGAGCCGATATGACAGTGGAAGCCCGAAAGTTCAATATTTTTGCAGTCAAGAGCAACTTTAACAGCAGATAATGCCTCGCCTGACTTTAAAGATATACCAAACTTCGATTCTTCCGAACCGGTTGAAATCTTCTTATGTGTATGAGGGTCGATACCAGGTGTAACGCGGATAATTGCCTTTTGAACAATTCCATACTTTTCTGCAATATTGTTTATAGTATAGATTTCGTCAATATTATCAATTACAAAAAAGCCTACTCCAAGCTTTATAGCAAACTCAATATCGGCATCAGTTTTACAGTTGCCGTGAAAGAAACAGTTTTTAACAGGAAAACCTGCCTTGAAAGCGGTATAAAGCTCACCAACAGAAACTACGTCCACATTTATGCCCTCTTCTTTGGCAATTTCGTAAATTCTTTTACAGGAAAAAGCTTTACTGGCATATTCGGGCACAGAGCTTTCTGAGAAAAAATCAGCAAGAGCCGATTTATATTCTCTCATTCTTTCTCTTATAAGATTTTCATCCATCAGATAAAGGGGCGTTGAATATTTTTCTGCCAGAGCTACAGTATTATAGCCTGCAAATTCAAGCGTTCCGTTATCTGCAACAGTAATATTTTTACTAAGCATATTTAAAACCTTTAATTATATATTTATGCCCTGCTTTTTCATTTCGGCAAACAGGACTTTTTTATGCTCATCTTCCATAACGGTAAGAGGAGAACGAACATACTCATCACAAAAGCCCATTGCCGCCATAGCAGATTTAACAGGGATAGGATTAACCTCGCTGAAAAGTGCGTTAATAAGGGGTAAAAGTTCAAGCTGAAGCTTTGCAGAGCCAGCAACATCACCACCGAAGAACTTATCGCAAATCTGTACGCTCTCCTCAGGCAAAACATTGGATAAAACAGAGATACAGCCCTTACCGCCCAGCGCCATAATAGGAACTATCTGGTCATCGTTACCTGAATAAACATCCATTTTGTCACCAACAAGACGGATAACCTCTGCAATTTGCGAGATATTACCCGAAGCCTCTTTAATGCCCACAATATTGGGATGCTCAGCAAGAACAGCAACGGTAGAGGGTTCGATATTACAACCCGTACGTGAAGGTACGTTATACAAAATTACAGGTGCAGTTGAAGCGTCAGCAATAGCGGTAAACATTGATATAAGGCCCTTCTGAGTAGCCTTATTGTAATAAGGGGTCACAACAAGTACGCCGTCAACACCACATTCACAGGCGTGTTTTGTAAGCTCTATAGCATAAGCGGTATCGTTTGAGCCCGTACCTGCAATAACAGGAACTCTGCCTGCAGTTTTCTTAACACAAAAATCAATTGCCGCTCTGTGCTCTTCATCGGTAAGGGTTGAGCCTTCGCCTGTAGTACCGCAAACAACAAGAGCGTTTACGCCTTTTTCAATCTGCCATTCAATTAATTTGCCAAAAGCCTCATAATCAATACCTTTTTCATTAAGAGGGGTAATAAGTGCAGTTCCTATACCCTTGAATACTGTTTTTTTCATAAAATTGCCTCCAAAAATATTTGCAATAAAAAATAGCCGATAATACGGCTATCAAAATAGGTGCGCAGAAAAGCACAAAAAACCTAATCGATAGCACTCCGCAAATAATGCGACAGTAATATGCCTCTTATTACATACTACCAGAATACCTTTTACCAAAGGACATCTTCGGCGACCACCCCTTTCACTTAAGATATTTCCCCGTCGGGCATTTCACCTTAAGCTACTGATGATAAATCGCGCCTCTATCTTTTATTTATCCCATCTTAACACACTATTTTGTATTTGTCAACTACATAACAATGTTTTAATAAAAAAAGAGTTCGGCTTTCACCGAACTCTTTTAAAATTTGTCTATTAACCTGTAATACCAACTCGGTCGATACTCTTAACAAATTTCTTCTGCAAGATAATATACATTACAAGCATAGGAAGAACAAACAAAACGCAGGAAGCTGCAACAATACCTGTTGTGTTAATACTCTTAGAGTATGAATAGTTAAGTACGGTTGAAATAACATCTCTAACATTCGATAAACGAACCGCAATTGGCATTGCATCAAAGTCGTTCATAAACATTATAGCCAGATAATAGTCATTCCAGTGCCAGATAACAGAGAAAATTGTAACTGTTGTAATAACTACACCAGAAGAAGGAAGTGCTATCTTAGTATAGGTTTTGAAAAGACCTGCACCGTCAATCCAAGCAGCTTCTTCAAGTTCTCTGGGAAGTCCCTTATAGAACTGCATATAGATGTAAATTATTATACCAGAACGAAGTCCTATGGCAAAAAGGGATGGCAGATAGAATACAAAACCGGTATTTAAGATATTGATTCTGATACCTGCGCCTGTAAGCGAGTTAATAAGACTTACAATTCCAAAGAAGTCAAGATTTGAGAAGTTCATAATCTTAGGAATAATAATCATCTGGTCAGGGATAAGAATGGTAAGAATAAGGAATGCCATTAAAATCTTCTGTCCTCTGAACTTAAATCTTGCCAGACCGTAAGCAACAAGTGAGCAAGAAAGAATTTCAAGGAATGCCGCAACCATTTCATAGATTACGGTATTAAATATTGCAGAAAAGAAATTTATACATTGGTCGGCATAATCATACCAGGCTAAAGTGAAATGTTTTGGCACCCAGAAAACATTTGGGTCATAGAAATCCATTGCTCCTTTAATAGAGCAGGATACCATATAAATCAATGGGTATAAAATAATATAGCCCACAGAAATAAGAAGCATATATCTGAAAATCGAAACAAAGAAAGAAGTTATAGCTCTTTTTGTTTTATAAACAGATAATGAGGAGCCGTTTTCGCCGGTTTTTATAAATGATTTGAAATAATTTTTGATTTTTGCTATCATCTTACAGCCCCTCCCTTATTCCCATTTTTTAGCGCAGAAAATGTTGAAAGCGCCAAGCAATATTCCGAGAATAGCAATAATTATTGTAAAGTAAACCCAGAGCATTGCAGAGCTTTCGCCATATGCCTGCGAACCGATAAGGTTATACGCCTGTGAAATTACAGGGTCAGATTGCGATGTCATAAGTTCAACCATTGTAAATACAGTTACAAGGGTAATAACACGAGAAAGCGACGGGAAGGTTATAAACCAGAATTCCTCCCACGCTGTAGCACCTTCAACCTTAGAAACCTCGTAATAAAGGTCGGGAATTGACTGCATACCTGCGATAAAGAGAATAATCTGCACACCGCAATTCCAAACAAGATTCATTATACCATTAACTGCAGAGTTAATGTACTCACTAATTGAATCAGGTAGACCAACCCATTCAACAAGCTCGCTAACGTTTATCATGTTAGCAACAACTGCTTCATCAGTGTTAGAGGTCATTGTGCTACTTCCTATTCCGGTAAATGTACCAAGTACAACACCACTGGCTATAATAACAGGCAAAAAGTAGATGGAACGGAAGATAATTCTGCCTTTAAAATTCTGATTAAGAACAAGTGCTATAATAAGACTGAGCACAAGTATAATCGGGAAAGAATATGCAAAGGTAGAAACACCCTTTAACAGATTGTCGGTAAAATGTGGGTCAACACCAAAAATCTCTTTAAGATTTGCAAGTCCTGTCCATGCAATTTTAAAGCCACCTACGGCAGATGATGCATCACAGAACACAAATAAGAACGACTGGAAAATCGGGATAACAAAGAATACTATCAAGCCAAAAACCCAAGGAGAAACACATATCCAACCGTATCTCTCTTTAAGAGCCTCAACGCCACGAGCCTGTATACTCTTTTTCGGTTTTTTAGTTACATCTTTAGCCATACTGGGTTAACCCTCCTTTCCGTAAACATAAGAGCCTGCGGCAACAATGCCAAATTCAGTCATATAATCGGTTTCACCGTAGTTAACATAAACCTTGACACCGTTGTCATAAACAACTTTGCGAACACTATTTGTAACGCGAATATGCTCTATAATATGAGCATCAGCTATAGCCTTATAATAATCGGCAGTTGAATTAACATTTTTAATCAAATCAGCCTTATTATCGGTATACATAATAGAGTTGAATATCTGATACTTGGAAGTGAGCAGACAGTTATCATAATTATTCATCAGCATATAATTAAGACCCGTACCGCCTTCTATACAGCGAAGCAAATATTCATCTTTATCGGTTGCCATATTTACAGGTGAACCGTACATAGTTACATATCCTTTGAATACTAACTGATAGAACGGAACATCATAATCAAAAAGGTAAACCTTAGACGAAGTTACCGGAGAGTTTATGGCAGCATCAGAAGCAATTAACGCATAGTCATTAGCTTCACTGGCAAGAACCTTAAGACCCAAAGTATTTACATTATTTAAAATAGCAGTAACATCGTTTGCCATATTTGCCTTAGCAATATACTTGTTTGTATAGCTGTCAGAGTATGCGCGAGAGGTAATCTTTCTGTAAGAAACACCCGGAAGATTCATAGACTGCGCATCTTTAACTGTTTTTTCGGCAAGACCAGCAAGTTCACCACGGCCTACAAGATAGGTATAGAACTGATTGCCTGACGAAGCAAGTTTAAATGCGTTCCAACGGGAATACACAAGACCAGCATTCTTTGCAGAGCCACCGGTAGTAATTGTAAGACCCTGACCGTTTTCAGTAAAGTGTAACAGGTCATAATCAAAATAAAGGTCAATACCAAGTTCTTTACATTTAGCAGCAAGTGCTTTAACATCCTTTTCGCTACCGATATTTTTTGCAATTTTCAGATTTCCTGCAGGTTTTCCAATATCAATACCCGATTCGCCGAATCCGTAAAGGTCAGCAGTAACGGGAAGCTTAAGAGAAGTTGAAAGTTCTTCTATAATTTTCTGTGCTTCTTTTACGGTAGTAGTTGCGAAAACCTTTGTGGTTGGCATACCAAGGAAGGAAGTATCAATAGAAGTACCGCCGACGATAGAAACACTGGCAGATGCTGTATCTGCCTTATCCTTCATTCCCTTTTCGTCAATAAGATACTTGCGGTATCTTTCTGCCATACCTACATAGCTTGCCTTCTCGCCCTCTAAGGGATAGAAGTTAACCGACATAAGTGTATCGGTATAATGATTTGTATACTGAAGGCCTTGCAAAACTTTATTAGCACTATTTGAACCGCGCAAATTGAATGTGGTATAAATACCGGAATAACCTATAGTTGAGTTACCGATATCACCCTCAATTTTAGCAGTTTCGGCGCCATCAGAGATTACAGCAAGAACACCGCTGTCACCGTTAACTGAACCGTAAACAGGCATTCTAATTTTTTCGGTGTTTGATGTATACACTTTAAAGTAATTGTTTACAAGGGCGTCTGTATCATAAACATCTTCAGAGAAAAGCTCACTAACTTCGCCCGAGTTATTAGCTTCAATTATAGCTCCAGAGCCCGAAGGATAGAAAAGATATGAATCTTCGGCAATAACAGGTGTAGAAACAAAGAAGGGCGCGATAGTAATGGTGTGTAGAAAATCTGCTTCGGTTTCCTTAATTTCGTTAGGGTTAACAGAAATCTTAAGGCCATCTTCTAAAAGTATGTAGCTAACAGGAACCGAAATTGCAACGCTGTCAAAATGATAAGTTATTTTAAAGCCGTTATCAATTTTTTCAAACTCATAGGAACCTCTGTTAAGAGAGCCTACATAAGCGCTGGCAGTTTTAGTTGAATAATCTTCAGCATGAATATAGCTGATAGTAAGAGTTGTATTAAGTTTGGGATGAACAATAGTAGAAGGGTCTGCCTCTGATTTAGCTAATAAATCAGAAGGAGTACTACTATATGTCTTGCCCGAAACCTTGTTATAGAGGCTTATTCGTTTCGCAGTTTCATCCCATTTAAGCTGATAAGTGTCATTTTCAGCAAAAACGCCTGAATCAGCAGACTTATTAGCATGGTTTTCGTCAAACAGCTTAGGTGAAACAAGAACATTACTACTTCCGCAAGCAGTTAAGGAGAGAACCAATAACAAACAAACTGCAATTAAAGATATTCTTTTAATTATATTTTTCATAAATCAGTTCCCCCTTTCATCGAAATGCAATTTCACGGTAAACGGTTGATATAAATGAACCTAACTGCTGTACAAGTATTACAACAACTATGCCCAGGAATACAACAATAAGAATACCCAGTGCAGAAAGTATTGTAGTACCGACAAATTTACCGAAGCTATAATCGTGGATAATAAGTGTACCTGCAATAAGAATAAACGCCATAAATAACTGCATTACGGTAACGAATATAGAAAGGAATGAAGCTTCACTTGCAAGAATAAAGTTAGACGCTATCGTATATACAATATTTGAAATAATCAAAGGTACAACAGAATATGAAGCAACAAGGAATATTTCACGCATTTTACCCTTACCGCTCATAAGTGTACATACAGCCCAGTTACACAGTGTCCAAAGAAGTACAAGACCCAAAGACTGCAGTAATACAAGCAATGAGTTAAAGCCTGTATTTGTAGGCGACTTAAATAAGAAGCCACTCTGTGTTTCTTTAATTGTAGCTGTAATATAGTAAATAACTATAAGAATAAAACCTAAAAGCACCGAACCCGATTTCTTTTCCTTAACCTCGGTAAATACCTCAGAAGGATGAAGCATAACGCGGCTTAAGAGTTTTAGTTCGTAATTCTTAATTAATACTAAATTATGCTTACGCTTATAGCTGATAAACAAAGCTAATGCTACAACAACCACAAGAATTATACCTGCAAACAGATATACATACTTTTCAATTACCGCACGTCTTACAAAATCATAAGACAGTGAGTATGTAGTGTAGTCGTAGCCGATTTTTGCATACTCCATAGCCTGTTCATAATCGCCTGAAGCGTAGTATGATTTAGCAATACCCGAATATGCAAGCTGGCTGTTTCTGTCTAAGGATAATACCTGCTGCCAAAGAGGAAGCGCGGCATCGTAGTCACCATTTCTGGTTAAGGTATCAGCCTGTATTACCAGCTTACCGTAGTCATTAATCTTGAAAACAGTAATACATTTTTTAGTGTCATCAATAACAATAATATCCTTGTTACTTGTAACATCAATGGCGGTTATAATCTGGAAAGTACCATCCTGGAAACCTGCAAGGTTTGAGGAAAGTGCAGTTGCACCGCCACCAAAGGAGTTCATCATCTTACAGTCATCGTTGAAAACCGAAATGTATCCTGAGTTAACATCAAAAGAGAAGATATAATTATCATCGCTGATAGCAAGACCTGCAATATCAGGATAAATGGGAGCAGTTCGATGTGGAATACTTGACTGAAGACCAAAGGTAGCATCTGCGGAGTTCAGAATATTAAGTCCACCGGGGCTCAGTCTCTTAACCTGACCTTTTTCTACACTCTGTGTTGTACGGCCGGTAACAGTATAAATAAAGTCCTGCTTATCGGCATAAAGGTCGGTGAACTGGAACGGAATCTTCTTAATTTGTGCATCACGCTTTGCATCGGTTACCGTAAGCTTTTCCCAGATAGACTGTAAAAACTGAAGAACCGTAGCAGTAACGGTATTTGCACCGAAGAAGCCGAGGAATTCTCCCTTAGGTGAATAAAGTATAGCACCATAGAAAGAGCCTTCACTTAAAACATAAATGTAGTTACTGGAGTCAACAGCGATTTTATTGGGACGGTATTTAAAATCTGTTGGAATAAGTCCTGAATCAGGAAGCAGCAAAACAGAAATAAAATCACCGTTTGTGTCCATTAAAATGATTCTGGCATGCTCAGTATCGCAAATGTAAATTACATTTTCCTGTGATACAACAAGACCACGAGCACCTGTAAAATCATATACAGTTCCATCAGGAGCGGTAACAGCACCTAAGGATTTTACATAATTATAGTTCTTGTCGAACATATGAACCTTTGATGCCTCACCGTCGAGAATGAAAAAGTTATCATTAGTATCAACGGATAAGTCGCTGTATGATTTGATTTCAACACCTGCAAAATCTTCATTATAGAAGGTTTTGTAGAAATCATACATACCTGTTGCACGAACAGCGTTGCCTGTTCCTGTTATGGCGTTATCCCAATAGGTAAAGGTGTCATAAGGAAGGTCGGTGGTTTCTTTAATAACACCAACAGCACCGGCAGGAATTGTGCCAATAAGAAGGATAAGTGCAAGAAGGATAGAAATAAATTTAATACTGTAATTTTTCATTATTACTACCTCCTTAACCCTTAATACCCGCACTGCTCATGGATTCCTTAATACTGCTCTGAGAAATCAGATAAACAAGAATCGGAGGAATCATCATAATAACAGTAACAGCCATGGCACTACCCGAACGGGCAATACCGCCAGAAGTAATCTGCGACATAATTGTAGGTAATGTTTTAAGGGTTTCGCTGAATACAGTACCATCAGGAATCGCAGCCCATACATCACGGAAACCGAAGAGAGTTAAAGTAAGCAAACAGGGTTTAACGATAGGTAATACTATCTGCCAGAAAATTCTGAAGGGCCCTGCTCCGTCTATTCGTGCAGCTTCAAGCAAAGCTACAGGAACAGCGCCTTCCATATACTGCTTCATAAGGAATACACCCATAGTAGAAGCAATATGAGGAAGAATCATAACCCAGTAAGTATCAATCATTCCGGTGTAGGAATAGATAAGATAACGCGGTATACCAAGTGTATAACCATTAAACAAAAGTGCAAACTGAACAAGAGTAAATATGATTTTCTTACCCTTAATTTCGCTTCGAGCAAGTACAAACGCCGCCATAGTAGCAATAATTACATAAAGGAATGTAGTAAATACTGCAACGAACAAGCTGTTGAATATGTATCTTGAAAGCGGAACACGAAGGTTTGACAGCAAACCCGGAAGCGCTAAATAGTTAGCGGGAGTAGGACGGATAACAAAGAAGCTGGGTGGGAAAATCATAAGCTCATCCAGCGGTTTGAATGATGTTGCAACGGAATAAATCAAAGGAAGTACAGAGAATGCACCGAAAGCAACAAGGAATAAAATGTAGAAAAAGTTTCCTACTTTAGAACGGGTAAAGCGTTTTGCCTGGTTTTTCTTAGTTACCTTCATAAACACGCGTTTGCCCGCAGAATTGTATTCTTTAGCACGTAACATCTTTACCCCTCCTTACTTACCGATTCCGTCAATTAGTTTTCTAATCAGCCAACGTGAAAGTGCCATCATTGCAAACAACACAACCGACATTGCCGAGGCGTAACCCATTTCATAACGGGTACCACCAACGTCAGACAGATAAGAAACAATAGTATCAACACAATAGTTTACAGACGGATAACCTGCCATCTGTACTGCAATTGCACTTACAGAGAATGCACTTGCAATCTGCATAACAGCACTAAACAGAAGCATGTGCTGCATTGCAGGTAAGGTTATGTACCAAAGTTCTTGCCAACGGTTACGGATACCATCTATAGCACCAGCTTCATAAAGTTCACCGTTAACGTTCTGAAGACCGGAAATGTTAGCAAGGAAGGATACACCCATACTCTGCCATAGCTGAACAACAACGATAATAGGAAACAGATAATCAGCATTAGTCAGCCATGCGATAGGCTCTTGAATAAAGCCGGCAGACAGCAACATACTGTTCACATAACCGTAGCTATCACTACTAAAGGCAACCTGCCAGATAAAGTAAGCATTACCAACAAGTGACGGACAGTAGAACATAAATGAAAGCAGGGTTCTTATAAAGGGTGAAAAATCATTAATAAACCATGCAAGAACGAATGCCAGCAGGAAGCCTGCAGGTCCTGTGATAACCGCAAAAATCAAGGTATTTTTAACGGTTGTCATAAATATGGTATCGTTGATAAGCAAACGAACATAGTTGTCAAGTCCGTTAAACTCAAGAGTCTTTATCATATCGAAGTTAAAGAAACTGAGAACAACTGATGCCAAAATAGGTAAAACGGTAAATATAATAAACAGAATAAGGAAAGGAGCAATAAGCACGTAATAAGGTATACTTTCCTTAAAACTCATCTGTTTACTTACGATTTTTTCGGGTTTCTTAGCCATAAGTATTTGCTCCTCCTTTCTCAGCTATATTCTGCAATCTTGCGCTCAATTTCGTTATTAGATTCAAGCGCCCACTTTGTAAGAGCATCCTTGGGAGTGTTTTCAGCGTTGTAAACATTCCAGAATGCCTGGTCAACTGAACGAGATACGTAGTAACTACCGGGAACCTCGGGAACCTCTACTATCCATTCGCGCTGTTTGAGAAGTATCTCAAGGTCATTTCTTTCCCAAGACATATCTTCGAACGCTTTAAGGTTTGCGGTGGTTATACGTGAAATAGTACCGATAATAGATTCAACGTTTGTGTTATAACGTGACTGAGTTTCAGCAGAGGTCCACCATTTAAGGAAGGTCCAAGCCTCAAGCTGATTCTCAGAGGTTTCAAGAATTGAACAACCTGTACCTGAGCCTGAAATAGTCTGGTCAACATAGGTGTTGCCGTTTTCGTCGGTGCGTGCAACACCGGGAATAGTGGCAATAGCCCAACGGCCTGCAATTTCAGGGGCTGCTTCAACAAGTGTGGTGTACTGAGTATACTGCATAATGCCAAGAGGCATAGTACCTACACGGAAGCGGTTATAGAAACTTGCTTCGGCAGGAATCTTGTATTTGGTATACATATCAGTCCAGTATGTAAATGCCTGAAGAGAGGTAGCAGAGTCAAGCTGACAGTAATTTCTTTCTGAATTATAGATTTCTCCGCCATACTGCATAAGAATAGAGCAGAAAAGGTTAAGACCGCCAACACCGGTATTAACAACAGTAGCGTTAGAAATCTTTGTATAAGGCAGATATGAGTTCATGTTATTACGCTGAAGCACAGCAGTAACTGCAAGATACTCTTCCCATGTCCACGGGTCATCAAGTGTGGGAGCTTCAATGCCAAGCTGTTCAAAAATATCAGTTCTGTAGAACATCAAATAGAAGGACTGCTGGTCAGGAAGCGCATATACACCGCCGTTATATTCATAAGGAATAGAAGCGGTATCGCCAAAGCGGTCAAGCACTGTCTCATAATCACTGAACTGAGTCAGGTCAACAAGTGCACCACGAAGAGCGAGGTTAACAGGTGTTGAACGGGCAAGATGCAGTGACAGGTCAGGTGCATTACCCGAAAGCATACCTTTAATAATATCAGCATTAACAAGCTCAAGGTTAACACTAACAGGATAGCCAAGTTCTTTCTCGGCATAAGGCACAAAGGATTCATTTATAAGGTTATTAAGAACCTGTGCCTGGTCACGACCCCAGTTAACCCAGATTTTAATGGACTTACTTCCCTCTTTGGAAACAGAAATCTTATTGTAAGATTCATCAAAGGAAGCAAAGAAACGACGGGTACCGAAGGCTACATTATCAAAGAAACCTGGTGACTTAAAATTAAATTCAGCGTCAGCAGGAATAATCTGAATCTGGTCAAGACAAAGTGACATTGACTGCATTTCATAGAGCCAGGAACTAAGGGTGGTATACTGAGTGAAGTAGTCAGTTACATAAAGGTGAGCATCATATTTTTCCTTAACCATTGAATCAAGAACACGTGCCATATTATTTATGGCAGCAATATAGCTACTTCCCTTTTCACCTGAAAGGCGCTGTATTTCTTCAACCAACTCGCCAAGCTGAGCAGAATAATCAACAAGTCTTTCATTAAGATTAGGAACAGACTTGAAAAGTTCATAGTCACGGTTGGGGTCGGGTGATTCACTGGTAATCATAATAATCTCGAGATAGAGATTACCGATATCAGAAGTGATTTGTTTAAATTTATAATACGAGGAAGCAAGGTTACCCATTGTACCGGAAAGAGAAAGCTGATGCTTACCGGCAGTAAGATAGAATTCATAATCTCCGTTTTCATCACCGAACTGAAGAGTCTGCCAATCGGTATCGTAATTAAACTGAAGATTGGTACATTCAGCAAAAGGAGTTACGCCGTCAATACGAAGATGACGGTATGAGAAACCATTAATAACAAGATTCTGCTTGAAAACAAAGCCTAACTTATAAAGACCATCAGCAGGAACATCAATATACCAGGTAATTTCTTCGTTAGGTAACTTCCAGTTTGAGCCACCAATATAGTTTATCTGAGAGATAGTGGGGCTTGAAGGAGTAACCTTGTTAGAAGAGTTATCGGCATAAGGAACCAGAGAACGTGTGCTCTTAAGGTCAGCGTTCTCACCTTCAACAATAATAGGCTCAGCAGTAGCACTCTTATAGCCGTTGGCTGCATACTGCTTTGAAATTTCAGCATAGGTAGGTGTAGCAGAATCGGGAGAAACAAGAGCAATTGACTTAATAGCCCATGCTTCAGATTCAACCTCTACAGTTACGGTATGCTTACCGGCAGTAAAAGCAAATTCCAAAGGATAAACAGAAGCGCCTGAAGTATCATAAACAGCTTTTTTCGTAAAGCCTTTATAAGTAGTCTGCTCGGCTGCAAACTGGTTTCCTATGTCGTCAACACGAAGATCTCCTGCGTCAACCCAAATTCTCGGAAGTTCAAGACGGTTAGCCTCATCAAAAGGATATTCACCGTCAATTTTAATGCCGAGTTCAAGGTCACGCTCGGAAGAATCAAGAAGGACATAATCAAACTTTATGTTGTAAAGCGCATCCGCAGGTACATTAAATGTATATGTAACACTTCCTGCACAGCTTTCCCAAAGCAGAACGTTTGATTCGCCGTAAATTTCTCCAACAGTCGCTTTGCTACCGTTTTCAGACGAATAAGCAGTACCTGCAAGAACGATATCCGCAGTTGCTTTGCCAAATGCGGAATTCTTACTCTTGTACGACATATAGTCTGTACCGTAAACAATTTGATCCTGCGTAAGAGAATCGGTCGGTGTGTCAGCATTAGTTGTAGCATCAGGAGCCGCTGTTGCAACAACAGAAGCAAGAGAAACTAACATAACTATTGTCAGCAAATATGCTAACACGCGTAATGATTTCTTTTTCATTTTGCCACCCTCGTAAGTAGATTAATATTTTAACAGCTTGCGCTGAAATATCCTTTTTATCAGACAGGCTTTGTCCAGTTGTTTTTGTCGTTATAATCAAATGAACCTGTTGACGAAGAATTAGAAGATGAATTACTTCCCGTGCTTTCCTGAGAAGAAGATGAGCCGGACGAACTGCTGCTTGAAGAAGAACCCGACGAACCGCCGCTTGAAGACGAGTCGGTATCAGTACCTGATGACGAAGAAGAACTGCCTTCAGTTACTGAACTGCTACCGCCAAAAATATCATTGGCATCTATACCGGAAGAAGCATCGGAATCACCGATTACCGAATTAGTACCCGTAAAGCTGTTATCACTGCTGCCGGAGGAAGTATCTATAGGGTCCTTTTCTCCTTTTTTGCAGGATGCCAGTAAAGCTATGAGTAAAAGCGCTGAGCAGAAAACACTTGCAAATTTAAAAAACAAACGCATAACTTAAACTCCATTATTTTTTTCACTCTGCAACAGAAAAATATCGATTTTTGTCGAAAAAGTGACAAAATCCCCCAATATTGCAGAATAGTTCTTATATAGAATACTATTTTTCATAAAATAAATCTACAAATATATACCGAATTTTATAAAAAATATTACGATTAATAAAACATCGTTTAGTAAAATTGTTAATTTAATTGACATTTTATTTAATCAAGTGTATAATTTTAAGGGATTTTGATGTAAAAATTGCACAACTCAAATATAAAAATAACCAAAATCACCATTCTTAAAATCTTAAAATATTTTAAAATTTTGCCTTTTGTATAATTTTAATTGTTTTTTACGGGAGTTTTGTATGTATTCACTTAAAACTATCGACGAGTTTATTTACAATAATAACAGAGATATTGCCCTAAAGTTTACCAGCAATACAGTTTTTGCTGGCTCATACTTTCATATGTCCAATATGTATACATATTTTGAGGTTTGGCTGTTACAATCTCCACACTGTAAGCTACAGACCAAAACAGCAGAGTATACCTTGTATCAGGGTGATGTGTTGATATTTTCTAAAAGTGACGACAAAGAAGTTATCAGCAGTAATACAAATGCCCTGTTTTTAAAACTTCAGATTGATGCAAATGCTTTTGCGAAAATTTTACCGTCGGTACCTTTTCTTGAAAATAGTAAGTTTTTCTCTAGCCATTCAGAAAACTTCAACAACCGTATTCCTGCTTCCTACCCTGCCGCAAAGCATATCAGAGATGCCTTTGCCGAAATGATTAACATATTTGATATAAAGCAAAGCGGCTATGAGCTGGAGATATTAAAAGCAGGTCTTGACATAATTCTGACTATATTGAGAGAAACTAATTACAGCGCTGTAAGTCAATCGGTTACCCCTGAGAAAATCATCAATAAATCAAATATGTCTTTAAAGAAGGCTATTGATTATATCGACTCGCATATAACCGAGGAATTAACGCTGGAAAAGATTTCTTCCATAGCCGAGCTTAGCCCCAATTATCTTTCAAATATTTTCCGCGAACTGACAGGTGTAAGGCTTTGGGACTATATCGGTGAAAGAAGAATACGCCTGGCTACACAGCTTTTAATTGAAAACCCAAATGATTCAATTATATCTATAGCTCTTAAATGCGGTTTTAATAATTGCCCTAATTTTAACCGCGCCTTTAAAAAATACACAGGTCAGACACCTATGAAATACAAAATATCTATTTTAAGGCAGGAGGATTAACCTTGAATAATCAGGAAAAAATATCCAGAATTCATTATCTTGTTGAATATCTGAGAAAATGCGCTGATGAATATTATAACGGTAGTTCCCCTTCGCTCTCAGATGCACAATACGATGCATTATTTGACGAGCTTACATTACTTGAAGAAGAAACAGGTATAGTGCTGGCCAACTCCCCTACCCAAAAGGTTGGCTCTGAAATTTTAGGCGTTTTACCTAAGGTAACCCACAAAATACCTTTGCTCAGCCTTGCAAAAACCAAAAATGCCAAGGATATTGAAAAAATGGCCGAGGAAAACGACGGCTATCTTGCGCTTAAAATTGACGGACTTACCGTTGAACTGCTCTACGAAGACGGAAAGCTTACAGAAGCTTCAACCCGAGGGGACGGAACTGTAGGTGAGCTTATCACCCACAATGCTAAGGTTTTTAAAAATATTCCACAAAGAATCCCCTTTAAAAACTCTCTTCGCATTACAGGTGAAGCCTATATTGATATTGAAAACTTTGAGCAGATTAACGAAAAAATAGATAATGATGAGGATAAGTTCTCAACGCCCAGAAATCTTGCGGCAGGCTCTGTTCGTCAGCTTGATTCTGCTGTCTGCAAGGACAGAAATGTGCACTTTATGCCCTTTAATGTGCTTGAGGGTATGGAGGATATTTCTTTCAGAAGTCAGCGCATTATTGCTCTTTCAAAGCTGGGCTTTGACCTTATCCCCTTAACTATCATTAACAAAGGAACAAAGGCAGATATAATTGATGACGCCATTACCGATTTGAAAAACCGTGCAAATGATAAAAACCTACCCATTGACGGAATTGTTTTCTTTTATGACGATGCTATCTTTTCAGCCTCGCTTGGTCGCACAGCACATCATTTTCGTGACGGAATTGCTTATAAATTCGGTGACCCACACTTTGAAACAAGGCTTCAAAAAATTGAGTGGAATATTTCCCGAACAGGTCAGTTAACCCCTATTGCCATTTTTGATGCTGTTGAAATCGACAATACTATTGTCGAACGCGCTTCCCTTCATAATATGACCTTTATAAAGGAACTAAAGCTTCAAAAAGGTGATAACATTTCGGTTTCAAAGCGCAATATGATAATTCCGCACGTTGAAGCAAATCTTAGTGGCGAAAATCGAGAAAACTATACTCTTGACTTCCCTGCTGTCTGCCCGATTTGCAAAAGAGAAACCGAAATTATTACTACCGAAAACAGTGGTAGAAATATTGAGGTTCTTTACTGCAACAATCCTCTGTGCAGCGGTAAAAAGATTAAGGAATTCACCCATTTTGTAAGCAAACACGCCATGAATATTGACGGTCTTTCCGAACAGACTATTGAGAAATTTATGGAACAGGGTTGGCTTAATAATCTATGTGATATATATTCTCTAACGGATAAAAAAGATGAAATTACCGTTATGGAAGGCTTTGGCGAAAAATCCTACGATAATCTGGTTTCGGCAATCGAAAATTCAAAAAATACCACCCTCACCAATTTGCTTGTGGCAATGAATATTGACCTAATTGGGAAAAGCGGAGCAAAGCTTATTGAAGATAGATTTAAAGGCGAAGTCGGTGATTTTCTGTCAGCTATCGACCAAGGTTTTGATTTTACCGAAATCGACGGCTTTGGCGAAAAAATGCACAGTTCTCTTCATAACTGGTTTAACATTTTTGAAAACCGACAGGAATTTGAAAAGCTGTCATCACTGCTCAACTTTAAAAAGGATGATTATTCATTAAAAACCGATTCAAAGTTCAGTGGCAAAAAGATAGTAATAACCGGTACCTTTTCTTCCTTTTCCCGTGATGAACTAACCGAGAAGTTAGTTAAGCTCGGCGCAAAGGTCAGTGGCTCGGTTTCTTCCAAAACAGATATCGTTTTCTGTGGTGAAAACGCAGGAAGTAAGCTTCAAAAAGCAAATGACTTAGGTATTACTGTTTTGCATGAAGAAGATTTTATAAACGATATATAGGGTAAAAAAAGAAAACCTCGTCTGAGGTTTTCTTTTTTTAATCTTTAATTAAAAGCTCTGCTATCTGAATAGCGTTTGTTGCGGCGCCTTTTCTTACCTGGTCGCCACAGCACCAGATATTAAGTCCGTTTTCATCAGTAAGGTCGGGACGGATACGACCTACAAATACTATATCCTGGTCACTGGTTTCAAGTGGCATAGGATAAATCTCGTTATCCATATCCTCAACATATCTACAGCCCGGTGCGTTGGCAATTAATTCTTTTGCCTTTTCTACACTGACAGGCTCCTCCGTCTTAACAAGAACAGAGATTGAATGTGAACGAAGAACAGGAACACGAATACAGGTACAGCTTACCTTTAAATCCGGCAGGTGCATAATCTTGGCACCCTCATTCTGCATTTTCATTTCTTCAGAAGTATAGCCTTCAGTTGTAACACCGCCGATTTTAGGAATAAGGTTATATGCTATCTGATGAGCAAAAACATTATGCTCTACTTCTTTACCTTCGTATATTGCGGCAGTCTGGTCAAGCAGTTCAATGGGTCCGCCTGCGCCTGCACCTGAAACAGCCTGATAGGTGCTGGCAATCATACTTTTAATAGGACTGGCATTATTCAGTGCATTTACTGCCGTTAAGGTAATGATAGTTGAGCAGTTAGGATTAGAAATAATACCGTTGTGCTTCTTAACATCTTCGGGGTTTATCTCAGGAATAACTAAAGGCACTTCATCACACATACGGAAAGCGCTGGAGTTATCTACAAGCACAGCACCTGCAGCCTTAATATGAGGTGCAAGTTCCTTAGCAAGAGCGTTACTTGCGGCGCCGAGAACAATATCAATACCCTCAAAGGAATCAGCCTTTGCTTCCTCTACCTTTAAGGTACGACCTGCAAAAACGATTTCTTTACCTACGCTTCTTGCACTGGCAAGAACCTTAAGCTCGTTAACGGGAAAATTTCTTTCCTCTAAAACTTTAAGCATCTCACGGCCAACAGCACCTGTTGCACCGAGAATAGCAAGATTATACTTTTTCATTATAAAACCACCTTATTTTTTAACAAAACTGTTATAAAGAACCTTAACAGCCTTTTCAAAATCTTCGTCACTTACACCTGCAATAATATTAAGCTCTTCACAGCTTTGAGAAATCATACGAATATTGATTTTACTCTCACCAAGTGCGGCAAACAGTCTGCCCGACATACCAGGCTTATAAGCCATTTTTCTGCCGACAACAGCAACTATAGCAATATTTTCTATGATGTTGATGCCATCAGGCTTAACCGACTTCTGCAGGTCACCAAGTATAGCGTAAAGACAGTCCTTAACCGCTTTTTCGGCAACTACAACCGAAACGCTGTCAATTCCTGAAGGTACATACTCAATACTTACATTGTACTTTTCAAATACCTCAAGCACCTTACGCAAGAAACCAACCTCGGAAGACATACCGCTTTTGGTAACTGTAACAATAGCAAAGCCCTTCTTACCTGTAATACCAGTTACAAACTGCTTATCGTCTTCATCATCAGGGAATTTTTCCATAATAAGACTTCCCGGCTCTTCAGGAGCATTTGTATTGCGAATATTAAGAGGAATATTCTTTTGTCTTACAGGGAAAATTGTACCCTCATGAAGCACCTGAGCACCCATATGCGAAAGCTCACGCAGTTCTTCATAGGTAATATGCTTAATAGGTTCGGGATTTTCAACAATTCTCGGGTCAGCCATAAGAATACCCGAAACGTCGGTCCAGTTCTCATAAACATCTGCCTCAAGCGCAGCAGCAGCAAGAGCGCCTGTAATATCAGAACCGCCGCGGCTCATAATCTTAATAGCGCCGTTAGGCAGAGTTCCGTAGAAACCGGGGATAACAACCTTTCTGCCTTCAGCAAGTTCACGAAGAAGCTCGTATGATTTATCTGTATCAATAGAACCGTCAAGCTTAAAACGAACCCAATGAGCTGAATCAACAAATTCAAATCCAAGATAATCAGCCATAAGCCGCGCAGAAAGATATTCACCGCGGGATACAAGTTCGTCCTTAGAAATACCTTTATTAAGCTTATCGGCTATTTTATTAAGCTCTGACTCAATATCAATTTTGAGTCCTAAATCATCACGGATTTCAATATATCTTTTTGCTATCATATCAAACACGCTGTCACTCTTAACACCGTATTTAATATGAGCATGACAAAGTAAAAGAAGGTCGGTTATTTTATGGTCATCAGAATACCTCTTACCCGCAGCAGAAACTACTACTACACGACGGGAAGGGTCGCTTTCTACTATTGCTTTAACCTTAGCAAACTGTTTAGCATCGGCCATAGAAGTACCGCCGAATTTAAGTACCTTTAACATTTTTATACCCCTTTATATTTCAGATATACCGGCAATAAAGCATTCTTTACCGGAGCAAATTGCATCATTACAGAACTTGTGCATTCGACTAACAGAAACTTCTTCGGTTATATAACCCTCGCCCAAAATATCTTTTTTTAATCCATCAAACCACGAATCAGAATAATCGGTTCTTACATAATATTTATGGCAAATAAAATCGTTATCTATCACAGGTTCCTTCATAACAGCGTTATATGCTTTTTTAACACCGCTTGCTACATCGACACAATCTTCAACAACAGTATATGCAGTTGGATAACGACCTGCGCCGAAGCCATAGAAGCTTTCTCGTCCTACATGCTCTGCTTCAAAGGAAATAAGATTCAAATTTTTACAAACCGAAGCCTCAAGTTGTTTATTGCTTACAAAGGTAGGCTCAACAAATATAGAAGCACTGTCAGTATTATCATAGGCAAAGCCCATAAGTCTGCAAACATAGCCCATTTTTTCACTAGCTGCAATATCGCTGTCACTGATATATCTTATGCCTGCAACATCAACCTTTTCTTTGTCAATAACATAAGAAAAAGCAATATTAGCCGAAAGAACAACCTTACAGAGAGTATCTATTCCGTCAATATCAGCGCTTGGGTCACGCTCTGCATAGCCAAGCTCTTGCGCTGTTTTAAGGCAGTCAGCAAAATCCTCTTTGTCGGTATGCATAGCATCAAGAATGTAGTTTGAAGTACCGTTCATAATACCGCTAACTTCACAGATTTTTGATACTCTTGCGGCTCTTTCAAGATTAACAAGCCAAGGTATACCACCGCCAACTGCGGCAGTATAGCGTAAAGCAACACCATTTTCCGCGGCAAGACTTGTAAGCTCACTGTAATAAGAGCTGACAAGCAACTTATTGGCAGTAATTACATTTTTCTTTGCCATAAGGGCAGACTTAACGAAATCATAGGCAGGTTTAATACCGCCGATAACCTCAACAACCGTATCGACCTGCTCATCATTTAGTATGTCCTTAATATCGGTTGTAGACACAGCAGATATATCGTCGTGGCGAACAATATCAAGTACATATTTAACGGTTATGTCTTTTCTCTCGGACAAAATATCATATACGCCGACGCCCACAGTACCAAAGCCTAAAATTGCAACATTCATAAATCAGTACTCCATTTAAAGTTGTCCTCGTATGAAGAACACTTTGATAAAAAATCATTTAAAATTTAATATAACTAATTTACCACAAGTCAATATTAAAATCAAGCATATTTTTAATTATCAGCAATATTAACAATATTTTCTGTCAATATACGAAATTCATTAGGTAAATATTCTCTCAAAGTGTCCGTAAATAGCGGACACTTTTATAATTTATCAGTCTACAGAAAATTTATAAGAGGTTTTGCTGTAGAACTTCTCCCCTGCTTTAAGTACGGGACTTGGGAAATAAGCAAAGGAAGTAGAATTCGGGAAAGTCTGGGTTTCAAGACAAATAGCGCTGTGTTTGCCGTAATATGTGCCGCATTTTCCACCTTTATAATCAGTAGAATTACCTGTATAAATCTGAATACCGGGCTGGTCGGTATAACATTCAAGTTTAATGCCCGTATCGGCGCAGTAAAGCTCTGCCGCCTTTTCGTATTTGCCTTTGCTCATTTTAAGCACAAAATTATGGTCAATACCGCCTGTCATTGCTATATCTTCATATTCGCTATTTAGTCTTTCGCCAAGTTTTGTACCATTTCTGAAATCCATATCTGTATTTCGCACAGAAACAATAGTACCGTCTGCCAGACAGTCCTTATCGCCTCTGCAAAAAGCTTCTGCATTTAAAGTTAAGGTATGATTATAAATATTCTTCTCACTTAAAGCACCGTTCAGATTAAAATAAGCGTGATTTGTAAAGTTAACAACAGTATCAGCATCACTTACGGCAGTGTATTCTATATCAAGTGTATTATCCACCTGTAAAGTAAAGGACACAGAGAAAGACAGATTACCGGGATAACCTTCTTCACCATCGGGAGATTCGTATGAGAGTTTCAAAGTTTCGCCATCTACATAAGCATTAAACAGCTTATGATTAAAGCCGTCAATACCGCCGTGAAGATGATTAGGGCCATTATTTACCGCTAAAGTGTATTCTTTACCGTTAAGAGTAAATTTTCCGCCTTCTATACGATTAGCAAATCTACCGATAGTCGCACCCATATAATCAATGTTACCGGCATAGGCCTGAACATTATTAGCGCCAAGTACAACGTCGGTTATAACTCCGTCCTTATCGGGTACATTAAGAGCAACTATATGTCCGCCGAAATCGGTTATATATACCGACATATTACCGTTTTCAAGAATAAAAAGCTGTGCTTTTATTCCCTCTTTTGTTTCACCGAAGCTTCTTACCGTAATCATATATTTACCTCACTTTTTATTTTTTGATTTAACTTTTCTTTTTAATTTTTCAAGCTGATTTGTTAACACCTTAAGTGTTTTTTCGTCATTTGGAAACAATAACTTAAGTAAAAAGATAGCAATAACAAGCGTTACAATTTTTTCAGGAGAAAAAGGCGCCCATAAAAAACCTAGATATGCGCCACCTACGATAACCATCCAGCTAATCTCGAACAGAACACCTAAAGAGAACAGAATGTAACTCCAACCGTTTGTAATAAGCCAACCTATAAGAAAGCATATTAAAAACCGTGGATTAAGCAAAAAAGAAACGAGTTTTTTTAAAAAACGAAAAATTTTTTGTTTTTGATTTTTAAAAAATTTAACAATCCTATTCATATAATTCACCTTAGTGTTCAGTATAGCATATCATAAACCTTTTTTCACCCTTTTTTTGATAAATTTTCCTTTTATATTTAAAGTTTTTCAGAAAACAATAATAATGCAAACGCAAGAATTTTTTAAAAAGGAGTGAAAATGAAATGGCTAAAAATGTAGTTCCTGAGGCTAAAGAAGCACTCAACCGTTTTAAGATGGAAGCTGCAAGCGAGGTAGGCGTTAATCTTAAGCAGGGTTACAATGGTGACCTTACCTCTAAGCAGGCTGGTTCTATCGGCGGTCAGATGGTTAAGAAGATGATCGAATCTTACGAAAACAGTATGAAATAATTTTATTTTGATGTTTTAATAAGGTGCCCTGTCGAGACTTTGTTGAGATGGGGCACTTTTTTAAAGTAAAAACCGCGGAGGTGAAATTTATGTTAGATAAAATATGCCTTGCACTTGTTATTATCGGGTCATTAAACTGGGGACTCGTCGGTCTTTTTCAATTTGACTTAGTTGCATGGTTATTCGGCGGTACCGCTTCAATAATCAGCAGAATTATATATATTGTAATCGCTCTTGCAGGTATCTGGTGCATCACTTTACTATTCAGAAACAGAAACAACTGCTGTGATAACGATATGGAAAGAGCTGATAGATAAAATTAAAAGACTGTATTTTAAAAATACAGTCTTTTAGTTTACAGAGGTATTAACTTTTATATCGTCTTCATCTACAGTAAACTGAATTTCGCCTTGCTTGTCGGTTCTAAAAACCTGAACATCAGCATAGTACAGAGCATCAAGAACAGAGCCTGACGGATGATTATAAGAATTATTTGCGCCCACAGAAATAACAGCATACTGCGGCGTTGTGCTTTTAAGTAATGCACTGCCTGTTGAAGATTTACTGCCGTGATGACCTATTTTTATAACATCACAGTCAAGATTATAGCCGTCACTAATAAGCTTTTCTTCAAGAGAAATTTCAGCATCAGCCATAAATAGAAATTTATGGTCGCGGCACTTTGCCATTAAAATAGACGTTCTATTGTTTTCTTCTGCTTCTTCAGGGTTATTATATAGAACCGAAATTCGAAAATCGCCTACATTTACAGCAAGACCCTGCTTTGCAAGACAATAATTCACATTCTTCTCGTCTGCTTTGTTGCTTACGCTTATTGCATCGGC
Organism: Acutalibacteraceae bacterium; assembly: GCA_045590395.1. Lineage (GTDB taxonomy): Bacteria > Bacillota > Clostridia > Oscillospirales > Acutalibacteraceae > SIG607. Next base: position 32,127 of record JAZNQX010000009.1, read on the forward strand.
ATAAAGCTCACTTGTAGGTGACGGAAGCTTTGGCACAACAAGATTTAACACGGTGAATTCATCTAAAATTTCAGTAGCCGCGCCAATATGGTCAGAATGCCAATGTGTAAGAATAAGTGCATCAAGACCTGCTACATCGTATTCTTTCAGTTTTTTAACAATATCAAAACTAAAACCGTCACCGGTGTCTATAAGAGCATATCTGCCGTTACTCTTAATAAGAGTAGCATCACCCTCACCGATATTCAGAAAAATCACACTGTCACTAACCTTGTCAATTTCAGCCTGTTCACCGGTTATTTCTTTCCATGTAGGTATAAACGGAAGGTCTACAAACAGTACAAGCATAAGGCAGAAACACGCCACAATAATTATACTGCTTAAAACGGCATTTATAATTTCATTTTTATTCTTCACGAGCTTCTTTTTCCATCAGTTCAGCCATAGTTATAAGAATCTGGCGGGGTTTAGAGCCTTCGTACGGGCCGATAACGCCCTTGGCTTCCATCTGGTCCATAATTCTTGCGGCACGGGAATAACCCAGTTTAAGTTTTCGCTGTAAGAAGGATGTAGAAGCCTGTCCCTGCTCTACAACAGCGCGGATAGCCTCTGACAGCATTGAATCTTCTTCGGAATCGCCATCATCAGAAGATTCACTGCCGCCTCCCTTGCCTTTTTTCTGTGCAATGGCAAGACGGTCAATTTCGCCCTGAATTTCCTCACTGTATTCTGAAGCGCGATTACCTTTTACAAATTCAACAACCGCCTCTACCTCTTCGTCACTTACATAACAGCCTTGTAAACGGCTGGGCTTTGAAGCGCCAACAGGGTTAAACAGCATATCGCCTCTGCCAAGCAGTTTTTCGGCACCGCCTATATCAAGAATAGTACGGCTGTCTACAAGTGCAGCAACAGCAAAAGCAATTCGTGTAGGAACATTTGCTTTAATTACACCTGTTACAACGTCAACAGACGGTCTTTGTGTTGCAATAAGCAAATGCATACCTGCGGCTCTCGCCTTTGCGGCAATACGGTTAATAGAATCTTCTACTTCACCGGGTGCGGTAATCATAAGGTCGGCAAGCTCATCAATAATAATTACTATCTGAGGAAGCTTTTGTAATTCACTATCAAGCTCACAAAGACGGTTAAAACCAACTATATCACGCACGTTGTTATCGGCAAACAAACGGTATCTTCTTTCCATTTCGGTAACCGCCCAGCCAAGCGCACCCGAAGCTTTACGGGGGTCGGTAACAACAGGAACAAGAAGATGCGGTATACCATTATATACGCCAAGTTCAACAACCTTGGGGTCTATCATAAGCATTTTAACCTCATCGGGAGCCGCCTTAAAGAGAATACTCATAATAATTGAGTTAATACAAACAGATTTACCAGAACCTGTCTGACCGGCAATTAGTCCGTGAGGCATTTTTGCTATATCGGTAACAATAGGATTACCTGCTATATCGCGTCCCATAGCAACGGTCAGTTTGCTCTTTGAATTAGAAAACGCGGAAGATTCAATAATCTCTCTTACCGTTACGGTGTTGCAGATTTTATTTGGAACCTCAATACCGACTGCAGCTTTATTCGGGATTGGAGCTTCGATTCTAACCCCTGCCGCCGCAAGACCTAAAGCAATATCATCTGCAAGGTTAGTAATTTTGCTTATTTTAACACCGGCACAGGGCTGAAGCTCAAAACGAGTTACGGTAGGACCGCGGCTTATATCCATAAGCTTTGTTTCAACGCCGAAGCTTCTAAGCACCTCAACAAGCTTATTGGCGGTTGCCTCAAGTTCTGCAGTAATGGTGGTTACATTTTCCTTCTTTTGCTCCTTAAGTAAGGTTATGGGCGGATAAACATAATCCTGTTCTTCAGTAGTTTCACTGGTATCGCTTATCTCTTTAGTAACATTTGCAATTTCTTCGGCAGTTTCCTCGGCAGTCATTTTAATTTTTACTACTTCACTCTCAGTAGTGTCAACTGCTTCTTCCTCATACACTTCGCTCTCAACGGGAACATCATTATATGTATCAACAACACGCTTTTGTTTAGCGCTTAAAGGTGTTTTTTCTATAGGCACTACATCGTCAACCGATATATCTGCGGCGACCCTCTTTTGTCTTTCCTCTTTAACCTCTGCAATAGTCTGTTCTGCCTTTTTACCTACAGCTTTTACAGGTGCACTGGCACTGCGGTAAAGCTTTGCAACGCTGGTACCTGTTATTATCATAACAATAGCAACAACCAGAATCACCATAATAATTATGGCGCCCGTTTTTTCAAAAAGCTGATATAAGAAATTACCGAACAGCGCACCTAAAACACCGCCGCCCTTCCAGGTAGAAGCGGCAAACACTTCCGTAATATGCTCGCCATAGGAAAGAGCTTCGGTAGTAGCAAATATATCAGAAATTGCGCCGATAAAATAAACAAGTAAACCTGCAACAATACTCCTTAGCTTTAAAGAGCCGTTAAGCTTGCCCATAGAGTATATTACTGTTACAGCAAAAATAAATACAGGCAACACAAAGGCGGTTATGCCGAAAAGTCCGAAAACAGTGTTATGTAATGATAACCAGGCCTTTCCGCCCGGATAAACAGCCAAGGCGAAAAGAAATACAGAAACAGCAAACCAAATCACCGCAGTAAGCTGATTTACTGCAGGTTGATTTTTTGTTTGCTTTTCATTAGTCTTTTTTGTGCTTTTCTTCTTTTTAGTGTTAGCCATTTCTATCTCCTCAAAGTTTAAGTTTTATCAATTAAATCATATAGCTTAGATATAGCGTCATTAAGGCTTCCAAGCGAATCAATAAGGCCTGAATCAACCGCCTTATTACCGTCAAGAACGCTTCCAACATCGGTTACCATTTCACCTGTGTTCATAAGAAAATATCTGAATTTTTCTTCAGATATATTTGAGTTTTTTGTTATAAAAGCAATTATTCTGTCCTGCATTTTTTCAAAGTGATTAAGCATCTGCGGAACGCCGATAACAAGACCGTTCATTCTAACAGGATGAATAGTCATTGTAGCAGAGGGCGCTATGAAAGAATACTTAGCCGACACTGCAAGAGGCACACCTATAGAATGTCCGCCGCCAAGCACCAGCGACACAGTAGGCTTCTTCATACCCGAAATAAGCTCTGCAATAGCAAGACCTGCCTCAACATCTCCACCTACAGTATTAAGGATAATAAGCAAACCGTCAATACTGTTATCTTCTTCAATAGAAACAAGCAAAGGAATAACATGCTCATATTTTGTAGTTTTTGTCTGCTCAGGTAAAACCATATGTCCTTCAATTTCACCAACGATAGTCAGACAAAAAATACGTTTATTATCTTTTGATATTGTAACAGACCCTAAATTTTTAAGGTCATCGTAGTTATTGTTTTTGTGATTCTTATTATCACTTGACATAATATCAATCCTCCAAAGATATTATTGGAGAATTATACTTGTTTATTATACTATTTAAATATATTTTTTTCAAGAGTATCTTTTATTAAGGGGCTGCAATAATATTTTTGTTGAGTTTTCAATGTTTTCGTGATATAATTGTACATAATCTGGCAAAATACACTACGGAGGAATTTTTTATGTCAAAAAAAGTTTTACTTACAAGTGACAGCACCACCGATTTAAGCCCCGAACTTATTGAGCGTTATAATATCAAAATATTACCTCTTGGTATAACTTTCTCGGGCAAAACCTATAAAGACGGTATTGATATAAATCCCGACTTAATTTACAAGCACTATAATGAAACGGGTGAATTACCAAAAACCTCAGCCGTAAATATAGATGAATGCTGTAATTTCTTTGCTCCCTTTGTGGAAGAAGGTTATTCTATTGTCCACTTCTCCATAAGCTCTGAAATGTCATCTACCTTCAACAACTGCCGCCTTGCCGCGCAGGAATTTGAGGATGTATATGTAGTAGACACAAAAAATCTTTCAACCGGCGGCGGTTTGCTTGTTTTATCTGCAGCCGATATGGTTCAGCAGGGCTTATCGGCTAAAGAAATTGCCGAAAAGTGCGATGAAATTGCTACAAGAGTAGACGCAACCTTTGTAATTGATAATCTTGAATTTTTGCACAAAGGCGGTCGTTGCAGTGCCGTAGCGGCATTTGGCGCCAACCTTTTAAAGCTTAAACCCTGTATAGCTGTAAGAAGCGGTAAGATGGGTGTTATCAAAAAGTACAGAGGCAAATATTCCAATGTACTTATTGAATATGTAAACGATATGATAGGTGACGCTTCTGATATAGAGCTTGACAGAATTTTCGTTACACACGCAGGTTGTGAGCCTGAAATTTATAACGCCTGTGTTGAAGAGGTTAAAAAACTTGCTCCCTTTAAAGAGGTATTTTTAACCCGTGCAGGCTCTACAATTTCCTCTCACTGCGGTAAAGATACTCTTGGTGTTCTTTTCATCAGAAAATCACCCCTTGAATAATTCCGGCATATAATTTAGAAGGAGCAACTTTTAGGATATCCTGTATTCACCGGCGATAATGTTCATTATCCACAGAATTACCGGCATAGCTCCTTTAATATAAAAAACGGCCCGTTTTTTCGGGCCGTTTATTTTATTAAATTAAATCTTCAAAATCGGGTTCACTGTTTTCATCAGTCTCAAGACCAAGTGCTCTTCTCTTTTCAATATCAGCATCGGGATTTTCTTCATAATACGGGTCAATTATATATTTCTTTATTGACTCAAAAATTCCAAATTGAACGATGAGATAATGGAACAGCGGATGAAAGCAAGTCATTATTACAAGAAGTATTCCTGCAATAAGAGGAGTTACCAGCTGTAGCTCTAAAAGTCCGTAGAAAAGCACCCAGAAAATACTTGTTGTAACAAACATTATAATATTGTTTTTAAGATTAATTATAAAAAACTTAAAGCTATTTAGATATATTTTTCCAATACTCATTTCAAATGTGATGATAAGGAACCACATATAAAACTTCATAATATTGAAAACGAATAAAATAAACAGCGAAATGCCTGTTCCGATAACACCTACAGTAGTGCCTTTTATTCCTTCCGAAAAAGCAAAAAAGCTTAAATCAAAAACAAGGAAGCCAAGTACCAGAATATTTATTACTCCTACAATAAGCGCTTGTTTCCAGTTCTTTTTTATTGTAGAAAAAAAGTCAGAAACACCAAAGGAGTGTTTATCGCGGGAAAGACTTCTGGTAACCCCCGTAATACCTACGGCAGACAAACCGGGAATTATAAATAAAAGACAATAGAAAAAGCAGACAGGTATCATTCTCCAGGCATTTCTGAAATAGGTTTCAAAAAAGCGGACAAAGGTTCTTTTTTTAGGACCGTTTTTGCTGATACCGGGGCCCTCTTTGTTATAATTATAAAATAAACCCATATCTTATTTTCCTCACACTTTCTTCTTATACACAATTTTTTCAAATAATTTAATATCTTTATAACCGAGCAAATATGCTACTCCGCACAAAACAGGCAAATATAAAAGCAGTAAGCCGCAATATAAGATTTGTAAATCAGATAAATCTGCGGCAGAGGAAGCAGATGAATAAATCAATGTAAGTATACCGTGGAAATGAGAATTTAATAGTCTGTAGGTGCTAAGGAAATTAGGACTTAATATTTCAAATTTAGATAAAATAAGAAGCACAAACAGTATACAGGACGGTATTGATGCAATACTTCCCATTATTAAGCCGCGCCACTTGTTTTCACTTACACGCTCAAATTTTACGGCAGAAATATCTTTATTTGCCTTTTCCCACACTGTACCGTATATAACACCTGAAATAAGCACTAATGAAAAAATCTGGGCTAAAATATTGCATACTTTTTTCTTAGATGCAGAAAGCTCTGTAAGGCGTACTGCATTTAATTCATCACTGGCATACTCACCGCATTTGCAGTCAACATCATTTTTATTTTCCTCGTTATGTACACAAACAAGTTCTTCTTTACCAAGTTCAGCGTTATAGTGATAAATATTATATCCTACAGTATCGCTAAAGGCTGCCGAAAAGGCAAAACTAAACGACATAAAAACAAACAGACACATTAAAATGCCGATAACAAATTTTAAAAACAAATTTGCGCTTTGCTTAAACACTAAGGCACCAACTTTCAAAAATTATCTTTAAAATTATACCGCAAAAAAAATCAAAAAGCAAGTAAATACGCAATTTACCTGCTTTTGTTTAAAATTTATTAAAAAAGTAACAGCAGTAGTGCCGTTGCTACAATACCCACAAATACCGATAACAGTAAGATAAGCAGTCGCTTTTTTCGTTTTCTTTCGGCGGATATTATATCTCTGAGGGAAGCACTGCTCGACATCTGAATTTTCCTGATTACACTTGCCGCCTCGGCAGTTAATTTTTTTGATTTTTTCTCAACGTATTCAGGGGCAACAAACAGTATTACCCTTGAAAAATATTTACTGCCCGTTTCACTTATTTCGATAACTGATTTATTTACACCTTTTACCATTTTTTTGCCTCCTATTTTGCCTTATTTATATTTTTAACAAGGTTACAAAATAATATTCCGGTTTACATAAAAATGTTGATAACTTGGTGCATAACTTCAATAACTCGTTTAAAATAGAGGGTTTTGGGGGTGTTGGTTCACATAAATTCGCATTTTATGTCAACCTGAAATTAATTTTCTTTATTTTTCGACATTTTTATGCTATAATTCTTTTCGGTGATAATATGCTTAAAATTTCGCATAAAAATAATACGACAATTATTGAAAATGCAGAAAATTTCGATTTAAAAAAGACCTTTGAATGTGGTCAGTGTTTTCGTTTTAATATGGACCAAGATGGTGTCTGGAAAGGTATAGTGGACGGTAAAGAGATTTACGCTCAAAGTATTGATAATTCTATCATTATATACCCCTGCAATGAAAAGGATTTTAATGAATTTTGGCACAATTATTTTGACCTTTCGCGTGATTACGGCGCTATAAATGAAACATTTTCACAAGATAAAATATTAAGCAATGCCGCAATTTACGGTAACGGTATCCGCATTTTAAATCAAGACCCTTGGGAAGCCCTTTGCTCATTTATTATATCCCAAAATAACAATATTCCCCGAATAAAAGGTATAGTTGAGCGCCTATGCGAAAATTTCGGTGATAAAATAAATGGTGGTTACTCCTTCCCCTCAGCAAATACTATTGCTAAGATAAGTGTAGATGACCTTGCCGTAATACGTAGCGGTTTTCGAGCAAAATATATAATCGATGCGGCGAAAAAGGTTTCGGATGGCAGTATAAATTTTGAGGAGCTTAAAGAAACCGATAGCAATACCGCCAGAGAAAAACTGATGACAATTTACGGGGTTGGTGAAAAGGTCGCCGATTGTACCCTGCTTTTTGGCCTTAGCCATATTGATGTATGCCCTAAGGATGTGTGGATTAAACGGGCACTAACCGTTCTTTATGACGGTGAATTCCCTGATTGCGCAAAGACCTATGCAGGAATAGCACAACAATATTTATTCTACTACGCCCGTGAAACTAAACTCGAGATATAAAAAAGACCGCTTTTGCGGTCTTTTTTAATCCATTGCAAGTCCAAGGTAGCCTTTCCCATTAAAATCATATCCAAGGCTTTTATACACAGCATAGCAATAATCGTTTCCATCAGTATAAGAATTTAGCCGAGAAAATTCTTTAGACATTTTTGGGGGTTCGCCCAATATTTCTTTCACCTTTCCGCTTTCTCTTTCTCTAACAGATAAAAATCGAGGATTTTTTACAGAATCGGTATAAGCATCACAATAACTCATCAAAAGATATGAAAGTTTATCTCCAAACTCTACAGAATTTTGTTTTAAAAGGCTTTTTCTAACAAACATGAATTCGTTGGCACTGTTTAATTTTATGCTGTTCAAAGCAAGATTTTTAGCATTTTCATCAATCTTACTTTTATAAAATTTTTTAGTAAAGCCCAATTTATCATAAAATTCAAACAATGGCTCGTTCATAGGGCGCAAGCATAAAAATTTATATTCACCCCTAAGCTTTTCTTCAGCCATTTTAAAGAGTTTTCGCATATAACCTTTACCGCGAAATTCCTCATTTGTTACCACACCGTAAATATACTTACCCATAACTCCGTTTAAGAATACATCAAAGGCAAACAGCATTGAAACAACCGTTTCGCCCTCTATAAGATAAAAGCAACAATCGTCAAAGCAGGTATCAAACAGCAGTTCTGTAAAATTTTCATCATCCTTAAAGGCGTCCATATAAAGCCTGAAGCATTGTTCTCTTATACTTAACATACTACACTTCTTCCGTAATTAAATATTTTTCAAGTAAAATTATCGGGCGGTAAGAAAGCTTTGCTTTTCTCAGTCCTTCAATACCCATATCCTCTTCCCTGTTTACATATTTAAAGGTTTCAAGCTCAGACAAAACAAAAATATTATTAATCATAGCATAGGCGCCCTCAAATTCGCTTAGAGCTTTTTCAATATTTACATCAAATATAGTATCATTAATTTTACAGCCCAAGGTAAAGGCGACAACCTGACCGTTCACCCTTAAAACACCGCCAGTAAACCTATTATAAAGCCCGTTATCAAGAATATTATAAAGCCCTTTTTGTTCGGCAGACATATTATCGTTTTTCTTATCACTGTTATCCTCATACCACTCAGATAACATAATTTTTACGTCTTTCGCGTTTTCATCAGATAATTTTTCATATTTCCAGTCATATTTTCTCATAAAGCCTGAAATATGATTACGTTTTGAATGATATTTTTTGCCCACGAGCTCGGCTAAATCCTGACGGTTATAAATATATTCAAAGGAATCTCTGACCGGCTGATAATTAAAGCCGTCACTGAATTTTTCTTTAAAAATTCTCAGTCTTTCACCCTGTACCCCAAAGAATTTCAGAGACAAATTATTTTCCTTGCAGTACTGATGAAGAATACTAACGGCTTTTTCTATATCCTTGCTAAAGGGTATACCAAAGGTTATAACACCATCTACACAGTTTTTAGTAAAAAGCATATTATCGTAAATGCAGAATTCAAAACCATATATTTCCTGCCACAGCAATAGGTTAATTTCCGATAGCTCGCAGGATAGTTCGTCAAAACTGTGTATTATCGCCTTGATACTTTCAAAATCTGGAAACTCGGCTCTGCGAAAATTCAACATATATTATAACTCCAAAATTATATTTTCCGATATATTATTTACACTTTTAATACAAATTTTCATATTTAAAGAAGACCGATAACTCGGTCTTCTTTAATTTAGAACATAGACATCTGGTTTGTTTCGGGCAGGTCCTTCATAACGCCAAGGTCAACAAGGGACTGAACAATAGCCTTTGAAACCCCTGATTCAACCTGAAAATCCTCAACCGAAATGTAATTACCGCGCTGTGCAGCCTCATATACATCATAAGCCGCTTTATCACCCATACCCGAAATCGAGCCAAATGGCAGACGCATACCGTCATTTTCGGGTATATATTTAACGGCGTGTGATTTTTCAAGGTCGATAGGCAGAATTTTAATTCCTCTGCTCATCATTTCGTTAAAGATATACATATTATCAAGTACATCAAGTTCTTTCTTACTCGCCTCTTTACCCTTAGCCTTTGTTTCACGAATATAGCGTTTTACAGCTTCGTGGCCCTTCATAATTGTAGGCGCATCAACATCTTCAGGTCTGGCGGTAAAATATGCACAGTAAAATTCAAGAGGTTTATAAACCTTATACCAGCAAAGTCTTAAAGCTGAAATTACATAGGCGGCGGCATGAGCCTTAGGGAACATATATTTTATCTTTTTACAAGAGCCGATATACCATTCAGGCACATTTACCTTGCGCATATCTTCTTCCATAGCTTCCCAGTCCTCTTTGCTTACCTTTCCGCTTGCAACAAGACCTTTACGTACGGTTTCGGTAATCTTAAAGGCACGTCCTTCGTCCATACCCTGATTTATAAGGTAAACCATAATATTATCACGGGTACCGATAACATTAGAAATGGTGCATATACCCTGGTCAATAAGATCTTTAGCATTTCCAAGCCAAACGTCAGTACCGTGAGAAAGACCAGATATCTGCAATAAATCGGCAAAATTCTGGGGTTTACAGTCCATAAGCATACCACGTACAAAGGCGGTACCAAACTCAGGGATACAGAAGGTACCTGTCTGAGATTCAATCTGTTCAGGAGTAACACCTAATGCTTCAGTAGAGGTAAA
>JAZNQX010000010.1:0-7082 GCA_045590395.1 Acutalibacteraceae bacterium
TTGTCTGGTGGTATCGGGCGGTAACACCGTAATTTGCAAGGTAGACGGCTATACCGATTTTTCTATAATCGGGCAGACCTTGGACGACGCGGCAGGCGAGTGCTTTGACAAGGCGGCGCGTACCATGGGTCTTGATTATCCGGGCGGCGTAAATCTTGACAAAGTTGCCACAACGGCTGACGAAGATGCCTATCCCCTGCCCACCCCTAAAACTCAGGGTAATGAATATGATTTTAGTTTTTCAGGACTTAAAACTGCAGTAATAAATCTTATACACAATAAAAAGCAGAAAGATGTGGAAGTTGATGTTCCCGTGCTTTCTGCCACACTTCGCAAAAAGGTGTGCGATATACTTATTTCAAAAACTATTGCCTCCGCAGAAAATCTTAATTTAAAGAAGATAGTTCTGGCAGGCGGAGTTAGCGCTAACAGTGAGCTTAGAACCCGAATGAAAGACGAGTGCAAAAAAAGAGGCTTTGAGTTTTATACACCGGAGCTAAAATATTGCGGTGACAACGCCGCCATGATAGGTGCTCAGGCTTATTATGAGTTTAAAGCCGGCAAGATTGCCGATATGTCCCTTAATGCATCGGCTACAATGCCTATTGATACTATTTAAGGAAGCGTGATTTATGAAAAACCTTTTTCTTATTGCCAATCCTGCTTCAGGTACGGGCAAAATTAAAACACAGCTTTTTAATGTGGTTAATATTTTATCCCGTAAGTACAGGGTAACTGTTTATATAACCGAAAAAAGAGGCGATGCCACAAAAGAGGCGGCAGAACTTGACGGCAGCTTTGACACCATTGTTGTTTGCGGTGGGGACGGTACCTTGAACGAAGTAATTACGGGACTGATGCAAAACAGAAACAAGTACCGCCTTGGGTATATTCCCTCGGGCACACTTAACGAATGGTCAAGCGGTCTTAAAATATCAAAAGATATGAAAAAGGCGGCTACCGACATTCTGTTTGACCACACAATACCCCTTGATATAGGACGCTTTTCAGAGCACTTTTTTACCTATACCGCCTCCTTCGGTGCTTTTACCGAGGCTTCATATTCTGCTCCGCAGGACATAAAGAATGTGCTGGGAAAGCTTGCTTATTTCTTTGAGGGAATAAAAACGCTGGAGAGCATCCGCCCAATTCATCTTAAAATTACCTGCGGTGATACCATTATCGAGGATGATTTTGTTTTCGGCACGGTGTCTAACTCTCTGTCTGTAGGCGGTGTTGTGCATTACGATGAAACTGTTGTTGAGCTGGGTGACGGACAGTTTGAGGTTTTACTTCTTCACTACCCCAAAACCCTTAACGACTTTAACAACCTGCTTTCTGCACTTATAACCCGCGACCTTAACCGCGACGGCATAACCTTTTTACAAACTGACAAGGTTATTCTTGAAAAGGCAGAAGATGTTGAATGGACCTTAGACGGAGAGTATGTTCCGCCAAAAGATAAAATAGTTATAGAAAATCTTCACAAGGCGGTGACCTTTATTGTACCGCCTAAGAAGTAAAATAAAATTTAAAGGGAAGAGATTGAATAATGTTTACAAGAGATATCGGTGTAGACCTTGGTAGTGCCACAACCCTGGTTTGCGTAAAGGGAAAAGGAATTATTATGAGAGAGCCGTCTGTTGTTGCTTATGACGTAAGAAACGACGCCGTAAGAGCAGTAGGTAGCGAGGCAAAGGCTATGATAGGCCGTACCCCAGGCTCTATTATTGCCGTACGCCCCTTGAAAGACGGCGTTATTGCCGACTTTGATGTTACTGCGGCTATGCTTAAAAGATTTATAAGTCAGGCTCTTAAGGGCTCACTCTTTTCAAGAGTAAGAATGGTAATCTGTATCCCTGCAGGTGTTACCGAGGTTGAGAGCCGCGCTGTTTACGATGCCGCAAAGACCGCCGGCGCCGCAGAAATTGACCTTATTGAAGAGCCTATGGCGGCTGCTGTAGGTGCCGGTCTTCCTATATGGGATGCAGCAGGTAATATGGTTGCCGATATAGGCGGCGGTACTACCGACGTTGCTGTTATTTCCCTTGGTGATATTGTTACAAGCCAGTCACTTCGTATGGCAGGTGACGACCTTGACAACGCCATTATTCAGTATGTAAAAAGAAAACACAACCTGCTTATAGGCGAGCGCAGTGCCGAGCAGATAAAAATAGAAATAGGCTCAGCCCTTCCTTATGAGGATGAAAAGGTTATTGAGGTTCGTGGCAGAAACCTTGTTGACGGTCTTCCCAAAAATATAAATATTTCCTCTGCTGAGGCAAGAGAGGCTATGTCTGATGTTATAAGACAAATTGTAGACACAGTTCGCATTACCCTTGAAAAAACTCCCCCTGAGCTTAGCGCAGATATTATTGACAGAGGCATTACCCTTACAGGCGGAACCTCGCTTCTTCGCGGTCTTGCCGAGCTTATTGCAAGAGAAACAGGTATGCCTGTGCAAATTGCCCCCAATCCTATAGACTGTGTTGTTCTTGGTACAGAAAAGAGGCTTGACGGCAGCAGTGGTTTTGAAAATTATGTTTTCCGTCATTCTAAACGCTTCAGATAGGAGAAAAATTTATGCGATTTTTCTTTAGAACACGCAGGTTTAAAATCTGTCTTTGTATTATGGCGGCAATCATTGCGGCTTCAATAGTTATCCGTATTATCGGAGGTATATTCTCCCCCGGTTCAGGCCTTATAGGCACAATATTTTCGCCCTTTCAGGATATGGCTACGGGTATTTCCAACGGTATTCGCGACCTTGACAAGAAATTGAACGAGGGCAACGCTTTGCTGCTTGAAAATCAGCAGCTTAAAGAGGAGCTTAATACGCTTAGAGAAAGCTCTGCCGAACTTGACAGCGTAAAGCGACAGAATGAATTTTTTAAGGACTATCTTGAAATTAAAGAAACAAACCCCGATTTTTCATTTGCCGCTGCCCGTCTTATTGCTATAGACAAAGACGATTCATACTGCAACTTTACAATAAACAAAGGCTCGTCCTCGGGCATTTCTCAGTACGACCCTGTAATTATAGGCAATTATCTTGTTGGCTATGTCAGCAATGTGGGTATTACCACCAGCAAGGTGACCACCCTGCTCAGCCCTGAAATTACCTTAGGCGCAATAGGCAGCCGTTCGGGGGACGCGGGTATTTTATCGGGCACTGCAGATTTTGCAAAGGACAGAAAGGTAAAGCTTTATAACCTTTCCCGTTCCTGCAACATTGTTGTAGGCGATACCATAATCACTTCGGGCGAGGGGCTTTTCCCTGAGGGGCTTCTTATCGGCAGTGTGGAAACCATTAAGAACGACACCTATACCTCCTCTCTTTATGCCACCGTTACACCCTTTGTGGAATTCGGCGAAATCAGAGATGTTATGGTTATTACTCACTTTGACGGACAGGGCGCCTTAGGCGTAGAGCAGGGGGAGTAATATGTTTGCAGAGAAAAAACAGTCCTTCCCTATTATTGAGTCTATACTTGCCGTTATAGTTTATATTCTTCACTATACTTCTCTTATAGACATTTCCATTTATGCCGCTTCCCCCTTTATACTGCTTTCCCTTTGTATTGCCGTTGCTGTTTTCAGGGGAGAGCTGACGGGGCTTATTTTCGGTGCGGTTTGCGGCGCCGCCTGTGACGCCGTTGCTTCTTCTACGGTTATATTTAATTCCGTTACACTTATGCTTATAGGGTTTTTTGCAGGTATACTTTCAAAAAACATATTTAATAAAAACTTTAAGGGAACCCTTCTTTTATCCCTTATATTCTCCTCTTTGTATTTTGCGCTTAAGTGGTTTATATTTTACCTTTTACCCGATGTTCAGGGCAAGGTTTACCACCTTTTATGGAATATTGCTCCCTGCGCTTTATACACAGCAGTGTTCATAATTCCCTTTTTCTTTCTTGAAAGATGGATACTTAGTGAGAAAAAACCAAAAGACAAGCTTTATATAAAGTAATAACATTTTAAAAAGAAAGGCGGTGACAACCTTTGCCATTTGCTAAAAAACGACATACTCGATTAAATGCTTTGGCGGTAGTTTTGTGCATAGTTTTTATAACCTGTACACTAAGAACCTGTCATTTAAGCGTTGTTAATGCAAATAAATATTTAACCGAGTCAGAGGGGGTTACCACCAGAACCGCCGTCTTAAAGGCGCCAAGAGGAGAAATTCTTGACAGCGCAGGCAGAGAAATTGCCGTTAACCGCGAGGGTTATAATATTATTTTCAACAGCGCTTATATTGACTTTTCCTCTGTAAACGATACCATTCTTACTCTGTGTAATTACCTTGCCGGTGAAAATGCAGAGTGGGAAGATGTGCTTCCCCTTGAAAAAACCGAGCCCTATGCTTTTACAGATGACGCAAACGAAGCCTTTTTAAAGGCTATCGGTCTTGCCCACTACGCTTCAAGCGATAATGCCTTTGAAAAGCTTATATCCACCTATAAGCTGTCGGGTTATACCAGAGAACAGGCGCGTATTATAATGGGCGTTCGATATACTATGGTTTATTCCAACTTTTCTATTGCCAACCCCTATATCTTTGCTGAGGATGTTCCCACCTCTGTTATGCAGAAGGTCAGCGAAAGCGGTTTTATGCTGGATGGCGTTACGGTTGAAACTGCCCATTTCAGAGAATATGTAGACACCGACCTTGCTCCGCATCTTATAGGTACGGTAGGCTCTATTTACGCTGAGCAGTGGGAAGAACTGAAGGCTAAGGGATATTCATATAACGACAAGGTGGGCAAAAGCGGTATTGAAGCCTACGCCGAAGACACCCTTAGGGGTATTGACGGCGAAATAACCTATTATATAGACGCTTCCGGTGTTATTGTAGGCAGCGAGGTTACCAAAGAGCCCGTTGCAGGTAAAACCGTTATGCTGACCCTTGATAAATCCATTCAGGACAACACTCAGGCGGCACTAAAGCAGGTAATTGACGACCTAAACGCTAAGGGCGGCAGATGTACCGGCGGTGCGGCGGTGGTTATGAATGTGGCTTCAGGAGAAATTTTTGCCTCTGCCAACTACCCCACCTACGATATGATAACCTATATGGAGGATTATAACTCGGTGCTCAATGCTCCTAATAATCCCCTTATAAACCGCGCTTTTCAGGGTATTTATCCAATAGGCTCTACCATTAAGCCTATTGTAGCAATAGCAGGTATAGATAACGGACTTGTAACAGCAGGTGAAAATATACGCTGTGTTCATACCTATCACCATTTTGCAGACTATACTCCTTCCTGTATGGGCACCCACGGTCTTATAAGTCTTAACCGTGCCCTTGCAAAGTCCTGCAACTATTACTTCTTTGAGGTTGGCACCCGAGTGGGCGCCACACGTCTTACCGATTATTTTACAAAATTCGGTCTCGGTGTTAAAACGGGTGTAGAAATTTCTGACAGCGCAGGGCTTCTTGCCGAGGTTGCCGAAGGAAGCGGTGACACTCTGCAGATTTCCATTGGTCAGAAAAATGCCTTTACCCCCCTTCAGCTTGCCGTTTACACCTCTACCCTTGCAAACGGCGGTAACCGTTACAAAGCAAGTATTATAGATAAGGTTGTTTCTTACGATTTAAAGCAAACCTACAGTAATAGTACTGGCGAAGTACTGAACACCGTCACCATAAATCCCAATACTCTTAGCAGTGTTAAAGAGGGTATGCTGTCGGTAACTGTAGACGGTACAGGCAGCTCTGTTTTCGGAAACTATCCAATTAAGGTTGGCGGTAAAACGGGCACATCACAGAATGAAGGCATTGACCACAGTATTTTCGTTGCCTTTGCGCCCTTTGAAAACCCCGAAATTGCCATCGCAGTTGTGCTTGAGCACGGTAACTCAGGCTTTGCGGCAGGAAGCGTTGTTAAGGCCGCTCTGGACGCATATTTCTTCTCTCAGGAAACTACCGTTGATACCTCTCCCTACTACAGTGCACTGCCTTGATATTTAATTGACAATAAAAAGACATTATGATATACTGTTTTTACCAAAAATTATACCGCACAGGAGGTGTCGGTTCAAAATGAATAATCTTTTCGCCGTCACTTCGGGTAAGGGCGGTGTGGGTAAATCCACTGTTGCCTCTTGTCTTGCAAGTGCGGCAGAACACCTGGGCAAAAAAACCCTGCTTATTGACCTTGACGAAGGGCTGAGATGCCTTGATATGATGCTGTCTATGAGTGAATCGGTTGTCCTTGATTTATCCGATGCCTTTAACGGCCACGATGTTAATCAGGCTATTTACCCCGTTCCCTCTCATCCTCTTATTTATCTGCTTCCTGCCCCTGCTTTTTACGGAAGAATTGATGAAGAGGCTTTCAGGCAGTTTATAAGAGAGGCTGTACAGCACTTCGATATTGTTATTGTTGATTTCCCTGCAGGAATTGATTTAAGGCTGTATAAACAGCTTCCCGACACTACCCGTTTTTTAACGGTCTGCAATCCAGACCCTGTAAGTGTCAGAGATGCTTCGGTTGTATCTGACAGACTTAGTGAAATCGGCAAAACCGATAACCGTCTTATTCTTAACCGTTTCTCTATTGACTACATAAAAAGCGGAGTTTATAAGGGTATTGACGATATTATCGATTTGTCCCGTATACGCCTTGCAGGTGTTGTTCCTACCGATACAAAGGTACTGCTTTCTCAGGCAAAGGGACAACTTGTAAAGCGCGGAAAAGCCGCCAAGGCTTTCAGTCGTATAATAAGAAGACTTTTAGGTGAGGATATTCCCTTGCCCAAGGCTAAAAAGATTTAATTTATTTTTTCAGAAAGGATGTATATATAATGAACATTGCCCTGATTGCACACGACGCCAAGAAAGAACTTATGGTGCAGTTTTGTATCGCCTATTGCGGTATACTCTCCCGCCATACTCTACTTGCTACCGGCGCCACCGGAAAAACCGTTGCCGAAGCAACCGGTCTTGATATTATCCGCTTTTTAGGCGGAAGTCAGGGTGGAAGTCAGCAAATAGGCTCTCGTATCGGCTGTGACGAAATAGACCTTTTGCTCTATTTCCGCGACCCCTTAAACCCTAAGCCCCACGAGCCTGA
>JAZNQX010000011.1:0-8001 GCA_045590395.1 Acutalibacteraceae bacterium
ACAAGCATAATCGGCACGGTGATATCCTCTTTGATGTAGCGGATTCCGACATTGTCAAAGAAGAAATATACGGTAAAGCACATACCTAGATATGACGGAAGTGCGATTTTCGCAAATTTTACGGGTGACATATCAAAGGCATTCGAATCTTTTTTGAGCATATTTCTGCTAAGTGTTTTAATCATAAACACGCCGAATATTACGGACAATACTACCGTCAGAATTGTACCGAGAGGCTCATCGTCCGCAAGTGCTCCCGTGTGAGCAAGAAGCCGTGCAAACCTGATACCTATTGCTCTTGCAGGTGTCACACCGAGAATGAATACCGTCAGAACAAAGTTAAAACCGAAATTGATTTTTTGATTTGAGATAAGCGGTGACATATCGCATTCTTCATTTTCTCTGTTCTTTCCGGCAGTAATGGCAAGGAAAGCCATAACAAACAGACCGATGAAAAATCCGGTAACAAATTCCCATGTGCCCCAGGATGCAAAGCGTCTGAAGGTTTCGGAAAATTCGACACCCTTGAAGAAGCCCGAGTCAAAACGGAACGAAACAAGAGGGGTAAATACAGTTGTTGTGACTGCGGTGAGCAGATTAAGAACAAGCGAGCCGAAGCCGGTGTATTTGTCCTTACGGAAAATAAGGGCATACGCTGAAAGAACAATAACGGAAAGAGCATCGGAAATATGTTCAATGCTCATATAGTAGTTTTCAAAAAACGGAATATCCTGAGTCCAGCCCCTGTCGAGAAAATGGCTCATATATGCCGCCATCGGGCTTGCATAGTTGTGTCCGTATGCCTCAAGACCAAGTGCAGCATAAGCAACCTGGTCGGGGTTGATGAGCTGAATAATAAAGTGTGAAACCGTTGCTTTGAAAATCAATTGAGACACCATATATACAGCTACGGCTATTATGTAGTGCTTGATTTTATATTCCTTGCCTGAAAAAAGCGACGTAACAAAAAATGCGAAAAGCGGAATCAGGGTGAATGCCATAAGGAAGATTATTACCGCACCGCTGATATGGTCAATCGGTGCATAAACGTCACCGTTCGGACCTGTGAATACGGGTTCAAGACCGTTGAGCATCTCACCCGAATAAGGCAGATCGCTCCAGACAACGCCCGCAAGCTGTTCAAGAACAGTAGCGTAACCCGTAACACTCAAACCCAGCATAAGTCCGCCCAAAGGTATCATTTCGTATTTCATACCCTTGCTCTTGCCGTAGAAGTGATAAATGAGGAGCATAAGCACAAGACCGACGCTGTAAAGACCCCATGATGAGCCAAAGCCGCCGTCACCCCTGCATCTCCACATAAATCCGCCGATGATTGCTCCGAGTATAACCGAGATTATCTTCGAGCCGGCACCGGAATTGTTTTTCATAGACGAAACCTCCTCTGATGTGCTGTCATGTTATTATTCGATTAAGACATATAACGCAAATTCATTGTATCACAAACAAATATAGTTATCAACAACTCTCACAGATGGTATCATCGTTTTCCCTTCTTGATTTCCGTTTCTCTTTTTGATAAGATTGTTTTACAGCAAACATTATTTGGAGTGATATTTATGATAAATTCAGTTGTTGCATTTTTCACCGCTATCGTCACTTTTTTCAGCGGTTGTTTTTCGGGCTTTGTTGATGCGGTGTTTTTCCCCGAAGTACCGCAGACCGAATCCGTTGAGTTCGCCAGGAACTTAGGCAACGGCTGGAATCTTGGCAACGCACTTGATGCCTGCGAAATGGGTTCAACCGAAAAAATGGAGCTTGAAAGCGAAATCTGCTGGGGCAACCCATATACAACAAAAGAAATGATAGAAGCCATAAAGGCAGCAGGCTTCGGCACGATAAGAATTCCGATAACGTGGGCACAGCATCTTGATGAGAACTATGTGATTGACAAAGAGTGGCTTGCCCGTGTAAAGCAGATTGTTGACTGGGTGCTCGAATGCGAAATGTACGCCATAATAAACGTCCATCACGATGACACGTTCTGGCTTATAACGGATAAGGCGCACGAAGAAAGCGCAACAGCAGTTCTTACCGCTATCTGGTCGCAGGTGAGCGAATACTTCAAAGACTATGATGAACGCCTTATTTTTGAAACGATGAACGAGCCGAGAGTTATAGGCTCCGAAACTGAATGGAGCGGAATCCCCGAGCATTACGAGGTTGTCAACAACCTCAACCTTGCGGCACTCAAAGCCATACGCGAAAGCGGCGAAAAAAACGAAAGCCGCTTCGTTGCAATCACAACCTATGCGGCACGCTGCGAAACTGAACCTGTTTGTGCACTTAAGTTACCCGATGACCCCCACGTTCTTGTTTCAATACATTGTTATTACGGCACGGCACACAGAAGCGAATTTCTCGACTGCGAAAACAAACTCACCTTGCGTGAAAAATATGAAATGTATGAAATCTTCAGAAACATTTACAAAATCATAATTAAAAAAGGTTACGGCGTTGTGCTTGGCGAATTCGGCTGGACAGACAGAGTAAACCTCGAAAATCTCGCCGAAAGAGCTGAGTATTTCATCGGCACCGCGAACAAATTCGGTATCCCCTGTATCGTGTGGGATAACGGCTCCGATTTCAGACTTTTTGACAGAGCAACTCACACCCTCGAATTCCCCGATTACATAAAGCCATGAGATATAAAAATCTATAACCAAAAACGAACTCCGCTTATAAATCTAAATAGAATTCCATACATTCGACAAAACACAGACCTCCTTGTAAAATGGTGTTACCAAATACAAGGAGGTCATTTTTATGTTCAACAAGAAAACCAAACTGAAGCTCACGGATTTTGAATGTAACCTTTTAATCAACGGAATGAACGAGTTCCATAATATGCTTCTCTCGGACGGTATCCCCACAGAAGATGTTGACGAACTGCTCCTGAAAATCATCAACCAATCAGAACGATACCCAAACGCTTTGCAATCTCTTACCGCAACAAGTGGATGATACAGCAGGCGGATACTGTTGTATCTTATGTTATCCGAACATACGGCGGTGCGGCACAGTTTAAGGAGTTGGCGGAAAGGTTAGACAAGACAGTATTTGAATTATAGGGATATTCTTATTATAACACTCAATCTCATATTGACTTTAATTCCTTTTTACAAAGCATTACAGTCAAGCAAACACGCCCATGAGGTTAAGTGATTAACCTCACAGGCGTTGCTCTTTTATTGTTGATTTGTTAAGTTCTCAGAATGCCTTTTCCACAATCTCGACATTGCCGATTTCATTGTTTACATATTCGCCGTTTTGGTAATATGGTACAGAATTGATATTTACAGCAGCATTTGACGGTGCATATAAAACAGCAGTCGTATCTTTCGGAAGAATAAGGTTGATAACATATTCTCCGTCAGTCTTTTCATAATCCAAGGTAATCAACCCTTTTACGCTCGGGACGGTACAATTCATACTGTCAGACATAGTGTACTGAGGATCGATTTTAACCTTTTCATAACCTGCTTCAATCGGGGTAATACGTGCAAAATGCTTACTCATTGTAACAAGAGGTCCGCCGGTTGATGCATGATTTTTAGTGCCTTGCCAAGCGGCCCAAAACTCCCATAAGGTTGAATAATCCTTGCCTACCATTTTTTCATATCTGTCTTTTATTCTGCCTTCGGCAAGTTCATATTCTCCCATTTTGCAAAGAGCTTCAAGAACATAATATTCCATATACGGACCTGAATTTTGAGTAGCTGCAAGTACCTTTGTTATGATTTCATACTGCTCTTTTGTTGCAAGGCCTGACAAAACTGCAAGAGCATTGGCTCTGTCATCGGGTTTTTTAGTGTCTTCACTTTTGAATCCATCTTCTGTCCAGAGTGATTTATAGCCCTTTGCGATTGCTTCTTTTCTTTCAGCAATAAATGCGATATCTTCATCTTTTCCTAAAGTTTTCGCCATTTTTTCTGTGGCGGAAAGAGCATAATAAACCCATGCATTTTCAATGGCGGTCACATCTGCTTTGTATCCCCAGTCAACCCAATCCCATGAGCCCTCACGGTGAACAACAAGATTATTCTCTCCCATTTCCCAAAGCTTCAGGTAATCGAGTGATGCATCATAAACCTTTTTAATAAATGCCTTGTCACCGGTGTATTCATAGTAGGTCATAAAGCCTACAATTCCTGCAAGCCCCTGAACCGGAAGCTCAAAATAGTCGCCGCTTATGGGCACAACTGTTTGTAACACCTTTGACTCGTCAACGTGGGAAAGCATTGCCTCAACGCCCTTCTGATACAACAAATATGAATTGCTGTCCATTGAGTACATCAGCATATTCATTTCGATTGTGACATCACCCCACCATTGAGCTCTTTCTCTGTCGGGGCAATCCATAAGATTGTCACGCATATTGACATAGAGTGTACGCAATGACTTTTGCCACAAGGTGTTCATAAATTCATCATCACAAATGAAGTTGCCGGAGAATTCACTGTCATATCCCGTTTCACGGTACATGAGAGAAACAACTGTAACACCGTGTGGTATGTAATAAGAAATATGCTCTCCGTTAAACCAACCCAAGGCCTCAAACTCCTGCTCGCCCTCCTTAGTTACATAGGTAGTTGAAACTGCACCGAGCGGAGTGTTCTCTGTTATCATGCGGATCTTTTTACCTTCAGGTGCTATAATTTTAAGATATGGTGTAAGCTGTGCGTTATATGGAACATCTACGGTTATTTTTTTGCCAAAAAGATTCTTTACAGTATAGTTTTCATATTCTTCTGAATTTTCATAAGCCTTAAGACCGTAATCCTTAAAAAACGGTATTCCTCTGGGGTAAAGCTTACCATATGCACCCTCGCCACCGACACCATATTCGGTTGCATTTTCCCAGGAAGAAGCATCGTAAGATGCATTTGTCCAATCACCGATATCTTCCCTTGCATCGTAATAAATACTGTGTTCGGGAAGTCTGTAATTAGGCTTGAAAAGAATGCTGTCTCCGTAAGCACTGTGTTTTTTTACTTTCCAGCTCCGGTCAGAAAGTATAGTAATATCATCATTTATGGCTTCAAAAATAAATCCACCCTGACCACTGCTGTTATACGAATAACTTGTTTTATCATCCCAATACCACACCAAAGCACAAACAGTGTTTTCGCCCTCTTGTAAGTATGGTGCAATATCTATACTGTCATAATAACAACTGTTCTCAGAAGGTCCGCGCTTCACGCTTCCATCAAAAACAACAGTTTCACCATTTATGTAAAGCCAATATTTTGAGTCGGCCGAGATGTGAGCAATAAGTTCTTCAGGAACATTTTCAAGAGTAACTTTTTTGTTAAAGCACATCCATGTATTCTCTTCTGTAAGATTTTCCTTATCCCAAATCCAATTAGCCTTCCAATCAGTTTTTTCAGCAGTAGAAATTGTTTGATATTGCGGAATACTTTCAGGAATTTTGTAATCATTTGCAAATGGTGTCATAGTCAAATCACCCAATAATAAAAGCGGGGAAAAATATGAAATAACAAGACCTGCCACTATTAAAACAACGGGAATGATTAATAACAGTAATTTTTTCATGGTAACATCTCTCCAACAAAATAAAATTGGTTCACTACTCCATAATTAAAAATATTATAACAAAATAAAATAAAAAATACAACTTTATAAAAGGCGGAATTCTTTAACATAAGCTTTAACATAACCCTCAAACCAACATTTTTCGCAGAACAGTACCATAAACCGTACTCTGAAATATAAGCACTTGGCAACAGAACAAATGTTCTGCATAATGTTTGTGTAATTTATGGTAAAGGACAGGATGTTGAATGTATAAGGACGATAACACTTGGTTTGATGCAGACAGGTTGCCTACGATGGATGAGCTGTGTGAGTTTTTCAAAACTCACGATTTTACGACTTTGCAGGTTTACGGCGAAGGTGAGCTTGCGGGCATTGTTCAGAGTGTGCCGGCACACGAGGATTTCAGCCATAAACAACAGAACTTTCCTGCGGCGGATTTTGACCGCAAGTGGAATCACAGCAGGGCAAAGGTTGCGGTTGAATTGGCAGATGAAATTGACGAGCAAACCGCCTATGCGGAAGATGTGAGCGAGATTGTTTTTGCTAATGAAAGGTTTGCAAGTTTTTGGGGAAGTCTGAGTGAGGATGACCAAACCATTCTGATGTATGCGATGAACAATATGACACAAGCCGAAATAGCGGAGAAGATGGGATTTAAAACTCATAGTGCAGTTGGCAAAAGGCTTGCAAAGCTGAAGAAAAAGTTTATAGAGGCATAAAAAAAGAGGGAACAAACTGTAAAAATACGGTTTGTTCCCTTGAGTGTTTATTTAGATAAATTGGCGTTTATCGATGTATTAAAATGCCTTTCATAAACTGTGTTTCATTGTGTGTTTCGTATACTATTTTCTTTTCTTCTTCTGTGCATCCAATAAGTATTTTAATTTCTGAATCCTTCTTCATTAAATCAACAATACACATTATTGCATCAACCTTTTTTTCGCTACTTCCTACCCACACATCTATTCCCGCACCATCCATAGATGATGTATCCTTTAAATATCCATAATCAACTCGATAAATGAAATCAGGATACTTGGGATGTGCAGTTCCTTTTGGTCTATCAATTATTATTTCAGAATTATTCACCAATTCATCTAATGCGTTCCAAAATTCAATATTATATTGCATCTTGTCAATCCTCTGCAATTTCTAATTTTTCTATCTTTTCTTATAAACAACGAGTTCAGGGTTTTCACCGTTTTCTTCGTATGTGCAAACAAGCAAAAAATCCATATTTGCAGCAATACCGAAACAACGCTCGCCGCCGAATTCACATTCAAGCTGATTGCCGAGATAGGTGGCGTTATCATCAAGAAATTTAACAGTCTGTCCGTTGGGGAGACGGTATTCAAGATTGATATATCCGCCTACAAGTGCGTTGAGCTTTTCAACCTTCGGCATACTCTCAATATGCAAATCATTGAATTCCTTGATAAGCTGTTCTTTGAACTCGTTGAACTTATCCGCACCGTCAAGATTTTTATATTGCTTCCAGTAATTCAGCTTCGGCAGCATATCTTTCATATAAGAACGAGCCTGTTCCGAAGAAAACTCTTCGTTTGCCATATTCTGCACGCAGACCTCAATTAAATCATCCATATTATGATACATATATTCGCCGTCAGCATAGCACCATTTGCAGTATTCCTCGTTGAAAACACCGTCGGTTTCTTTGCTGATATTGCTGTCTTCAAGCGGCATACCGCAGCATTGGCATATAAGCTGTCTTGGAGAGCCCAAAAGAGTGTTGATTGAAACATCAAAGAGCTTTGATAAAAGCTTCAGAGTTTCCGTGTTAGGGGTTGTTTCACCGTTCTCCCATCGGCTGACTGCCTGGCGGGTAACAAAAACCTTTTCGGCAAGTTCATCCTGTGATAAACCTTTTTTAGTTCTCAGTTCAAGAATAATATCTTTAGATTCCATATTGTTATCACCTCAGTGTTATTTTATCACTGAATGATTTATTAAACATGCAACTATCAGTTGCTGTCAGTTCGATAAATTGAAATTTACTTACTGCAATACACCGCAATTGCTTCACAGATAAACGTAGCAGTACCGTCAGCGTGCTTATCAATGTTGTTCGTAAAGCGCTCGTCCGCTACATACATCTGACCGAGACTTGCCAGTATTTCGTTTGTACAAAGATAGTAATTCTCGGTGATATGGTTCTGCAGCATTTTTACAAGGTTTTGTGCTTCAGTGGAATCAGGACTTTCTTCCTTTCTCATGCAGAGTGCAAACTCTGCCATAATATGGTCCATTCCTTCGGCAAGATCATTCCACTTCTGCTTGGAGTAGTTCTTAGTCCGTTCTGCATGTTCCTTGTATGCATCCGTTTTGCCCCATTTTTCTCTGGCTTCAGCCTTATATTTTTCAAATTCGCTGTTATCGAATGCTGTCATAACATTTTCTCCT
>JAZNQX010000012.1:0-3372 GCA_045590395.1 Acutalibacteraceae bacterium
TGTAAGAACAATCGTTTTGAAGTTGGCGGTTCTTCCGGTAACACTTCCGGTTTGGCACAAAGCGAAGAAGAATTCTTCCTCGATATGCCTTCCTCTCTTAAGGGCACTACCGTTAAGTTCGCTACCTGGATTGACCACACTTCAACTAACACTTCTATCGCTCTTGCAGGCTTTGAAGAGACTACCGGTATGAAGTTCGAACTTTTCCAGGTTAACCAGACAGAGTACATCGTTAAGATGCTCGGTTACATTCAGGCTGACCAGTCACCTGACGTTGTTGTTGAAAACGGTGACTTCCCACGTACCCTTAACCTTCTTCAGCCTTTAGGCAAGGACACCGAAAACGGTCTTGACCCTACTGACCCCTTCTGGAACCAGCAGATGTCTGAGATGTACAAAATCGGTGATAAATACTACCTTGTAAACGGTGCTCATTCCTCTTGGGATATGGGTGGTCATAACACCTTCTTCAACAAGACTATTCTTGAAGAAAACGGCGTTAAGACTCCTGAGCAGTACGTTAAGGAAAACAACTGGAACCTTAATACTCTTTGGACACTTATGCAGCAGGTTAACTCACAGTGCGGACTCAGCCGTCCCGGTACTGTACTTGTATTCGACCCCTGGCTCGCTATGCACGGCGCATATCAGTTTTACTGGAACGAAGAGACTGATGAATTTGAAAATGGTCTTAGAGACGACAAAGCAAGAGCTGCTATTGAGTATATGTTAAAGGGTAAAGATGCTGGTCTTCTTACCGTTGTTGATAACCATGACGACAGCTTTGCTTCAGGCGGTACTGTTGTTCAGCTTTGCGGCGCTTACGGTTTACTTAAACACCCCGGCTTCTTCTCCACTATGGACGTAGATGATATGGGCTTCACTGTACTTCCCAAAATCAATGCTGATGACGCCGACTATCCTTACACCTGCGCTATCCGTGCATACGGTATCTGCAAAGGTTCTAAGAATCCTCAGGGCGCTGCTTACTTCCTGCGTTACTTCTTAAACATGGATAACTATGACCTAAATCAGATTTATAAGACCGAAGAATGCAAAGATTTCTATATGCACCTTCTTGAAAAAGAAAACTTAAAGAATAACCACTTCTCTCAGGGTGTTCTTCGTGTAAGTGATGTATCTAATAACTACCTTGCTGTTGTTCAGGAAGTTCTTGACGGAACTGCTTCACAGCTCGATGCTAACCTTAATAAGATTCACGGCAAGATGGACGCTGCTGCAAACAAAGCTAATGAGCTCATTGCAAGTGTAATAGCTGAGAACGCTTAAAATTCTTAAAGTGACTTTAAAGCAGAGGGGAAACCCTCTGCTTTTTCTTTTTCTTGGCAACCTCTTTTTCCGCATAAATAAAGGCTTTTATAACAGATGAATAAAAATTTTCAAAAAATATTAAAAAAAGTGTTGCATTTTTATTTGTCTTGTGTTATAGTATAGTTGTAATTAGTGTACTTATCTTTTTTGGAGGTATTATTATGAAAAAGGAATATATGCGTCCCGAGTTGACCGTATTATCTTTGGTAGTAGAAGATAATACCAATCTTATTCAGGTAGAGGGTACCGCAGGCGTTAGTGGAAACATTACTTTAGGCGGCGATGATAATATGCTTTCCATTGCTACCGGAGATGATGGCTTCATCCTCACCCAGTCTGGTCTCTTTAGCTAATAAGAATTTAAAAAGTCAATGAATTTTTCGGCAAGCTACTGTAAGGTGGCTTGTTTGACTTTGTGTAGAAATTGCAATAACAATAATCGGCAGGTCCAAAAGCTTTACGACATGCCGATTTTTTATTGTTTAACTATTGATTTTTTAGTATTTCTTTGTTATAATATTTCTGCTTTGTAAAGTTGCCTTATATTTGTAAACATCATTTTACAAAGTAGACAATAATTCCCTTAAACTTAGAAGGAGACGTAAATTATGGCATTTCGCGCAGAAGACGTTGCAAAACTTTTTGCATTAGACGGTGAACCTATGTTGGCAGTGCCTTTTGGACACGGTCATATTAACGATACATACTTTGTTGAAACCTCAAGAGCAAGAAAGTACATTCTTCAAAAGGTAAACGGCTCTATATTTGAGGATATGCCGGGTCTTATGAACAACATTTATATTACTACGGCACATATCAGACAAAAGGTGGCAGAAAGCGGCGGTGACCCACTGAGAGAGTGTCTTTCTATTGTTGACACTAAAGACGGTAACCGTTTTGTCGTTATCGACGACAGTTATTGGCGCTGTTACATATATATAGATAACGCTATCACTATGCAGACCACAGAAACTCCTGAGCTTTTCCGTACCGCAGGTGCGGCATTTGGTACCTTCCAGCGTCAGCTTTCTGATTTCCCTGCAGAAAAGCTTATTGATGTTATCCCCAACTTCCATAATACTCCTTGGCGTTATCAGAATTTTGAAAAGGCAAGAAAAGCCGATAAGTTTGATTTGGCTAAAACAGCCCGTGAGGAAATTCTGTTTGTAAGAGAAAATGCAGAGCTTTGCTCACTGCTTACCGATAAGCTTGAAAGTGGGGAACTGCCTTTACGTGTTACCCATAACGATACTAAAATCAATAATGTTATGCTCGACCGTGCTACAGGTAAGCCACTTGCGGTTATCGACCTTGATACCGTAATGCCCGGTCTTTCCGCTTATGACTTCGGTGACAGTATCCGCAGCGGTGCAACTTATGCCGCAGAGGATGAGCCCGATGTGGATAAGGTAATATTTGAAACAGAACTCTTTGATAAGTTTGCCGAGGGCTACCTTAGTGAGTGTGGCTCGGTATTCTCAAAGGAGGAGGTTCTTTCCCTCTATACAGGTTCTGTGCTTATGACCTTTGAATGCGGTATTCGTTTCCTTACTGACTACCTTGAGGGCAGTACCTATTTTAAAACCTCTTATCCTGAGCATAATCTTGTTCGTTGCAGAACCCAGTTTGCTCTAGTTCGTCAGTTGCTCACTAAAAAAGAAGAGCTTGAAGCCATACTTCTTAAATACTGGCGATAACTCGCGCTCTTACATTATATATATAAAGGGAAAAAGTGGTGTCTGGAAACAGGCACCACTACTATATATTGTGACTTGCAAAAAAATACTAAAAAATGCTAAAAAATGTGTTGACAAAACGCATTAAATGTAGTATAACAATAAGGCTGTCCCTCAAAAAGACAGCAAAAACTACCGCTTAAAAAAAAGTTTAAAAAAACTTAAAAAAGTGCTTGACAATAGATAAGTGCTGTGGTAGAATGTAAAAGCTGTCCACCTGAGAGGGTGAGCAGAACGGACCTTGAAAATTAAACAACGACAAACAAAAAAGGACCCGACGATTCTTAATTTTAAGTAATCAAGG
>JAZNQX010000013.1:0-14227 GCA_045590395.1 Acutalibacteraceae bacterium
GCAGTACAATAAATTAAAGCAGAAAGCCGCCTGTTTTCTCGATAAATTTTCGGACAAAATCAGTGAAAACCCAGTGTTTATGCGGCTTTCAAGGCTTTTGTGTTATTATACCGCGAGCATCAATTCTACGAACAATACCTGTTACTTTCATATATAAATCTCCTTTAATTTCAAATCGTGATAGTATTATTTGTGTTAAAAGGGGATTTATACTGCAAGAACTAACTTTTAAAATTAAATCCACAATGATTTAATACAATAAGGAAAAAACTAAATGCTAATTATAGTCTTATTTTTGGTAGTCTTTTAAAAGTTTTGATTTTGCTTGATTTAAGGTTTTTTCGTCAATATCAGGATATATACATTCTGTGCACATTCCTAAACTATCTATACTAACTTTATCTAAGATACATTTATCGTTAGTTTGATAAATGCAAAAGTTGTTTTCACATTTCATTTTAAACACCTCGAATAATGTAATGATTTACAATTATAACATTATTTATCTATTTACGCAAGTGCGTATACGCAACAATGTAAAAGCGCATACAATATCTTTGAGGTGAAGAAAATGAGCGTCAAAGATGTAGTTACTGAAAGATTTAAAAATTTGTGCGAAGAAAGAAATATAAAAATAAATGAATTAGCAAATATATCAGGGGTTACTCCTTCTACGGCATATAGTATGATGGATATCAACAGACGTGATATTTCTATAACTACAATTAAAAAATTCTGCGATGGTTTAGAAATAACTTTAGGAGAATTCTTTTCTACACCTGAGTTTGATAACTTAGAGCAAGAAATTAAGTGAGTTAAGAAAATTATTCATATCAGCATTAATATTCAAAAGCGAGGTGATTTTCACCTCGCTTTTGTGTTATGAAAAATGAATGATGAATATTGAATAATTTCGTAGGGGTGACCTATGGTCGCCCGTTTTGTTTTTTATGCAACCTTATCTTGAAGTTTTTGTAATATTTGATATAATATGTAATTAGTATATAATGTGAGGTGTGCTATGAGTTTGTTTTTGTATCGTATTCTTTGCGGTTTTTGCCTGGGTATAAGTGTATTTGCACCGGGAATAAGCGGAAGTATAATGGCTATTATTATGGGTATATACGATAAGCTTATCGACATAGCTTCAAATCCCTTTAAAAACCTTAAAAAGAACTTCATATTCCTCTTGCCCTTAGGAATAGGCGCCTTAGTAAGTCTGGTATTATTTATACTTATGTTCAGCTATCTTTTTGAAACCTATGAAAAAGCAGTATTTATGCTGTTTATCGGACTTATAGTAGGAAATTTGCCTATGGTTTATAAAGAAGCCAGAAAGAGCCGGTTTAAGTGGTATTACATCTTAGGCACTATTGCGGCGTTTGCTATAGCTTTTGTTGTAGGAATAATGAGCGAAGGAGTCGGCGAAACACAGGTTATTGGAAATACTAACCTGATATACATTGCTTTAAGCGGAATTTTAGCAGGAGCCGCAAGTCTTGTGCCGGGTATGAGTGTTTCTATGATACTGATTGTTATGGGAGTTTATGATTATCTTATCGCTTCGGCTAAAGCTCTCGATTTAGTTACTATAGCCGTTGTGGGCGTAGCATTTGTGCTTTCAATGATAGTATCTTCAAAGCTTATTAAATTTGTTTTTGCAAGATTCAGCGGTATGGCGCATTTTATGGTTATGGGCTTTTTGATGGGTTCTGTCGGTGGAATTTTCTTCACCTTACCAAAAGGCGGCTCAAATTTAGCAGGAATAATTATGCTTGTTATCGGTCTGGCAATTTCCTTAGTATTTGTATATCTTGGTAAAAAAGTTAATATTGATGACAAAGCTTAAAACTATAATGAAAATGTAAAAAAGAGAGGATTATATGTTCAAAAAAATACTTGTTGCTTTTTTAATAACCTGTATTGTTTTTTCGGCAACCGGTTGCTCGGCATTAAACTTAAAAACTGAAGAAAAGGTGTTTGATATTGAAAATTATAAGTTGCAAATAACTGCCGACAGCACCTTTAGTGAAGAAACAGGCGGCGAGTTTGATTTACAAATAACCAATGGCGACTGTTACATAAGCATAATGGCATACAAGCAAATTGATATTTCGGACGAACTCACACCGTTGGATGTTTTTGATATGCAAAATGAAGATTTGTTCAGCCGAAGAACCGCCGTGCGCGTTATTGAAGAAGCGAAAACACAAAACTTATCACAAAAAAATATTACTAAGGCATTATATTCTGCCGAAAAAGACGGTACTAAAAACTATTATGCCACATATTTAATTGACTTGTCGAGTGATGAAACATTCGCGTGGGTGCTTATTTCAGCAATGCCATCTTATCTTAATGAAAACAGCGAGTATCTGAACAATATTGTCTGTTCCTTATCAAGTATTGAATAAAAAAGCGAGGTGAAATTCACCTCGCTTTTTTACTGATACAATATTATTTTTTTCTTTTAAATATCTGCTCTCTGAATAAAATTATATTCATTACAGCAAAGAACGCTATTAAGATAATCAGCGTAAGAATGGGCTTTACAGGAGCCAGTGTGGCAAGGAGCATCATTGGAAATCCAAATACGATAGCAGGGAAGTTCTGATACACCAGATTATCTGCCGCCGGTGTTTTAAAATCGCCGTCAACCTCGCGTAAAAGGATAATGCCCGTACTTGCCGTGCCGGTGAGCATACCGTACATCGCAAGGAATTGCTCCTCCGGATATTCCTTAAACAGAGTTTTGGCTACAATGCGATTATAGATGTAGGTAATGATTAAACCGACAACACCGAGAATAAGCATAATTCCCCAATACCTCTTAAGAACATCCAGTCTGATAGCCGCAATTCCGGCAACCACCATAATGTCAAAGAAGAAATTACTTGCTCGTGTCATAAGGAAATTATTAGTATATTCTTTTTTTATTACAGACTTCTTTTTAAGGAAGTTCATAATAGTTTTTATCAGGGTGGCAGACAATACACCCAGCAAGAAATTAAAGCCGTATATAGTTGCTTTCATACCTGGAAGAAGCTTTCCAAGTAGATACATAAGCAGATACGCCACTACATAAGCCACAAAAATAAGAGCAATCTGTATAGTCATTTTATCAATGCTTTCCTGCATTGGAATTTCATTATCTGCTTCAATTTTCTCGCTATTCAGCTTATCTTTATCGCCTGAAATACGAAGTTTGCCTTGCTTTTTCATAATATTCAGGTGAACTACACCACCGAAGCTGGCGCTTAAGAAACCAAGTGCGGCAATGGTCAGCCCAAAGCTTTTTCCACCCACAAAACCAAATTGAGTTTCGTAGATATTTCCGTAATTCAGCGCTTGGCCTGTGCCCTGACCGTAACCAAAGGGCAGAAGTATTCCTGCAGCGGAAAAGAAATTGGTAATAAACAGTGCGGCGACAATAGTAATACCTAAACCGAATATTGCCTGAATAAGATAGGTTGAAACCGTTGTTACACCGGTATTGAATATTTCCACACCGCGCTTTTTGGTCATTTTATTGTTGGAGGACTTAAAAGCAGATGCAATAAATCCCAGCGCCAGAGTATGATATGTAATAATTTCAAGGGTGGCGGTGCCGTTGCCGCCAAACAAAGCAATATCAAACATAACATTTCCCGTAATTGCTTTATATATAGCGGCAATTATAATTAGTATTGTACCACCCAGCACCGAGGTAGGAATAAGAGAATTGCGCAATATGGGAATAGATTTCTTTAAAACATTACCTGCAAGCAGACTGCCCAGCAAAACCGTAAAGAGAAGTATTGAGCCCCATACATTATAGTCCCAAAAATTTTCCATTTTCATCACCTGTGCTTATATTTTTATAGCGGAAATAAATATTTACGTATTTCAGCGCATTAAACCGCTTTCCACCCTTTAATTGATACACCTTGTTGCTATAATAAATATTTAGTTTATTTCGGCCTAAAACCGATACCGCCGACACATCAAAGAAGGGGAAAACAAGAGGATTTTCACATCCCTCATCTATTACAATTTTGTCAAGGTAAAGATAAATAGCGGCGTTTCTTCGAACTAAAAGTTTTTTCTTATAAACAATTACCTCAGAAAGATTTGCAGTATCACGGTAAAGCGGTTCATCTTTGTACTTTGTTACATCAAGTGAGCAGACAAATTCTTTTTGGTAATCATACCACTCAGTTACATATTCAAAGGGGAAGGAGAAGCCTATGCCTGTCAGTTTTTTGTTTTCCCCATATAAAATTTTCCTGTTACATTTTTTACATTTAATTTCGTTGCCGTTACTTTCAAACTCAGAAAGACCGCAATAAGGACATACATAAATTGCGCGTTCCAGATATTCTGCCCGTTTATTTGACCTGAATATTCCGTCTGAAGTACCTTCGTTTACCGTAAGCTCCTTTTGGATAATTTCAAACAGTTCTTCCCCTGTCAGCTTTTCATATTCCTCAGGCTCTATCACACGGGATACGAAGGAACGCATTTTTCCTTTTCTTATACCATCACTCCAACGGGGCTGTACACCGTAGCCGCCTTCAATACGGTAGAGAGCAATGGGAAGCTTCAGTTTTTTAGCAAGAGAAGCAATAGCAGGACTCATATATTCGGTCTTGCCGCTGTATGTACGGTTGCCTTCAGGCGCTATGGCTATTGTGCCGCCCTCTTTGGCAACGCGGATACAGTTCATTACCGCTGATACATCGGTGGTTTGCTTTTTTATGGGAATGGGCGCCACAAGCCAGCGTATCAGTGAGGAAACCCAACCGTTTGAGAAAATATCCTCAGTGGCAAGGTAGTACACCGCCCCTTTGAAAGACATACCTGCAAAAAACTGGTCAAAGGGTGTCTGGTGATTCATAAGTATCAGATATGCTCTGTCACCTTGTTCTTTGAAACGTTCCACCGTGATGCCATATTTCCATTTGGAATACGGATACAGCACCGCGAAGGCAATATTACGCACAATCAGGTGACGCAGTTTTATCCATTTTTTCTTTTTTTGCATTTTTTACCTCCGTAAAACCAACTAAATATATAAAGCGCAAAACGCTTTTCCCTTTTTAATAATCCCTTTACAATTATATTCAGTTAGTTTAACTTAATTATTTTAACACAAATATTTTTTTGTTGCAATATTTCTGCCAAAATACATAAAAACAGAGAGGTGAATTCACCTCGCTAAGATACTTAATTGTGCCGTTTTGTGCATTTATAATTCATACAGCATAACAAACAGCGGCATTGATATAATGCAAAGCAACGTAGAGAATATATTTATCGATGTTGCCAGTTTTTCATCTTCATTGGTTATTTGCGCAAACTGTGTGATTGTTGCGGCGGCAGGTGAAACACTTGCCAGAAAAGTAATAAGCAATATGCTATGGCTATCGGTAATCGGTAGTTTGGACATAAGCTTTAAAATAATTAAGGTTAGCAACGGATATATTATTATTCTGAATAATGCAACGCGGTACATCCGTATATCTTTAAGAATACTTTTAAAGTTGATATTAGCGGCAAGAATACCTGTGATTAACATTCCCACAATGCCTAACATATCAGCAAAAGAGCCCGTAATACCTTTAACGAAGGTGGGAAGTCGTATCCCTGTGAACATTAAAGCTATACCGAGAATAACCGATATAATATTCACATTTAACAGTATTTTCTTTATACGGAATTTTTTGTCGGAAGAAAACAGACCTATCCCGTGACTCCAGAGAAAAAACTGCTGAACAGAAAGATACGCGGCAGAAAAAACCACCCATTCCTCACCCAAAACGAAAGAAACAATGGGAATTATAATGTTTCCTGCATTTGAGTACATAACAGAGGCTCTCTCAACGGGGCTTTCGCTTATAAGCTTTTTGTACGGTATATCTAATAAATAGTAAACAATATGAATTATAACAGAGGCAAAAAAGCCAATAAAAATCCATTAATGATTTGACTTGATTTATTAAAATCAAAGGCGTTTATAACAGCCGAAGGCATAAAAAGGTATAAACATAGCTTCGATAATACAATAGAATCACTTAGCCTAACCAGTTTTGTTTTGGAAAGTACGAAGCCAATAAGCATAAAAGCAAAAAGCTGTAAAATTTTATATATCAATAGCTTTGTTATCATTTTGACACCTGCTTTAAGCCATTGTTTCAAGCATTTCCTTTGTTACTTCGTATTTTGTTTCTTTGCCGTTTATAAGGTTTTCGTATTCTGCCTTCATATATTCGCCCATTCGGCGCACTTCGTTTCCTGCGCTTCCTGCAATATGAGGAGTAAGTATGCAGTTAGGCAGTGTGTAAAATTCGCTGTCTGCTTCAGGTGGCTCGGGCATAGTAACGTCAAGAACGGCGGTAAGGTCGCTTCTTGTTTTTAATACATTTATAAGGTCATTTTCTACCACCTGTGCGCCTCTGCCTGTATTTATAAAGGTAGAGTAGGGGAGCATCGAAGCAAAATGTTCGTCCTTTAACATTCCTTTTGTTTCATTATTATTTGCAAGGTGATTTGACACTACCTGACATTCTTTAAAGAGAGCTTCAAGTGAGCATTTTGTAACGCCAAGCTCCTTTGCTTTTTCGTCAGGCAAAAACGGGTCAAAAACCATAACATTTAGTCTATAGGCTTTTAGCATATTGATAACCAGTTTGCCTATCATACCTGCGCCGATTATACCGATTTTTGTATCATAGTTTCCTATATGTGCGCGGAAATGCGCGCTGGCTTTATCTCGGTTGCCCGTTTTGGCAATAAGAGAGCTTTGATAAAAGCCTTTATTTGCAAGGATTATCTGCGCTACGGTATATTCAGCAACGGGAACAGCATTAGCCGCCCAGGCAGAAAACACCTTAACACCGCAGTTTAAAAAAGGACGGGCAAAAGCCTGAACACTTCCTGCGCCGTAAAATACAGCCTTAAGGGAGGGAAGACAGGCATTTATTTCATCTTCGCAAAGTACCGGCATACCCCAGGAGGAGAAAATATATTCGGTATCCTTAAATAAGTCGGGATTGTTTAAAAGGTCGTCTTTATTGTAAACGGTATCATCTATGCAATAAACATTTTTAATATTTTTATAGTTTTTTGATAAGTAGATAGTTTTCATTTTGCAATACCTCTTAGTGTTTCTGTTTCGGTTTTAAGACTTTCAATTTTGCCGTCGGGCATAAATTCAAGAAGCAGTTTTATATCATTGTTAAAGCAAGAAATATATTTTTGCCATATATCTTTTGCATCTGCTAAGGGTAACTTTTTATCCTTTGTCCAGTTAAATACATGAAGATTTACGGTGTAGGGGGATAAAAGCCTTGCTGATTGTAGATTTTCTTCTTCTGAGTAGCATTGGTTTGGTTGCCAGTACATACGGAAATTTTTAGAATCCACAAATTTCATTAGCTCCAGCGCAGATTCTTTTTTATTGGTGAAGGTGTTTATATGACATTCCATACAAAGAATAACACCGCTTTTTTCTGCTATATTTGCTGCCATCTTGCACTCTGCAAAAAGCTTTTCTTTTTCCTTGGCAGTATAGTCCTGGCTGTTTTTGTTTCCGCACCAAAGACGAAGAATATTTGTGCCGAGAATTTTTGCGGCGCTTATATAATCGGTAAGCTCAGCAACATTTGTACTGCCAAGGCGAAAGTATGTGCCGTATGAACAGCATTTTATACCGTACTTATTTTGAAGAGAAACTATTTCGTTAAGGAATTCAAGGTCGTCCTTAGGCGCGTGAACATCACTGCCCCATTCTATATAGGAAAGACCTGCATCTTTCATGGCGATAAGTATTTCTTCGGGTGTGTTTTTTCTGAATGTAACCGAAACAAGACCTAAGTTATTAATCATATTAAGCTTCCTTTATTTCAATATGCAAATTCTTGGTTTCTACTGAGTATACTCTGTATCTGCCGTTACGGTTATAGTAAAGCTTATAGTTATCACTAAGGTTACCGTTAAAGCTGTAGGTACAGACAAAGCCCTTATAAAGAACAGAAATGCAGTTATCGGTAATTTTGATTTCTGTGTTCTCATTTCCGTCAAAATCGAAAACAGGCACCATAAAGCCGCATTTATCAAAGTCAGAAAGGGTAATATCTACACCGTCTTTTGAAACGGTGTATTTTTGTTTCACCT
Organism: Acutalibacteraceae bacterium; assembly: GCA_045590395.1. Lineage (GTDB taxonomy): Bacteria > Bacillota > Clostridia > Oscillospirales > Acutalibacteraceae > SIG607. Next base: position 8,155 of record JAZNQX010000013.1, read on the forward strand.
TTATATCCTCTGACATTAAAACTTCAAAAAGGGCAGAGGCGGTGGTTTCACTGCTTTCACTGTTTAGAAGGCGGTAATGAGCATAGCTTTGGCAACCCATACGGCGCATTCCGTCCATTTCAGCATAACAGCAAAGGGACATATAGGTTTTATTTTTGCCCTCTAATATATACCTTGGGTGCATAGTAAAGGGTGTTGACAGACAAATAGAAGCAGGACAGCCTGCCTTGTGCAAAGCGGAGTGATGTTGATGTGTCAGCAAAGTTTACTTTTTAAGTATAGCGTGTTATAATAATGATTGTAGTTAGTCGAAACGCTAAAAAGCGTTTTGCAAAGCCGCTTTTCAAGTGGCTGAAGCAAAATTAAATTATATGATTTGATTTTGCACTACACTCATTGTAATGGTTTAGGACAAATTTTCTTAGAAAATTTGTCCTAAAATCAAAGATTTTATGTCGAAACAAATATGTTTCGACTAACCTTAACCATTATAATAGTAGCTTAGCGGCCCGATTTATGAAGTGCCTTTCAGAACACTTTATAATAAAAAAATGAAAAATCTTATTGCGGCAGGTCGTTGCACCTGTGTAAATGAAACCTTGTGGGATGTTATGCGAGTTATCCCTTGCTGTGCCGTTACAGGTCAGGCAGCAGGCACCGCCGCCGCTATGACAGACGATTTTTCCACCCTTGATATTTTAAAACTGCAACAAAAATTAAAAGACAACGGCGTGGTTTTACACGAAAAGGATATTATATAAAAAAAGCGAGGTGAAATCACCTCGCTTTTTGTTCTTTATAGTGCTTATGTGTTTTTCATTATAACCGAGCCTACACATTCACTTACATGCTCGCAGGCATCTGCACAATACTCAAAGTAGTCATAAACCTTGCGCATTGAAATAATTGTGAGAGCGTCTGCATCGCTCTTTGTAAGTTCGCGCATTGAAGAAAGGTAAAGTCTGTCACATTCTTCTTCAACATCATTGAGTTCAATAATAAGGCTACGGATTTTTTTGGAACGCTTGAAGTTCTCAAATTCAACCATAAGGTCGCAGAGAAGCTCACAGGATTTAACAATTTTTTTTGCAAATTCGATAACCGAAGCATCAACACTCTTGATATCAAAAATGTAGAACTTTTGCAAAATTTCTTCAATCTTATCTGTAACATGGTCGAGATTCTGGCTTAACATATCCAAATCCTCGCGGTCAACGGGGGTAACAAAAGCCTTTGCAAGAGCCTCGTTCATTTCGTGTTTTTTAATGTCTGCATTATTCTCAATTTCGTGCATTTTTTTGAGCATTTCTTCAAAATTTTCGGGGTTGTAGTTTTCAAGACATTCTACAAGGTATAATGCCGCACGTTTAGCCAGTTCAGTACTCGCTACAAAATTTTCAAAATAAAATTTATCACCTTTAGCCATTTTAAAATTCCTTTCTATCAGTTAAAAATTAACAAGAACAGTTTTGTTACTAAGAATGCAAGAAGTCCGCATCCGGGGAAGGTAAGTATCCAGGTCATTACCATTTCCTTTACAACACCGAAGTTGATAGCGGAAACGCGTTTTACTGCGCCAACACCCATAATAGAGGTTGTCTTTACGTGGGTGGTGGAAACAGGCAGACCGAACACTGAACAGAATACAAGTGAAATAGAAGAAGCAATATCGGCAGAGAAACCCTGGTACTTTTCAAGCTTTACCATATCCATACCTACAGATTTGATAATCTTTTTGCCGCCCATAGCGGTACCAGCGCCCATAACAACGGAGCAAAGTATCATAAGCCATGTGGGGATAACAAATCCACCGTCACCTGTATTTACACCTGCGCTACCAAGGGTGTGCACACAAAGCAGGATGATAGCCATAAACTTTTGTCCGTCCTGTGCGCCGTGCATAAACGCCATTGAAGCAGCACCTATAATCTGTGCTCCTCTGAAAAAAGGCTCGGTTTTAGGTCTGTTGGCTTTATAAAAAATCATAGTTACAATTTTGCATATAACCCATGCTAATCCAAAGCCTAATGAAACAGAAATTACAATACCGTAAACAACCTTAAGCCATTGGCTCCATACAATAGCATCAAGTCCACGTAAAGCCATTGCGCCGCCGGTAAGACCTGCTATGAGTGCATGGCTTTCACTTGTGGGAATACCGAACACCCAAGCGAGAGTTGCCCATATAACAATAGCCAACATCGCCGCGCACAGAACTATGATTACGGTTTTTCCGTCAGCCTCGCCAAAGTTCACCATTTTTGTAACTGTTTCAGCAACCTCGTTGCTGATTTTGGTCATTACAAAAACGCCGAGGAAATTAAAAACTGCCGCCATAAGTATTGCGGCTCTGGCCGACATACACCGAGTTACAACACATGTTGCAATAGCGTTGGGCGCATCTGTCCAGCCATTTACCAAAATAACGCCAAGCGTTAATACCACTGCGATAAACAACAGTGGATTCGACGTCATTTGACTCCAAAACTCCAATATCGAATCCATAAGCACTCCTCTTTAATGTTTTTTGTATTTTATGCCAAATTGTGCTATTTATATTTTGTTTTATATCGTTTAATATGTCAAGTGACATTTAAAAAATGATTAAGGTGTATCTGCGGCGTATTTTATACGTCGGCTTTGTCCGCACGGAAACTATCGTAATACACAACCTCGTCTATAGGTCGATTATTATAATGCAGTTCAAGAGGCTTTGCATCAGCACTCGGATATCCCATAACAAGCAATGCCACAGGTTCAATATTTTCGGGAATGTTAAAGCATTTTCTCATAACCAAAGGGTTAAAGTGCATAACCCAACAACAGCCAATGCCTTCATTATGCGCGGCAAGCATCATATGGGTGGTTACTATAACTGCATCTACGGGAGAAGACAGCGCCCCATCGTATTTTCTTACCCAGCTTTCATCTTTATTGTGGCAAACGAGCAGGGCAGTGGGTGCACCAAAATGACACTTGGTACACTCTCGTAGTTTTGAAATAGCTTCATCGGTATTAAGCACAAGAATTCTCTGTGGCTGATAATTACAGCCCGTAGGGGCCTTATGACCTGCCTGTAGAATCTTATCAATGACTGTTTTCGGTAGGTGTTCGGGTTTAAAATTTCTTACGGAGTATCGCTCGGTAATCAGTTGTTCAAAGTCCATTGTTATTTCTCCACAGGTTTACATTTTACTATTGCTTCGGTGACATCGGTGAGGACTAACTCATCATTTTGGTTATATGCCTCAATGGTTACTTCTACAAGTCCGTTTTTAGCGCTTCTTTTTACAAGATTTGTAACGGTGGCTTTTCCCGTCAGTATGTCCTCGGCAAAAACAGGTTTGAGCCATTCGATTTTTGTTGACTTACCTGCAAGAAGCTCATCGCCAAAGAAGTCAACCTCCAAATACTTTGCCCATACCGACATAAAGGACATAACCCCCGGTGCAATGAGTTTCCCAAAGGGTGTCTTTTTAGCATATTCCTCATCGGTGTGAAGCGGTATGTTATCGTAAGTCTTAGCAAAGGATAACATCTTTTCTTTTTCAATAACGGCGGGAGAGGTTTCCACCGTCATTCCTATTTTTATATCATCAAAATACATTTATGTCACCTCAAAAGAAGGTAAGTAATTTCACATATTGTAGCACAATTTAAGCGCAATTACAATAGAAGTATAAAAAAGCGAGGTGGATTTCACCTCGCTTTACATTTTGGATTACTTAAAAAGAACCTCATTTACAATGCTTTGCAAATGCTCCTGATTTCCGCTTTGTGGCTGACAGGGAGCGCCCATTTTTTCGGCATAGTCTGCAAGGTCTTTAAGAGAAGCCTCGCCGCCGATGATTTTAGCGCCGATACCACTGCCAAAGCTTTCATAACGTTTTTTGATAAAGTTATCAATTCTGCCGTCTTTAATAAGCTCTGCCGCCTTTATAAGACCTAATGCAAAGGTATCCATACCAAGAATAAATCCGTAGAACATATCCTCGGCAGTATAGCTTTCGCGACGGTTTTTAGAGTCAAAGTTAAAGCCACCTGTAAGACCGCCTGCTTTTAATACCTCGTACATACACATTGTTGCTTCGTAAACATCATAGGGGAACTCGTCGGTATCCCAGCCAAGCAGTAGGTCGCCCTGATTAGCGTCGATAGAGCCTAACATTCCGTTAATGGCAGAAATGCGAAGCTCGTGCTGGAAGGTGTGACCTGCAAGGGTAGCGTGGTTGGCTTCAATGTTCATCTTGAAGTCTTTATCAAGACCGTGCTGACGAAGGAAGCCTATTGCGGTAGCGGCGTCAAAATCATACTGATGCTTCATAGGCTCCTTGGGTTTGGGCGCAATGGAAAAGTCCCCCTCAAAGCCGATGGAACGACCATATTCAACCGCCATTTTCATAAGTCTGGCGATATTTTCCTGTTCAAATTTCACATCGGTGTTAAGCAGAGTTGTATAGCCTTCTCTGCCGCCCCAGAAAACATAACCCTTACCGCCAAGCTTTACGGTTAAATCAAGAGCCTTTTTAATCTGGGCTGCCGCAAAGCAGTAAACATCTGCGCTGTTTGTACTGCCTGCACCGTTCATAAAGCGTGGGTTAGAGAACATATTTGCAGTTCCCCAAAGACACTTAATGCCGGTTTCATTCATTTTTTTAAGAATATAATCGGTAATTTCGTCAAGACGCTTATTGGTTTCCTTAATATCCTCTGCCTCGGGAACAAGGTCAACGTCATGGAAGCAGAAATATTCAATACCAAGCTTCTGCATAAGCTCAAAGCCTGCGTCTGCCTTTGCTTTTGCGTGACACATAGTGCCTTTCTCATTGCTGAAGGCTTTGTCGGCAGTATCTCTGCCGAACATATCGGAACCGCAGGCGCAAAGAGCGTGCCACCATGCCATAGCAAAGGGAAGATGCTCCTTCATTTTTTTACCCAGGATTACGCGCTCGGCATCGTAATACTTAAAGGATAAGGGATTTTTGCTGTCTTTACCCTCAAACTTAATTTTGGGGACGGATTTAAAAAATTCGCTCATTATTATTTCCTCACTTTATTATTTAGTTTATTTAAGTATACTGCAATATATTTGACATTTCTCGCAATATATACTATAATATATAGACAAAATTTGACTTTTGGAGAAAAATATGTTTTATGAATACAGTCATTTAGGCTCACCCAATTACCTTAAGGTAGAAAGGGGAGAGGATTTTTGCTTTGCTTCCCACCTTCATCAGTGCTTTGAGGTAATAATAATTCTTTCGGGAGAAATGAAGGTAACGGTTGACGGCAAGACGTTTATAATAAGGAAAAATGAGGCTGTACTTACCTTTCCCAATCAAATACATTCCTTAGAGTCGGTAAAAAGCCGTCATATTCTTTGTATTTTTGCACCCCGTCTTGTACAGGCTTTTTCTACTAAGATATGGGATAAAATTCCCCTTAACAATAAATTTACCCCCGATAAATATCTTATAAATGCACTTGAAAATCTTACGGCGTCCTCTTCTTCGGCGGAAAAAAAGGGACTGCTTTACTCACTTTGCGGTCAGTTTGATAAAACTGCAGAGTATACCGAAAAAAAGCAGGACAGCGAAAAACTGCTTCATAAAATTTTCTCTTTTGTAGAGGAAAACTATAGTAAGGAATGTACACTTTCAAATCTTTCTAAAATAATAGGCTATGATTACTCCTATCTTTCACGCTATTTTAAAAAGACCATAGGAATTTCCTTTAATTCCTATGTGACAAATTACCGAATAAGCAACGCCTGTTACCTTATGGAAAACACCGCCCTTCCAATACTGCAGTGCGCTTATGACAGCGGTTTTACTTCCCTTAGAAATTTTAACAGAAGCTTTAAGGAAAACCTTAAAATAACACCCACACAGTACCGAAAAAATATTGGTTAAAAAATAAACCGAGTCAAATGTGATATGCACCCCAAAAGTTAGACACTTTTGGAGGTGCATATTTTTTATGGGTAAAACAGGAAGAAAAAACAAAGTTTATAGTGCAGAATTTAAAATGGGTGTTATAATGGATATGCGAGAACACCATTTAAGTTATC
>JAZNQX010000014.1:0-10579 GCA_045590395.1 Acutalibacteraceae bacterium
CCCCCATTCCCCTGCTGTAACAGGAAAAATCAAGCTTGTCTGAAAAGTTATTTTGAGGCGATTTTGCCGATAAATACATATAATCGTTAAGGCGGTGCATTTGCTCATTAAAGGGCGGGTTATTTGTCAGCACCCCTACCCTGTTCTCAAAAATTTTAAGCCCTTCTTTAACCGCTTCCACCGTAATGCACTCATTTTTATCGGCAATTATCCAGTGTAGACTTGCTGTTCCCAGTTTTTTGTTAAAGGGTGTGGCAGTAATGTTTATTTCGGAAAGTAATTTCTTTGCTTCTGCAACATTTTTGCAAAAGCTGAGTATATAAGGTATAAGCTCAAACACCGGAACATTTTCCATATCTCGTTTTGTCTCATTATAGCAGGCATTTCCTACAAAATTAAGCCCTGCCAATGAGAGCCCTTTTTCATTAAAGGCGTCATAATAAAGAGGATAACCGTTCTCTATATGAGCCATACCAAGAATAGCATAATGCCGACTTACATTCTTACCGTTTGTAAAATTAAAAGCATAGTTTCTGGGGGTTAGGGCTACGCTTTCTCCAAAGCTTTTTTCGTAATCTAAGGTTCTGCCAAAATAAAAATTATCAGCCGCAAAGGTTACTGCAGTACACATAATATCACCGCTTATATTTTTACCATTTATCTTTTTTATATACAAAAAAAGACGCTCTGTCGAGCGTCTTTTAAAATTCAATTATTTTACAAGATAGAACTTAGCGATAAGGTCGTCTGTTTTATCCTCATTAACGGTTGTTATGGTAATGTTAGCAAGATAGCCGTTACACTTTTTAGCAACAAGCTTCTGATACATAGCAATACCGTTTATCTTAGAGGTAACGTCCATACAGTCGAACTCTTTGCCGCCGATGGTTACTTTGCCGAGAGTATAGTTAACATCAGTACAGCCGATATTTTCAAGAGAGGTTTTGAGAGTGGGATAAACTGCTTCAAAGTTTTTAGCAATATCAAGTGTTAAAAGCTGAACAGCGTTTGCCTTTTCAAGATTAACGTTTATGTTGTCTGCCTGATTACTGCTTACAGCATACATATCGTAAACTACCGTTGCATTCTTCATAGCCTCGGCATATTCTTCGCCTGCCATGTCTTCGGTAACATTGTTAAGCTCTTTAATCTGAGCGTCTGTATAGAAGGTCCAGCCCTCATCAAGCTTACAGCCAATACCTATAAATTTGCTTTCATAGGTAAGTCCCGAAGCACTGCCGAGAGAAAAATCAGCCTCAGAGCTTTCTCCTCCGGTTTGCTCGCCACGGATATCGTCATCATTTGTGCCGCAAGCGGCAAATGTAAATACCATAACAAGTGCCATAAGAATTGCAAGTAATTTTTTCATAATAATTCTCCTCATAAAAATATTTCAAAACAGTGAATATTCACTATTTATATAGTATCACAACACATAATAAATAGCAAGACTAAAAGACAAAAAGCATCGCAGTTGCGATGCTTTTTATTATTCTATTATTCTGCCATCGGTAGATACTGTAACAACCTGCCAGGGAATAAACTTGCCGCTGTTTTGCAAAGCAGTTTTTACAGCCTGCTCTATACCGCCGCAACAGGGTACCTCCATACGAACAACGGTTACGCTTTTAATATCGTTGTTTTTTATTATTTCGGTCAGCTTTTCGGCATAATCTACCATATCAAGCTTAGGGCAACCTATAAGGGTAATATGATTTCTGATAATTTCATTATGGAAATTACCGTAGGCAAAGGCTGTACAGTCTGCCGCCACAAGAAGCTTTGCGCCGTCAAAATATGGCGCATTAACGGGCACTAACTTTATCTGAACAGGCCACTGAGATAACTGACTTGCACAAGAAGCAGACGCTACACCGAAAGGTGCTGCCGCCTCACGCTTTATGGCCCGTGATGCAGTACCCGGGCAACCGCAGGGCAGTTTTTCTTTTTTTGCCTTTGACTCAAGCACAGCCGCCTCATTATAAGCAGGTGCCTGCCTTTCCTCAAAGGAAATTGCATCTACGGGACAAGCGGGCAAGCAGTCGCCCAGACCGTCGCAATAGTCCTCTCTTGTAAGCTTTGCCTTGCCGTTTATCATTTCGATAGCGCCCTCGTGGCACGCCGCCGCACAAGCACCGCAACCGTCACATTTTTCTTCATCTATTTTTATTATTTTTCTTATCATAATTTTATCTCCTTCTTGATTTTGTGTCTTCATTATAATATAATAAACACAATAAATCGGTTGTTTTTACAACGGAAAGTGAAAATTTATGAAAAAATATATTCCTGTTCTTATGAAAACAAAAATATTTGCAGGTTTAAGTGAAGAAGAAATTTCCTCAATGCTGTCCTGCCTTAATACCCAACTTAAAACCTATAAAAAGGGCGAATATGTTTTGCGCCAGGGCAACACTTTAAATCATATTGCCGTACTGGTCGAGGGTGGCTTGCTTATTCAAAAAGACGACTATTGGGGCAACCGCAGTATTTTAAGCGAAATAGGTATCGGTGAAATGTTTGGCGAAGCCTATACGGGCAGTAACAACCCACTGCTTAATGATGTTATAGCGGTTACGGACAGCTGTGTTTTCTTTTTTGATTTAAGCAAAATACTCACCTCCTGCTCTAATTCTTGCCGTTTTCATTCCTTAGTAATAGAAAATATGTTTTTTACCCTTTGCGAAAAAAACAGACAGCTTGTGCAAAAGCTGTCCCACATAACAAAGCGCTCAACAAAAGAAAAACTGATTTCCTATTTATCCGAGGAGGCAAAAAAGCAGAAAAGCAACGATTTTGATATTCCCTTTAACCGCCAACAGCTTGCAGATTTTTTATCGGTAGACCGCAGTGCTATGTCAAATGAGCTGTGCAAAATGCGAAACGCGGGACTTATACAATTTAATAAAAATCATTTTAAGCTGATATAAGTAATAAAAGCACTGACCATAAGGGTCAGTGCTTTTATTTTGAAAAGGGTGTACGAATTCGAAGTTTTTTGATTTTTTGACCTATGTGTTCGAACTCCTACATATTTTAGAATGAAATTCGCATCAAAACATTTGCGAAGCAAATATTTCATAGCGTAGCTATTTCATATGCGATAGCATATTTCACAAATCCCGCAGGGATTTATTTCATTGAAAAAAGCACCGACAAAGTCGATGCTTTTTTCTGGCTGGGGAATAGGGATTCGAACCCCAACAAACAGAGTCAGAGTCTGTCGTGCTACCGTTACACAATTCCCCAAAATTTTGTTGACAACGATTATTATATTATCTTGTAATTATTTTGTCAAGTCTTATTTTAACCATTTTTGCAAAAAATACTTGAAATATCATTTAATGTGTGATATCATTACTTCGTGAATTGGGGTTATAGCGCAGTTGGTAGCGCACCACACTGGCAGTGTGGGGGTCAGGGGTTCGAATCCCCTTAGCTCCACCAAAAATCGACAAATCTCGACAGAGGTTTGTCGATTTTACTTTTCACCTCTTAACTCTTCACTAAAATCCCCCTATCTTTCTTGCTTTTGAGCAAAATAAATGTTAAAATGGTTTAAAAGTTAGTTTTAAGGACGTGATATTATGATTCCTGCTATTATTATCTTTGCGGTGACCTACATACTTATGTTGGCTTTTTCAAAATACAGGTCCTACATTGCTCTTGCTTCGGGTCTTATTTTTATTATAAGCGGTATGCTGCCCGTAAAAGAGATACTCTCTTCCATTGACTTTAATGTTATTTTAATGATTGCAGGTACTATGGAACTTGTAGCCCTATTTACCGAAAGCAAAATGCCTGCTCTACTTGCCGATTTAATTATGGAAAAGGTGCCTAACGTTATGTGGGCAGCCGTTGCTCTATCCCTCTTTGCAGGTATTATTTCGGCTTTTGTAGACAATGTTGCTACCGTACTTATGGTAGCTCCTATTGCTCTTGCTATCTGCAAAAAGTTGGGCACAAACCCTGTTCCCTTTATTATTGCTATTGCGGTTTCCTCAAATCTGCAGGGTGCGGCTACCCTTATAGGTGATACCACCGCCATAATGCTTGGTTCTGCCCTTGATATGAGCTTCCTTGAGTTCTTCTGGTATCACGGTAAGCCCAGTATCTTCTTTGCTGTTGAGCTTGGCGCTGTAACCTCTACATTTATACTTATATACCTTTTCAGAAAAGAAAAGAATGCTATCCCCAAGGCTACCACCAGAACAAAGGTTACCGATTTAGTACCTACTTTTCTTTTGGTTTTAACCCTTTTACTTCTTATAGGTGCTTCCTTTATAGACGACAAACCTGCTACAACAAACGGACTTATCTGTTGTGCTTTGCTTGTTATCGGTCTTGTATACACGGTTATAAAGACAAAGAAGTTCACTCCCGTTATTTCCGCCTTAAAGGAAATTGATTTTACCACCATTGGCATACTGCTTGGTCTTTTCATTATGATAGGCGGTATATCGGCTCAGGGCGTTATTGACGCGGCAGGAAATCTTCTTGCAAAGGCAGGCGGCGGAAATATGTTCCTTTTATATACAATTATTGTATGGGCATCGGTACTGATTTCTGCCTTTATTGACAACATTCCTTATGTTGCAACAATGATACCCGTTATTGCAAGTCTTGCCACCACCCTTGGCGTTGACCCCACTCCCCTTTACTTCGGTCTGCTGTCAGGTGCGACCCTTGGCGGTAACTGTACCCCTATCGGCGCTTCGGCTAACATTACCGGTATAGGCATTTTAAGAAAAGAAGGCTATGAGGTTAAAAATAAGGACTTCTTCAGAATAGGCATTCCCTTTACCCTTGCCGCAATTGTACCTGCCTACATTTATATATGGTTGGTTTACGGAATATAGTGAGGCTTTTATGAAAATTTTAATAGTAAGACACGGCGACCCCGATTATTCTATTGATTCGCTGACAAGCCAAGGACACACAGAGGCAAAATTACTGGCTGACCGACTGGCAAAGCTTAATGTTAAAGATTTTTATGTGTCCCCTCTCGGCAGGGCAAAGCACACTGCCGAATATACCCTTAAAAAAATGGGGCGCGAAGCAGAAACTTTAGAGTGGTTAAAAGAATTCCCCACACAGATAAAACGCCCCGACAGAGAGGGCAGACCCTCTATTGCATGGGACTGGCTGCCGGGCGACTGGTGCAATGAGGAAAAGTTTTACAGCCATAAAGACTGGACCGAAACCCCTGTAATGAAGGAAGCAGAAATTGCTAAGGAATACAGCCGCGTAACAGGTGAGTTTGATAAACTGCTTTTAAAGCACGGCTATGAAAGATGTGGTAACTACTATAACGCCGTAAATGCAAACGAAGATACCATTGTACTGTTTTGCCATTTCGGGCTTGAGTGTGTACTGCTCAGCCACCTGCTTTCCATTTCACCTATGGTGCTGTGGCAAGGCTTTTGCGCCGCACCTACCTCTGTTACCACTATTATTACAGAGGAAAGAGAAAAAGGTATTGCATATTTCAGAGTAAACGCTTTTGGCGATACCTCTCATTTATACGCTGCAGGTGAGGAGCCATCTTTTGCCGCAAGATTTTGCGAAACCTATGATAATTTCGACCAACGACATAACTAAATGTAAAAAAGCAGAAAAATTTGGATTTTCTGCTTTTTTCTATTGACAAACCCATAAAACAGGTGTATAATGCACACAGTTAGCAGTGACTAACTCAATTTTTTAACACTTAGTTAGCCTTTGCTAATCATAAAGAATTTACGGTGAGTATTATGACCTTAAAAGATGCAACAGAAGGAAAAGAATACATAATAAAGCAGATAGAAACCGACGATGAAGAGTTAAACGCTTTTCTCTTTTCGCTTGGTTGCTACAGTGGCGAAGCCATTACGGTAGTTTCCCACCTTAAAAGCAGTTGTATGGTTTCTATCAAGGACAGCCGATACAATATCGATAATCAATTAGCAGAAGCCATTGTCATTTAATTTTTAAATAACAGGTCTGCTGATTGTTTTTTGAAACCGAGTTAGCCATTGCTAACCGCTATTTAAACTATTGCCGCAGTGCAGGAGGAACATTTATGAAAGTAGCATTAACCGGAAATCCAAACTCCGGTAAAACCACAATGTACAATGCCCTTACAGGCCGAAACGAAAAGGTAGGTAACTGGGCAGGCGTTACGGTTGACAAAAAGGAGCACACCGTTAAAAAGGTGTATTGCTCAGATGAACAGGTCATTGCAGTTGACCTTCCCGGTGCATACTCTATGTCACCCTTTACAAGTGAGGAAAGCATCACAAGCTCTTATGTAAAAAAGGAAAACCCCGATGTTATTATTAACATTGTGGACGCTACCAATTTAAGCCGTAGCCTTTTCTTTACAACACAGCTTTTAGAACTTGGTATTCCCGTTGTTGTTGCTCTTAACAAAAGCGATATAAATGAGAAAAAGCATACAGAAATTAATGTGGAAAAGCTAAGTTTAAAGCTTAACTGCCCTGTTATTGAAACAGTTTCCACCTCTGCCGACGGTTTAAAGTCTGTAATAGAGGCCGCCGAAAAGCTTTCAGGCGCTACTCAGAAAGCCCCCTATAATCAAGGCGATATTGACCTTACCGACAAGGCCGCTGTTGAAGCGGCTGACCGCAAACGCTTTGAGTTTGTAAACGGTATCGTAAAACAGGTTGAATCTCGTAAGGTACTGACAAAGGACAAAAACTTCGGCGATAAAATAGACGCTGTTCTTACAAATAAGTGGCTGGGTATTCCCATTTTTGCCGTTGTTATGTTCCTTGTGTTTCAGATTTCTCAGGTATGGCTTGGCGCATGGATAGCCGAGGGTGTAGAAATCGGCGGTACATTTATACCGGGTCTTGTACCATTACTCGAAATGTTCCAGAGTTTTATTGGCGGACTGCTTGAAAACGCACATCCCCTGCTCTCTGCTATTCTTGTTGACGGTGTTATCGGCGGCGTGGTAGCAGTTGTAGGCTTTTTACCTCTTGTTATGGTTATGTACTTCCTGCTTGCTCTACTTGAGGACTGCGGATATATGTCCCGTGTTGCCGTTGTGCTTGACCCCATATTTAAAAAGGTAGGTCTTTCGGGTAAATCGGTTATCCCCTTTGTTATAGGCATCGGCTGTGCCGTTCCGGGCATTATGGCTTCACGAACTATCCGAAACGAGCGTGAAAGACGTGCCACCGCAATGATTACACCCTTTATGCCCTGCGGAGCTAAAATCCCCGTAATTTCTCTCTTTGCAGGCGCTTTCTTTGATAATGCAGGTTGGGTAAGCTTTACCGCGTACTTTACAGGAATTGTTCTTATCTTCCTTTGCGCGCTTCTTATTAACGCCATTACAGGAAACAGAGCTAAAAAATCTTACTTTATTATTGTGCTTCCCGAATATAAGGCTCCGTCCCTCTGGGGCGCATTTAAGTCAATGTGCTCTCGCGGTTGGGCTTACATAGTGAAAGCGGCTACCATTATTCTGCTTTGCAATATGGCTGTACAGCTTATGCAGACATTTGACTGGAGCTTTGCTTTAGCAGAAACTGCCGAAAGCTCAATTCTTGCCTCTATCGGCAGACCCTTTGCATACCTTCTCGTTCCAATTGTGGGCGTTCTTTCCTGGCAGCTTGCCGCCGCCACAATTACAGGCTTTATTGCAAAGGAAAACGTTGTAGGTACCCTTGCTGTTTGCTTTGTAGGACTGGAAAATCTTATTGACACCGAAGAACTGGCAATTATGGAAGGTGCGGGAACAGAGGTTGCGGGTATTATGGCAATTTCTAAGGTTGCGGCTCTAGCCTACCTTATGTTTAACCTTTATTCTCCCCCTTGCTTTGCCGCTATTGGCGCTATGAACGCTGAAATGAAGAGTTCTAAATGGCTCTGGGGCGGAATTGGTCTTCAACTTGCTGTGGGTTACACTTTAGCGTATTTTGTTTACACAATAGGCACCCTTATTACCGCTCCCGCCACCCTTAATATAGTTGCCGCCATAGGTGGTTTTGCGGCAGTAGCTGTTATGGCTATTTTTACTGCAGGACTTATTATAAACACAAACAAAAAGCTGAAAGCAGAGTCTGTTAAGTAATTATGGAAGATATAATAATTATAGTTATATTGGCTGTTATTGTTGCCGCCATTGTCTTTTATCTTATAAGAGCTAAAAAGCAGGGGCAGAAATGTATAGGCTGTCCCTATGCGAAGCAGTGCGGCGGAAACTGCGACTCACATAAAAATGAAAGTGAAAACTGACAAAGTTTCAAAATTTCAGATTCGTCTAAAAAGCAAGGGAGTTCCCTTGCTTTTTCTATTTCACTCTGCTAAAATTATATATCATATACGCAGAAAGTAGGTTTGGACAATGAAGGTAGGAATAAGTGTAAGAATCCCCGATACAACCAGTGGTTATGAACGCTATAGTGATAAAAAATACCAGAAGCTTCGTGAACACGGCTTTGAGTCTATTGATATCGATATAGCCGATACAAGTAGTTTCCTTTATACCGAGCCCTTTGAAGTGGCTAAAGAAGCTTTGCTTCATCACAAAAAGCTAATTGACGAGGCAGGAATTGAAATTTCTCAGACCCACGGTCCTTGGCGTTGGCCAAGCAGAGATTACACCGAGGCTGAACGAGCAGAGCGCCTTGAAAAAATGCAGTATAGTATCCGTCTTACAAAGGTTCTGGGCTGTAAATATTTTGTTATTCACCCCATTATGCCCTATACTGTTGAGGATACCGAAAAGGGCTATGCAGAGGATACCTGGAGATTAAATCTTGAATTTTTCAGAAAGCTTCTTGTTACGGCTAAAGAGGAAGATGTTGTTATATGTCTTGAAAATATGCCTATGCTGAAATTCTCTATGTCTACCCCTGAACAGATTTATAAATTTGTAAAAGAAATAAACGACGACCATCTTAAAATCTGCCTTGATACAGGACATACTGCCGTATTTTACGAGCTTGATGTCGCCGAGGAGGTAAGAAGAATCGGTGACGAGCTTCGTGTTCTTCACGTTCACGACAGCAAATGGAGAATTGACTGCCACTTCTTCCCCTACTTTGGCAGAATAGACTGGGACAGCTTTGCAAAGGCTCTGAAAGATGTAAACTATAAGGGTGCTTTTTCTCTTGAAGCTATGCCGCCAAAGGCACTGCCTGACGAGCTTTTCGATATGACCGGCACTATGCTTTGCCGCCTTGCAAAAAACGTATGTAAAGACCTATAAAAACAAGCCGTCAAAGACGGCTTGTTTTTTTGTTGAAAATTGTCAAGCTTTGTGATATTATAAGGTAAACAGTTATACTGTTTATTTTGAGGAGGGATATTTAGTGGACAATCATAACAATCAGGTTGCTATCAGCGAAGAAAAATCCTATTTTGACGGAGGCTATTTTGCTTATATCGGCTACAGTATCCTTGTAGGCTTTGTAAGTATGATTACCTTAGGAATTGCTTTCCCCTGGATGTTCTGCCTTATGCAGAAATGGCAGGCAAAGCACACCGTTATATGCGGTAAGCGTATGTATTTTGACGGCACAGGTGTTCAGCTTATAGGCAGATATATTCTGTGGTGGTTCTTAACCGTTATAACCTTTGGTATTTACGGCTTCTGGCTGGTTGTTGCAATGAAAAAATGGATTGCCAAGCACACTCATTTTGAGGGCGAAGAGGACAACAACAGCTTCTTTGACGGCGGTGTAGGCGGATTTATCGGAAACAGCATTCTTTCGGGACTTGTTTCTGCCGTTCCCATTGTTGGTCTTGCCTGGGGCAAAATAATTATGCTTAACTGGGAAATTAATCACACTGTTATTGATTCCCGTCGTCTTGTGTTTACCGGTAAGGTTGGTAATCTTTTCGGCAAATACTTCTTATGGGGCTTTTTAAGCATTATCACCTTTGGTATTTTCGGTCTGTTTGTTCCCGTTAAGTATATGCGCTGGGAAACCGAGAGAACTATTGATAACGAGCATACCACTGAGGCGCTTATTGAAAAAAGCGAGTACAGAACCAACGTACATACCGACGCCTCTACCTTTAAGACCTATGCAGTTGAAAATGAGATGGAATGTGTTAAAGCAGGTATTTCTGACAATATGGCTGAAGAAGATTTACTCTCTCTTGCCAATGCTCAGAACCGCGCGGCACAGTATGAATATGCTCTGCGCTTTGCA
Source organism: Acutalibacteraceae bacterium (assembly GCA_045590395.1). Taxonomy (GTDB): domain Bacteria; phylum Bacillota; class Clostridia; order Oscillospirales; family Acutalibacteraceae; genus SIG607. Next base: position 10,173 of record JAZNQX010000014.1, read on the forward strand.
GGTGAAAACTATACAGAAGACCCCTATTCTTCTCTTTTAAAGGCTTCTGCTGAGGCCCAGTTCGCTCCTGCTATGAGCCTTTATGCCACAACCCACGCTTTACTTGAGGAAAACCTTAAGGAAGAAATGCTGAGAAAGGCCGCAGATAAGGGTCAGGTTGCCGCTATCAAAGCATGTATGGCAATAGATGCTCAAAGGGGTATCAGTATGCCTGAAGACAAATCCGCACTGCCCGTGCTTAAAAGTGCAGTTCGCTATGCAGACCTGCTTATTGACAGCGGATATGCTTTGACGGTATCTGAAGGTGACTTTATAAAGAGCTGTACACTTAAAATAAGAAGAATTATCTGTAAGCAGAAGAAGGCTTCCTCTGCAGGTGCTGTTGCAGGAATAATCGCCGCAGTTAT
>JAZNQX010000015.1:0-2878 GCA_045590395.1 Acutalibacteraceae bacterium
GAGAGTGTGAGAAAAAGTCTGTAAAATTGATTCCTTCTATGATAGAATAAAAATATCATAGGAGGAATTTTTTATGGCAAAAAGAAGAAGAGAAAAAATGAGCGAAGGGAAAAAGAATATCATAGCCGGTTTAATTCAGGAATATGACATTAAAACAGCAGAAGATATTCAGGAAGCATTAAAGGATCTCCTTGGCGGAACCATCCAGGAAATGATGGAAGCTGAGCTTGACGAGCATCTTGGTTATGAGGAGTACGAACGTAGCGACAATACCGATTACAGAAATGGAGTAAAACACAAAACACTACGTAGTTCTTATGGCGAAATACCTATTGATGTACCTCAGGATCGTGACGGAGATTTTGACCCTCAAATCGTACCAAAACGCAAAAAAGATATATCAGCAATTGAGCAAAAAATTATCGCAATGTCAGCAAAAGGTATGACAACAAGACAGATTTCAGATATTGTTGAAGATATTTATGGATTTGAGGTAAGTGAAAGTATGGTAACAGCAGTTACTAACAAAATACTTCCTCAAATCGAGGAATGGCAGCAAAGACCATTATCTGCTGTATATCCGATTGTTTTCATAGATGCAATACATTTTTCAGTTCGTGAGGAGCATATTGTTAAAAAGATTGCAGCGTACATAATACTTGGAATTAATGACGAAGGAAAAAAAGAGGTACTAAGCATAACTGTAGGTGAAAATGAAAGTGCAAAATACTGGCTTGGAGTGCTTAATGACCTGAAAAACCGTGGTGTGCAAGATATATTGATTTTGTGTGCAGACGGTCTTTCCGGCATAAAAGAATCTATAGCTGCTGCATACCCGAATACAGAATATCAGCGTTGTATTGTTCACCAGGTGCGAAACACCTTAAGGTACGTTGCCGAAAAAGATAAAAAAGCATTTGCAAATGACTTAAAAAGCATATATCACGCACCAAATGAAGAAAGCGGATATGAACGTATGCAGGCTGTTACAGAGAAATGGCAGGACAGATATCCAAATGCTATGAAGCGTTGGGAAGAAAACTGGGATGTAATATCACCAATGTTCAAGTTTTCAGCAGATGTACGAAAGGTTATGTACACCACCAATGCAATAGAAAGTCTTAATAGTGCACTGCGCCGTTTGAATAGTCAACGAAGTGTATTTCCCAGTGACACAGCACTTTTAAAGGCACTGTATCTGGCAACTTTCGAAGCAACGAAAAAATGGACTATGCCGCTCCGCAACTGGGGCAAGGTATATGGAGAATTGTCAATCATGTATGACGGCAGACTCTGATAGCACAAATTTTCTGCCGTTTTCAAGGGTAAAATTAACGCCCTCAAAACGAGGGCGCCCTTGACATGGCAAAAAATCCGTGCTATATTGCAGTTAAGGCAGGAAAGCCGAAATACGGCTATTCCTGCCCCTAAAATTTGAATATTTTATCATAGAAAAATTGAATTTACAGAAAATTTCTCACACTGCCCTTGCCATAGTAAATACGCAGAAACTTGTTAAGTCCCGCAATCATAGCCTCTTTTCCACATTTTCCTTCACTACGCTTTTTCTCAATAAAAGCAAACACAGGCTCATCGGCGGGCTTATGCTGAATAAGACTTTGCATAACCTCAAACCCTGTCTTACGAAGGTATCGGTTTCCTCGCTTTGAAATATGCCGTTCTGTAGCGTTAAAAGAGCCTGATTGATATGGCGGAGCATCTATTCCTGCATAGGCGATTAATGAGTGCTTGTTGCGGAATTTGCGTATGTCTCCAATCTCAGCAATTAATTTCGGTGCTAAAACATCTCCGATACACGACATTTCTCTTACAACCGGATATTCGGGCAATGTCTGGGCAAGAGCTTGCATTTGTGTTAAAATAGTGTTGCGAGACATTTCCAATTCGTGAAGTACTCGTATTGCTTCCGTAATGACTATTGTGGTAGATAGTGAGTTAGGAAGCACAGGGATACCGTTTTGGGCTGCTGCATATAGTCTTTCTGCAGTCTGTTCACAGTTGCGGTATCCCTGTTTTTGTGCCCATCTGCAGTAATCTGTTTTAAAGCGATTTTTACTCATTTTGAGAATGTTATCAAAATGAAGATAACGCTTAACAATTCCGGTTATCTTTTGAGTACCCCTGTATTCATGGATAATATTCTGGACACCGGGCATAACCTGGTCACATAGAACACCAAAATTGATTTTAGCTTTTATCAGCATAGATGTGGATTGATAATACTGTCTTGCAAGTAATTTTAATTCCCGATATGTATCTTCCGGAGGTATTACCTGATTAAGCTCATCCCAATAACAAATACCAAACACAGCAATATTAATCGAGTCAATCCTGTCTGTCTTGGCTCTTCTGATATTTTGAGAGCAAAACTTTTGCATGCGTAAAGCATTAACGGTGCTAACAAAAATACCTTTTTCAATCAGCACAGTTACAATTGGCAGATGGTAATACCCTGTACTTTCCAAAATTACCCTGACTTCTTCATTGTATGATTTGATGAGGGTTACAAGGGAAAGGACTTCCTCCATAGTATGCTGCATCTCAAATGGTGTTTTCAAAACCTCGCCACCCGGTTTCATAATACAAACCATACTTTTTCCTTTTGAAACATCAATTCCTACACTAATCATTTGCATTCCTTCTTTCGTTTTTGATATGTAATGCTTCCACCCATACTTATTACGATTCACTTTGGCTAGTTACACGAACGCAGGATTCATCCCGGAACAACCTGCTTAACCGAATCTTTATAACAAGGAGGCGGATGACAGTTTACAGCCCGAACGCTAAGTTCACACAAAGAACCGTCATTCCATTACCTTCTCATTATAACAAAAATAAGCATAGCTTGCTAAAC
>JAZNQX010000016.1:0-12054 GCA_045590395.1 Acutalibacteraceae bacterium
TTAACCAAAGAGGCAAAAGAGGGCAGAATTGACCCCGTTATCGGCAGAGAGCAGGAAATAACAAGGGTAATACAGATTCTTTGCCGCAGAACCAAAAACAACCCCTGCCTTATAGGTGAGCCGGGTGTGGGTAAAACCGCCATTGCAGAGGGCCTTGCCGTTAAAATATCAGAGGGAGATATACCCGAAATTTTAAGGGATAAAAGGGTTATTTCCCTTGACCTTACGGGCATGGTGGCAGGTACAAAGTACAGAGGTGACTTTGAAGAAAGAATTAAGGCGGCAATAGACGAGGTTAAAAAGGCTAAGGATATAATTTTGTTTATTGACGAGGTGCATACCATAATCGGTGCAGGCTCGGCAGAGGGAAGCACCGACGCGGCAAATATTTTAAAACCCAGTCTTGCCCGTGGTGAGCTTCAGATTATCGGCGCCACCACCACCAGCGAATACAGAAAAAATATTGAAAAGGATGCCGCGCTGGAAAGACGTTTTCAGCCTGTTAATGTGGGAGAGCCAAGTGAACAGGATGCTATAGACATTCTTTTGGGGCTCAGAGAAAAATATGAAGCCCACCACAATGTTAAAATTACTGACCAGGCTATAAAAGCGGCGGTAGAGCTGTCTGCCCGTTATATTACCGACCGTTTTCTTCCCGATAAGGCTATTGACCTAATAGACGAAGCAGGTTCTAGAATCAGACTGTCTGTCTTTACTCAGCCCGATTTCCTTAAAGAACTTGAGGAAAAAATAGACAAAAACGACGAGGAAAAGAACCACGCTATTGAAGGTCAGGATTTCGAAAAGGCGGCAAGGCTCAGGGACGAGGGCAAAAAGCTTAAGGAAGAATATGACCGGCTAAAGAGAAACTGGAAGGAAAATAATTCTTCTGCCGCTACGGTAAATGAAGAAACCGTTGCCGAAATAGTATCTCAGTGGACAGGTGTTCCGGTAGAAAGCCTTACCGAAGAGGAAAGTGAAAGACTGTTAAAGCTTGAGGACGAACTGCATAAACGGGTTATCGGTCAAAATGAAGCCGTAACTGCTGTATCAAAGGCAATAAGACGCGGCAGAGTAGGGCTTAAAGATTCCGGTAGGCCAATAGGTTCATTTATCTTCTTAGGCCCCACGGGTGTTGGTAAAACCGAGCTTTGTAAGGCCTTGGCATTCGCTATGTTCGGTAAGGAATCGGCTATGATACGCCTTGATATGTCAGAGTATATGGAAAAGCATACCGTATCCCGTATGATAGGCTCACCTCCCGGATATGTGGGATTTGATGAGGGCGGTCAACTAACCGAAAAGGTAAGAAGAAACCCTTATTCAGTTGTGCTGTTTGACGAAATAGAAAAGGCGCATCCCGATGTGTTTAATCTTCTGCTTCAGATTCTTGATGACGGTATTCTTACCGACTCACAAGGCAGAAAAATAGATTTTAAAAATACCGTTATTATTATGACCTCTAATATAGGCGCTCGTCTTATAACCGATAAAAAACAAGCCTTCGGCTTTGCTGAAAACTCGCCTGAGGCTGAGCACAAAGATATAAAGGAAAAGGTTATGGCTGAGCTTAAAAAAGCCTTCAGACCTGAATTCTTAAACCGTGTAGACGATACTATTGTGTTCACTAAGCTTTCAAAAGAGGAAATAGGTAAAATTGCAGGTAATATGCTGTCTTCTCTTGCAAAACGCCTTGAAAAAATAGGCATCACAGCAACCTTTGATGATTCCGTTAAGGAAAAAATGGCAGAGGTAGGCTTTGATGATGTATACGGCGCTCGACCTCTCCGCCGCGCTATACAGACTAAAATTGAAGACGCCCTAAGCGAAAAAATATTAAGCGGAGAAATTAAAGCAGGGGATAAAATCACCATAAAATATGAAGACGAGCTAACTATAATTAAATAATAAGAATAAAAATGGAACAAAAAAGCACGGTTTCTAACCGCGCTTTTTTGATTTATAAAATTACTTAATATGTTTTAATATGTCACTCTTAGTTTTTTCGTATTCTTCTTGGGTAATTATACCTTTTTCAAGGTAACTGTGTATCTTAGCAACTCGCTTATAGCATTTTTCACGATAAGAAATGCTTTTGTGCCAATTGTTATTCATTTTCTTAATAGCAACGACAACAAAAGGAATAAGTGCGATAAACAATACTAAGACTACACACATAATCCATATAACATTAAAAACATCTACAACATCAGAGTTATTATAATGGTGCCAAGCTGTATCAAAAAAACCATATCCAAATATTGAACCTTCTTCTGTTGTAATTATTGTAGCAATAACAGGTATAGATGATAAACACGATATAAGTTTGAACTGTTTTTTCAATAATGAGTTAATAGCAACTCCCAAGAATGCACCAAATATTAAGAGTAAAATAATATAAACTGCTGTTGGATTCCAATTTTCATAATCATTTCTTTTAACATCTTGAACATTCATTGCAATAATAATAGAAAACATAGAAATGATTGTCAAAATGATAGATGAAACATTTGTGAAAAAGACGAGTTTATCGCTTGGTGAACTATTTTCTGTTATAGCAGATTTAGAAATCCTTATATTCCCTTCATTATTGGCTTGTGGCTGACAATTTGTTTCTGTCGCTTTAACAGTTTCTTCGGCTTGATTTTTCGAATTGGTATTTATAACTTCATCTGGTGTCATATCATCAATATTAGTTTTCTCGTCAATTGTGGAAACAGAAGAAGTATTATCTACAACAGTCTCTTCTGTTTTTTCTACTATTTCTGTTGATATAACGAAACCTGCTTCAATTTTATTGCCACAATATTGGCAAAACTCGCTGTCATCAGGTAATTTGTGATTACATTTGTTGCAAATCATATTTTTTCTCTCCTTTAATCATCATGTAAATAACAATACATTTGATACCGTTGCGAACATTATTGCATCCTGAATACATACATTCATTGGAAAAGCAGAAGTCATAACTATAAGATTTTTGTAATATACAACCGCTTTAATCAATACTTTTCTGTTCACCGCAAACATGACAAGTATCGGTATCATTAGTAATATCGGCACCACATTTTTTACAGAATTCAATATTTTCTGGTTCTGCTATCGTAATAGTGGGTTCTTCAACTATTTCAGTACCACACTTGCTACAAAACTTACTGTTATCAATAAGTTTTTCGCCACATTTACGGCAAAAAGAAATTTTGATAGCTTCTGTGGATATCGGTGCACTTTCATAATCGTATTGCTTGGCATATCCGCCGCATTTTGGACAAGCATTAAAGAAATTCTTGTCTCTGTATCCGCAGGACTTGCATTCGGTTACACAATTTAAATTTTTATGAGCTTCATCATCTAATATATTTCTTGAATTTAAAATTTTTACGCCATAATGTGAAAATATCCAAGTCCATAAGAAATAAGGAGCACCATTTGAAGGTTCGCCATTAATTACTATAAAAAGAAGCATCACAACAAAATTGATTCCATAACAAAGGCACTTATATTTTTTCTTTGTTATAGGCTTTTTACTGGTTTTAGCAAAAATAAATGGAAAAGCGCCATATGCCAAAAGTGTAATAACTAATGAAAAAAGTATAATAGCGAGAAACAATGAAGGGTCTTGATAATATAATTCATAGTTCATACCTATTTACTCCTTTATAACTTCTGTTCCGCACTTACGACAGAACTGACTGTTGTCAATAAGTTTTTCGCCGCATTTTCTGCAAAAGGTAACTTTATCGATTTCTGCAATTTTTTCTTCACTTATTTCTGTTGGTTGACTTATTTTCATACCACATTTTGGGCAGGAATCGTTTTCTTTTTTTACTATATGTCCACAATATTTACATTCGACCTCATTATTAGAATCATCTTTGTTTATCGATATACATTGTTTTCTTATACCATTACATTTTGGGCATATTTCAAAGTATTTTTCATCTCTGTGACCGCATGATATACATTCATAAATGCAATTTTCATTATCATCTGTAGAATCATTTTTGTCAGAGACACATAAAGCGACTATTGTGGTTGCTAAAGGTGTAACCAAAAAACTTAAAATGTAATATCCTAAAAAACTTCTTCCTTTACTTTTAGCGATAAATCCAGGAAGTAATGCCCATAAAGCAACTCCAATTAGTGGTAAATAATCCATGTTTAATCCTCCATTTCTATTTTGGCGCCACACACATGACAGAATTTGCTGTCAGACGGTAATAACTGACCACAATTTTTACAAGACAAGGTTAGCTCGGTGTTGTTTGTGGGTTCTGGTATAGGTATATTGTCAATTGGTGCATCGGTAGTTGCACTTGTAGTATCGGTATTTGTTTTACGGGATAATATGACTGCCACCACAATTATTACTATAATCAAAAACAATATTACGACAGCCACTATACCTGAGTTGTTGTTAGAAGTATCTGTTCCGGAATATGTATTATTTGTTGAACTCACGCCAGATATATTAGAATCAGTTGGATATTGCACACTATTGAGCAAACTTTCAAAATCAGAATACAGTTTATGGGTGCTTGTACCACCAAATTGGAACATATACATCCAACCGTTATCAATATAAAACAATTGTGTCATAGTAACTGAGATATTAATCCCATATTCATTTGATGTCGCGCTTGGCTCACCTTTGAAATATTGAATTCCGTTATATGCGACGGTTGAAATCTCATCCTCTGTCAAGTTGCACATTGTAGCTATATCAGATTTTGTGAAAGCAGAATTATTTATATCAGAACGATTATATCCAATTTTATCAGATGCAGGCATCTTGCTCCACATATCTGTGCTACCGTAAATAATCGAACAACCGTCTTCCTTTGTGGATATAAACTTAACATCAATATACTCTCGCTCTTTTGTGAAAGCCTCCTGTTTCCAGTTGGCAGGGACGGTAAAAGTTACACCGCTGTCCGTATCAGTATGAATAAAAGAATTGGTGTTTTCGCCTTGTTCTGCTATAGGGGGACTTTTATCATATTTAATGCTATCTACAATTGTTTTAATAGTCGTCTCTTGTTTTGAAGAAAGACTACCTTCATACGACCGCATAGTAAAGTTCATTGCTTTACCATTGTATATCGTGTAATACTGTAATCCGTGAACCGTATTGGCAGTATCTGAAAAATAAATTTTAATAAATTTTGCTTGAGAGTGTTGATATATTTCGTGTTTTGAGACATTAATACCATAATCAGTGTATTGACTGACTAAAGAAGTGGCTAAAGTGTTTAACACCGTATCACTCAGCAAACTGAAGTTGCTTAAACTGTTTTCTGTCATAGTAACAACAACTTCTTCTTTGAGAGTGTTAGTGATGGCATTAAGATAAATGTTACTTGTTTCAAATTGACTAATAAGTACAGATTTTGTAGTATTTAATTTACTAAAAATTGAGTCGCTGGCAGGTGTATCTCTTGTAATGACCGAATAACCGGTTGGAATAGTTACTTGTAGTTCTAACTCATCAAGGTCGTATGTATTAGAAGTTGCAGTAACTGAGATGCTAAATAATAGTGAAAATATAAGTATCCAAATTAAAAATTTTTTCATTACATCGCCGCCTTTACTTTATTATATCACATTTAACATAAAATGTAAATTCTTACATAGGAAATTATTGCTGATAGTAAGTTATTGTATTAAAAATTGGAATTTATGTTGAGAGTTAACGAGCGCGTTCGTGACTCAGACAGTTTTTTTGTCTTGTAATTTTGCAGTAATAAATATATAATATATTATGAATTAGAATGAAAGGGGGAAAAGATATGCTTCTTATAATTGCCGAAAAGCCCAGTCTTGCAAGAAATATAGTTGCAGGTATAGGCAGTATGAAGAAGTCGGGTAATTATTACGAGGGTAACGGATATATCGTTACCTGGGCGTTTGGTCATCTTTTCTCTCTCTGCGATATTGAGGACTATACCGGCCCTACCTCTACGGGTAGGTGGAGTATGGAAAATCTGCCTTGTTTCCCTGAAAATTTCAAGTTTAAATTAAGACGGGCAAATGATGGCAAAGAGGATACAGGGGTTAAGAATCAGTTCGAGCTTATATCTTCGCTTTGCAACCGCCAAGATGTTACAGCTATAGTAAACGCAGGGGACGCTGACAGAGAAGGTGAAATTATTATTCGCCTTTGTATAACCCACGCTCTTAAAAGTGATAAAAAGTTACTTAGACTGTGGCTTCCCGACCAGACACCAGAAACCGTTGCAGCGGCGCTTTCTGATTTAAAAGAAGAAAAAGAATACGATAACCTTGCAAATGAAGGTTATGCCAGAACCTATATTGACTGGCTTTATGGTGTTAACCTTACCAGATACGCCACCCTTAAAACAGGTGTGTTACTTCGGGTGGGCAGGGTTATTGTGCCTATTGTAAAAGCCATTTACGACAGGGATATGGCTATAAGAAATTTTGTGCCGGATATCTATTTTGCGCCTTACAGTAAAGAGGAAACAAGCGGTGAGGAAATTGAGCTTACCTCAAAGCATAAGTTTGATAAAAACCAACGAAAAAAGGCGGAAGAGCTTTGCACTTTATATAACAGCGCAGGTGCTAAAGTTACCGATAAAAAAAGCAAGAGGGACAGCCTTTCGGCAGGTAAGCTTTACTCCCTTTCAAAGCTTCAGAATGTGCTTGGTAAAAAGTATAAAATGTCTATGGACGAAAGCCTTAAAATTGTTCAGAGCCTTTATGAAAGGGGATATCTTACTTATCCCAGAACCAACTCAGAGTACCTTGCAACTGCCGAAAAGGATAAAATAGGCAGAATAATAGTTAATATTAAAAATCTCGGTTATCCTGTAGTTATGAAGGATAAAAAGACCATTTTTGATGACAGTAAAATTGAATCTCACTCAGCCCTTACCCCTACCTATAAAATTCCTAAAAAAAGCGACCTTACCGAAGATGAATTTAAGGTTTATCAAACGGTTTTCCGCCGCTTTGTTGCAGTTTTCTGCAGTGAGGAATGTGTGGCACAAAAAACTGAAATGCGCATAAAGGTGGGCGAGTACGAGGAATTTTTACTAAAGGGAACGGTAATTTTAGAGGCAGGTTGGACCAAGTACGATGACTACAGAGGAAAGGATAAGGTTTTACCCTCACTTAATGTAGGCGATACGGTAAATATAAACTTTATCCCTAAAGAAAAAGAAACCTCACCGCCTAAGCACTATACTATTGAAACCCTTAACCAGTACCTTAAAAATCCCTTCAGAGAGGATAAAGCGGCTGCTGCCGAAATGTCTGAGGAGGATGACGCTGAAGAATATAAAGCTATGTTTGACGGTCTTGAGCTTGGTACCGAAGCTACCCGTACGGGAATTATAGATAACGCCATAAAAAGCAAGTATATACAGCTTAAAAAGGATGTATACTCCATACTGCCTGACGGTGAATATTTAATAGAGTCGCTTACCTATATGGGTATTTCTATGGACAAATATAAAACCAGTGTTTTAGGTCAGGCGCTTAAAAAGGTATTTAAGGGCGAAATTACGGTTAGCGACAGCGTAGATATGGCAAAGGATGAAATATCTGTGGTATTTTCAAATGTAGATATGCCCTTTGCTACCGATATAAACAACGGTTTTTACGGTGATGTTATCGGTAAATGCCCTGTCTGCCAAAAAGATGTTATAAAGGGCAGATACGGCTATGGCTGTTCAGGCTATAAAGAGGGCTGTAATTTCAGAATCAGCGGCGTTATATGTAAACGCGTAATCTCCCTTAAAAGTGCTAAAATGCTGCTTGAAAAGGGAAGCACCGATGAAATTCAGGGCTTTATTTCAAAGGCGGGTAAGCCCTTTAACGCCCGTCTTGCCTTAGAGGAAAACAAAACGGTGTTTAAGTTTTAAGAAAGGTAAATTGTATGAAAGAAAAGAAAAATAAAGTTTCTTTTAAAGAAATGCCAAAGGATAAAAAGAAAAAGGTAGTTATCTATAATACCCTTATAGTGTTTTTTGCGGCGGCTTTCTTGTTCTGCGGTATTAAAATCGGCTCATATTACTGGCAGGAGTTTAAAAATGAGAGCAGTACCGATAAAATTATAGAAGAGGTTGTCAGTACTCCTGAACTGCCTCAGGTAAACAGTCAGGAAAGCACATCTTCTTCCGGTGGTGGATATTACTTTGCTACTGTGCCGAAGTCTGTTGATTTTAATAAGCTTCTTAAAAAGAACAGCGACGCGGTTGGTTGGATTTTCAGTCAGAACGGTGTAATCAACTATCCTGTTTTAAAAACCGTAAATAATGATTACTATTTAGACCATAGTGTGAATAAGACAAAAAATGTAAACGGTTCTATTTTTATGAACTGTAAAAATAACGGCAAATTTACCGATAAGCATACCTTGATTTACGGTCATAGTATGAAAAACGGCACAATGTTTGCAACATTGCTCAGATACAGAAACCAGTCATATTATGACGCTTATCCCTCACTTTATCTTTTTACACCCTACGGTAAATACAGACTTGATATCTTTTCAGCCTATGAAACCAAAGCCGACGATAAGGTGTATTCGGTAGGCTATAATCTTGAGGATTATTCAGAGTTTGTTTCCTACGCTTTTTCAAAATCACTTGTTAAGGCAGATGTCAGCGTTACAAATGATGACAGAATAGTCACACTCTCTACCTGCGCTTACAGCAGTAATGAAGCGCGGTTTGTGGTAATTGCAAAGCTTGTACCACTGGAAGAAAATATACCTGAAACACCTGAAAAACCCGAAATTTTTGGCTAATTCTAGTTGCTTTTTTAAGTTTAATATGGTAATATTAAATTTGTTTATTCGAAAGGGGTATTGTAATGTACAATAAAGTATCCACTAATCTTAATTTTGTAGAAGAAGAAAAGAAAATAGAAAAATTCTGGCGGGACGAAAAAATATTCGAAAAGAGTATTGAAAGCCGCGCAAAAGGAGAGCCCTATGTTTTCTATGACGGTCCTCCTACTGCTAACGGTAAGCCTCATATCGGACATGTTCTCACCCGTGTTATTAAGGATATGATTCCCAGATACCGCACTATGAAGGGCTATATGGTGCCCAGAAAAGGGGGTTGGGATACTCATGGCCTTCCCGTTGAGCTTGAGGTAGAAAAGAAGCTTGGTCTTGACGGAAAAGAGCAGATTGAAAAATACGGCCTTTCGGATTTTATTTCACACTGTAAGGAAAGCGTTTGGCAGTATAAGGGTATGTGGGAGGATTTCTCACAGACCGTTGGCTTCTGGGCTGATATGGATAACCCTTATGTTACCTATCATAACGATTTTATTGAGTCTGAATGGTGGGCTCTTAAGGAAATTTACAATAAAAATCTTCTTTATAAGGGCTTTAAAATTGTGCCTTATTGTCCCCGTTGCGGAACACCTCTTTCTTCTCACGAGGTAGCTCAGGGCTACAAAAACGTAAAGGAAAGAAGTGCTGTTGTACGCTTTAAGGTTGTAGGTGAGGATGCATATTTCCTTGCATGGACGACTACACCCTGGACACTTCCATCAAACGTTGCTCTTTGTGTTAACCCTGATGATACATACATTAAGGTTAAAGCAAATGACGGTATGGTATATTATCTCGCAGAGGCCCTGGCAGATAAGGTTCTCTCCCGTCTTGCAGGTGAGGACGCTCCTGCCTATACCGTTTTAGAAACAATGAAGGGTACAGACCTTGAAAAAAGAGAGTACGAGCCTCTCTTTGAGTGTGCCGCAAAATCTGCCGAAAAGCAGAAGAAAAAAGGCCACTTTATTACCTGTGACAGCTATGTTACTATGAGTGATGGTACAGGTATAGTTCATATCGCGCCTGCCTTTGGTGAAGATGACGCTAAGGTTGGCAGAAAGTATGATCTTCCTTTTGTTCAGTTTGTTGACGGTAAGGGTAATATGACAAAGGAAACCCCTTTCGCAGGTCTTTTTGTTAAGGATGCTGACCCCAAGGTACTCCTTGACCTTGATGAGAGAGGACTTCTTTTTGATGCTCCTAAATTCGAGCACGATTATCCTTTCTGCTGGCGTTGCGATACTCCTCTTATCTATTATGCAAGAGAGTCTTGGTTTATCAAGATGACCGAGGTAAGAGATGACCTTATCCGTAACAATAACACAATCAACTGGATACCCGAGAGCATTGGTAAGGGAAGATTTGGTGACTGGCTTGAGAATGTTCAGGACTGGGGACTTTCCCGTAATCGTTACTGGGGTACTCCTCTTAATATCTGGGAATGTCAGTGCGGTCACAGACACGCTATAGGCAGTATTGCCGAGCTTAAAGAAATGAGTAGTAATTGCCCTGATGACATTGAGCTTCACCGCCCATTTGTTGACGCGGTTACCATTAAATGTAGTGAGTGCGGAGGCGAAATGCACCGTGTACCAGAGGTTATTGACTGCTGGTTTGACTCAGGTGCTATGCCTTTTGCCCAGCATCATTATCCCTTTGAAAATAAAGAGCTTTTTGAGGCTCAGTTCCCTGCAAACTTTATTTCAGAAGCAGTTGATCAGACAAGAGGTTGGTTCTATTCACTTCTTGCTATATCTACACTGCTGTTTAATAAAGCACCCTATAAGAATGTTATTGTTTTAGGTCACGTTCAGGATGAGCACGGACAGAAAATGAGTAAATCAAAGGGCAACGCCGTTGACCCGTTTGAAGCTCTTTCTACCTACGGTGCCGATGCAGTTCGTTGGTATTTCTATACTAACTCTGCACCGTGGCTTCCTAACCGTTTCTACGGTAAGGCAGTTACCGAGGGACAGCGTAAGTTTATGGGTACTCTCTGGAACACCTATGCATTCTATGTGCTTTATGCCGAAATAGACAAGTTTAATCCGTTGGATTATATGCTTTCCGACTGTAAGCTTTCTGTTATGGATAAATGGCTTCTTTCCCGTATGAATTCTATGGTAAAATCGGTTGACGATAACCTTTATAACTACAGAATTCCCGAAGCCGCACGCGCACTGGAGAGCTTTGTTGACCAGCTTAGTAACTGGTATGTAAGACGCGGCAGAGAAAGATATTGGGTACAGGGTATGCCTGAGGATAAAATTGCGGCTTATATGACACTTTATACCGCTCTTGTTACAACCGCAAAGGCAGCCGCACCTATGATACCCTTTATGGCTGAAAATATTTATCAGAATCTTGTTAAAAATCTTGACAGCTCAGCACCCGTTAGTATCCACCTTTGCGATTTCCCCGAGGTAGACAAGTCTGCAATAGATGAAAGCCTTGAAAATGATATGCAGAGCGTTCTTGACATAGTTGTTCTTGGCCGTGCCGCAAGAAACGGAGCTAACCTTAAGAACCGTCAGCCCCTTGGTGTCATGTATGTTAAGTGCGATAAGGAACTGAGTAAAGAAACTGTTTCTATAATCGAAGACGAGCTGAATATAAAGAAGGTATCCTTTGTTAAGGATACAGGCGACCTTGTAAGCTATGCCTTTAAGCCACAGCTTAGAACGGTTGGTCCTAAGTATGGCAAACAGCTCACAGATATCAGAAATGCCCTTGCAAATCTTGACGGAACAGCGGCTTACGGTAAATTAAAGGTTGACGGCAAGTTGACCTTTGATTTTGAAAGCGGTACTGTAGAGCTCTTTGAGGAAGACCTGCTTATTGAAACTACACAGAAAGAGGGACTTTACACTCTTAGCGACAACGGCGTCACCGTTGCTCTTGATACAGTGCTTACCGATGAGCTTATTGAAGAAGGCTTTGTAAGAGAAATTACAAGCAAGATTCAGACAATGCGTAAAGAGGCAGGCTTTGAGGTTACCGACCATATTGCTGTGTATATGCAGGGTAACGAAAAGATTGCCGACATTACCGAAAATAACGCTATGGAAATTTCTGTTGATACACTGGCTGATGAATTCGACTTTGATACTATGGACGGATACAGCAAACAGTGGGATTTAAACGGCGAAAGCGTAACTATCGGTGTTAAGAAAATTTAATATATAAAAATAAGCCCCGACAATGAAGTGAACCCCAAAGTTTAGACAAAATTAAATATTAAATTG
>JAZNQX010000017.1:0-15417 GCA_045590395.1 Acutalibacteraceae bacterium
GGGCAAAGCTTTGTCTGCAAAAATTTATGCAAAGCTTGAATATTTAAACCCTGCAGGAAGTATTAAGGACCGCGCCGCACTGTTTATGATAAACGATGCGGAAAAAAGCGGGAAGCTTAAAAAAGGCTCGGTTATTATTGAACCTACAAGCGGAAATACAGGTATAGGTCTTGTCGCGATAGCCGCATCCCGTGGCTATAGGGTGATACTTACTATGCCCGAAACTATGAGTATAGAGCGCAGAAAGCTGTTAAAGGCTTACGGCGCCGAAATAGTGCTGACCGACGGCAAAAAAGGTATGTCGGGGGCAATAGAAAAGGCAGAGGAGCTGTCATTAAGTATTCCTGACAGTATTATTATGGGGCAGTTTGAAAATCCTTCAAATGCTATGGCGCACTACACTACCACAGCGCCTGAAATTTTTGAAGATACCGAAAATGACCTTGATATTATAGTTGCAGGTGTAGGCACAGGCGGAACTATAACGGGTATTGGCAAATACGCTAAAGAAAAAAACAGTAAGGTTCAGATTATTGCTGTTGAGCCTGATACTTCGCCACTGCTTTCAAAGGGTGAATTCGGCCCTCACGCTATACAGGGAATAGGGGCAAATTTTGTGCCGAAAATACTTGATTTATCCCTTATAGACGGAATTTTAACAGCCTCAAAGGAGGAGGCATTTTCTGCGACAAGATTACTTGCCAAAAACAAAGGAATTCTTGTTGGAATTTCATCCGGCGCCGCCCTTTCTGCCGCTTTAAAACTTGCGGAAAAACAGGAGAATAAGGGCAAAAAAATAGTGGTTATTCTGCCTGATACAGGGGATAGATATCTATCCACTGAACTGTTTGAGTGAGAGGTACTTTATGGAAAGAATTGCAAGCTTTACGGTTAATCACAACACATTAAAAAAGGGTATGTATGTATCCCGTATTGACGGTGATGTAATAACCTATGACATACGAATGAAAAAACCTAATGGGGACGATTATCTCTCCAATGCGGCTATGCACACCTTTGAGCATCTGTTTGCCACATATTCGCGTAACAGTGCCTATAAAGACAGCGTTATCTATGTCGGCCCTATGGGTTGCAGAACCGGCTTTTATCTTCTAATGCGCGATAAGGTAAGTGTTGATGATACTATAGAAATGGTTAAAGAAGCCTTTGATTTTATTGCTCGTTTTGAAGGCAAAATACCCGGTACTGACCCTATTGAGTGCGGAAATTATAAAGAGCACGATTTATCGGGTGCAAAACAAATAGCAGAGGATATGCTTATTGTTTTAAAGGACTGGAGTAAAGAAAAAACTGCATATTAAAGTACAGCGGTCAGGTAAATCTTGACCGCTTATTTTTTGCTCTAATACTTCTTGCATAATTGCTTAATATATAGTATAATAATTATAATTATTATTATGAGGAGTCTGTGACTTGGAAGTTAAGGATTATGTGGCCGAACAGCAGGGGTATATTTCCCGTATGCCGAAGATACTTACGGCCGTTTATAATAGAACGCCTAAAGCCTGTATTATGACCTATGGCTGTCAGCAGAATGTAAGTGATTCCGAGCGTATGAAGGGTATGCTTACAGGTATGGGATACTCGCTTACTGAAGATATAAATGAGGCGGATTTTGTGCTTTTTAACACCTGTGCGGTACGCGGACACGCTGAGGACAGGGTGTTTGGTAATATCGGTACAACAAAGGCACTTAAGAAAAAGAATAAAAGTATGATAATAGCCGTTTGCGGCTGTATGGCTCAGCAAGACATAATTAAAGAAAAAATTAAGAAAAGCTATCCTTATGTTGATATAGTTTTCGGTACTCACGTTCAGTACAGATTACCCGAATTTTTGTATAAGCGGCTAAACGGCTCGGCAAGAATTTTTGAAAACCCTGACGGACAGGCTATTATTGAGAACATTCCTGTTCACCGCGACGGTGAGTTTAAGGCGTGGCTTCCCATTATGTACGGCTGTAATAATTTTTGCAGTTACTGTATTGTTCCTTATGTCAGAGGCAGAGAGCGTTCACGCCATCCCGATGAAATTATAAGCGAAGCAAAAGAACTGATTGCAAAGGGCTATAAGGATATAACGCTTCTGGGACAGAATGTTAATTCCTACGGCGCAGGCTGTGATTTTGATATGAATTTTTCACAGCTTTTAAGAAAAATCAACGCTATTGAGGGTGATTTTCGCATACGCTTTATGACCTCTCACCCTAAAGACTGCACAATAGAACTTCTTGATACGATGAAGGAATGTGAAAAGGTAAGCCGTCATCTGCATCTTCCGTTCCAGAGCGGAAGTGATAGAATACTTTCTCTTATGAACCGCAGGTATACAAGAGAAAAATATCTGTCTTTAATAAAGGCGGCAAAGGAAAGAATGCCCGATATATCCCTTACCAGTGATATTATAGTGGGCTTCCCCGGCGAAACCTATGAAGATTTTTGCCAGACCCTGTCACTTGTAAAGGAAGTGGGTTTTTCCTCGCTTTTCACCTTTATTTACTCTCCACGTAACAATACCCCTGCGGCAGAAATGGATGACCCCGTAAGCCGCGAAGAAAAGGGTAAATGGTTTGATGAACTGCTTGCTGTTCAGGAGGAAATTGGCAATAAAATCACCGCTTCCTATGTTGGTAAAACAGTAGAGGTGCTTTGTGACGATTTCGGCAGAACAGACGGCAAAATGGCAGGTCATACAAACGGTACTGCCGTTGTGGAATTTGACGGTGATGAAAGTGATTTAGGTAAATTCATAAAAGTAAGAATTGATAAATTAACTAATGTGCTTGAGGGCACTGTAATTTAGCCAAAACATTTAAACCCGAACCAGCCTAAAAAGGCGGGTTTAAGGCATCTTTTGGCTCATTGTCACATATAGGCGGCAGCCTTATAGTTTTTCTTCACCAAAATCTACACATAAAACCGCACTTTTTAGGTCGCAGAATTTTGTAATAAACGGATTTTGGGGTATGCAAGGCACAAAACACAGCAAATCCTGACGGATTTGCGAGTATTTTAACGAAACAGAGCGCAAAATCCGTATTCCAAAATCTGATTCGGGTTTGAATGCTTTGGCAAAGGAGATATAAAAATGGACGTATTAACAGCAACACGAAATTTAGGCAAGGCTATGCAAGAGGATGAAAGATTTATTGAATATGCAAAGTATAAGCTTGCTCTTGATAAAGACGAAGCCGTACAGAAGCTTGTAGGTGATTTTAATATTGCCAGAATGAATGTTGAGCGTATCGGCAGTGAAGAAAACAGAGATGAAGAAAAATTCAGAGAAGCAAACCTTGAGCTTCGCAGTATTTATGACTCAATTATGGCAAACGACACAATGAAATCATATAACGAGGCTAAAGAAAAGGTTGATAAAATGCTCAGCGATATAGTTGCTATTGTGCAGATGTGTGCTGAGGGTGCAGATCCGGAAACCTGTGAGGCACCTCAGGGCTGTACAGGCAGCTGCAGCACTTGTGCAGGCTGTCACTAATTTTTAAAACGGATATTTGGTAGGTGTGAATAATGGCAGAACTATCGCCAATGATGCGACAGTATCTTGAAATTAAAGAAAATAATAAAGACTGCATTATATTTTTCAGAGTAGGCGACTTTTATGAGATGTTCTTTGAAGACGCCGAAAATGTATCAAGTGAGCTTGATCTGGTACTGACCGGAAAGGATTGCGGTCTGTCTGAACGTGCGCCTATGTGCGGTGTTCCTTTTCACGCCTGCGAAACATATATTCAGCGCCTTGTAGAAAAGGGCTATAAAGTAGCTATATGCGAACAGGTGGAAGACCCAGCCACCGCAAAAGGTCTTGTTAAAAGAGATATAATAAGAATAATTACCCCGGGTACTGTTATTGAAGACAGTATGCTTGATGAGGGCAAAAATAACTTCCTCTGTGCTGTATCTCTTGTTGACGGTGCGGCAGGTATTTGCTTTAGCGACGCTTCTACGGGTGAGGCCTATCTTACCGAGATTTCAGGGCAGGAAATAACCTCTCTTATTCTGGACGAGCTTGGCAGATTTTCTCCTAAAGAGCTACTGCTATCGGCAGACTGTGAAAATGACAGGGTTCTTTATGATGTCGCCCAAAAATTTGACGGTGTAATAACAAAAAGACACCCCGAGGAATTCAATATTCAAGTCAACGAACCCACCATATTAAAGCATTTTAAGGTGCTTAGCATTGAAAATCTGGGAATTCCGGGCGGTACGGCCGCAGAAAGTGCACTGGGCGCGGTTATCAGATACCTTTATGAAACAGGTATCACAGGTAATATTTCGGTAAATCAGATAAAATACTATGTTGGCAGTCAGTTTATGCGCCTTGATATAAACGCTGTCAGAAACCTTGAATTAGTTGAAACCATGCGGACAAAATCCCGTAAGGGCTCACTGCTTTGGGTGCTTGATAAAACCCATACGGCTATGGGTAAGCGTCTTATAAAAAGTTGGCTTGAACAGCCTCTTATGACCTTTAACCTTATCAACAGCCGTCAAAATGCCGTTGAAGAGCTTTACACCGATACCATTATGAGAGGTGAACTTGGCGAGTCACTTCGCCATATTAAAGACATTGAAAGAATAATGTCAAAGGTTGTTTACGGCACGGCAAATGCCAGAGATTTACGCGCTTTGTGTTCTACTCTTGAGGCTATTCCTACCCTTAAAAATGTAATCAAAGATGCACAGAGCCGAATGATAAAAGAAGCAGATAGTGATATTGACTATCTTGACGATATAAAAACCCTTATAGACAGCGCTATTGTTGATGAGCCTCCTGCATTACTCAGAGAGGGCGGTATGATAAAAAGCGGTTATAACAGCGAGGTTGACTCGCTTCGCGATATTATGACCAACGGTACGGGTGTGCTTGCCGAAATAGAAGCGCGTGAAAAGGAAAGAACGGGCATTAAAACCCTTAAGGTCAAATACAACAAGGTTTTCGGCTACTATATTGAGGTTACAAATTCCTTCCTTGACCTTGTGCCTGAAGATTATATCAGAAAGCAGACCTTAACAGGC
Organism: Acutalibacteraceae bacterium; assembly: GCA_045590395.1. GTDB lineage: Bacteria > Bacillota > Clostridia > Oscillospirales > Acutalibacteraceae > SIG607. Next base: position 5,055 of record JAZNQX010000017.1, read on the forward strand.
GGAGAGCGATTTATTACCGAAGAGCTTAAAATACTTGAGGGAAAGCTGCTTGGTGCTAAGGATAGAATAGTTGCCCTTGAATATGAGCTTTTTGATAAGGTAAGAAAACAGGTTGCCGACAATGTAGACAGACTGCAGAAAACTGCGGCGGCAGTTGCCAGACTTGATGTTCTGCGCTCCTTTGCCACCGTTGCGGTTGATAATAATTACTGCCGTCCACGTGTAAGTGATGACGGAACTATACTTATAAAATCAGGAAGACACCCTGTGGTAGAAAAGCTTAGCAGTACTCCATTTGTGTCTAACGATACTTTCCTTAACAGCGGGGCGGACCGTTGTGCCATTATTACAGGTCCTAATATGGCAGGTAAATCTACCTATATGCGTCAGGTTGCCATTATAGTGTTAATGGCACAAATAGGCTCTTTCGTACCTGCGCAAAGCGCTAATATATCAATATGCGACGCTATTTTTACCCGTGTAGGTGCTTCAGACGATTTATCCTCAGGTCAGTCTACCTTTATGGTGGAGATGAGCGAGGTTGCCTCTATTCTTAAAAACGCTACAAGTAAAAGTCTGCTTATTCTTGACGAAATAGGCAGAGGAACCTCCACCTTTGACGGTATGTCAATAGCCAAGGCGGTTCTTGAATATGTAGTTGATAAAAAGAAAATCGGCGCTAAATCTCTGTTCGCTACCCACTATCATGAGCTGACCCAGATGGAAAACGAAATCAGCGGAGTTAAAAACTATAATATTGCCGTTAAAAAACGGGGTGACGATATTATTTTCCTGCGCCGTATAGTACCCGGTGGCGCTGATGAAAGCTACGGTATTGAGGTTGCAAAGCTTTCAGGAATTCCCGGTTCTGTTATAAACCGCGCAAAAGAGGTATTAAAGCAGACCGAGGCAGAGGGTGTTGTAACCTACCGCACAGTAGTTGACGATTCGGCTCAGTTGCCCCTTTATCTGCAACAGGCAAAGGAAATTTTAGAGGAACTGAGAGCTATAGACGTTAACACCTTAACCCCCATAGAATCTATGAAATTACTTTACGATTTAGCAAATAAAGCAAAGGAATAAAGAGGTATTAAAATGCCGCAAATTAATGTTTTGCCTAAATACATAGCCGAAAAAATCGCCGCAGGCGAGGTGGTTGAAAGACCTGCTTCGGTTATTAAAGAAATACTTGAGAACGCTATTGACGCCGGTGCTACCGATATTTCGGTGGAAATTCGCGGCGGCGGTGTTCTTTATATGCGCGTTACCGATAACGGCTGTGGTATTGAAAAAGAACAGGTGCCAACAGCCTTTCTTCGTCACGCCACAAGTAAAATCGTAAAGGAAGAAGACCTTGAGGGTATAAACACCTTAGGCTTTCGCGGTGAAGCACTTGCGGCAATTTCATCTGTAGCAAAGGTAGAACTTATAACCCGCAGAGAAGCCGATATTGTAGGTACGAGGTATGTTATAGAGGGCGGTGAGGAAAAGGTTTTTGAGGAAACAGGCTGTCCCGAGGGTACCACCGTTATAGTAAGAGATTTGTTCTATAACACACCGGCTCGTATGAAATTTCTTAAAAAGGATGTCAGCGAGGCAAATATTGTATCCGACCTTATAGAAAAAATTGCCCTTTCTCACCCCGAAATTGCTATACGTTATGTAAGAGACCAAAAGGATGTTATTACTACTTCGGGTGACGGAAAACTTTCCTCTGCAATATATTCTGTTTTGGGCAGAGAGTTTTCCTCAACGCTTATATCGGCAGAAAATTCTTTAAACGGTGTAACGGTAGAGGGTTTTATTTGTAAGCCGATTTACTGCAGACCTAAAAGAACAAGCCAGTATTTCTTTTTAAACGGCAGACTTGTCCGTAACGGTACTATGATATCTGCCCTTGAGGCTGCATATAAAAACAGCGTTATGGTGGGCAAATTCCCTGCCTGCGTTTTGAATATCAGTGTTAATCCGTCAATAGTTGACGTTAATGTTCATCCCTCTAAAACCGAGGTTCGTTTTTCTGACGATAAAGCCATATTTGACGCCGTTTATTTTACGGTTAAAAACGCGCTGTCTGAAGGGGATGAGCGTCCGCAGATAAATATAAAGCAAAACACCGCTAAAGCTTTTGACAGAATGACGGTGGAGGAATATAAGCAAACCGCAATTAAAGAAGAAAAAAACACTCAGAAAAGAGAGTGGTATGAATATCCCGTAAGGATTGAACCGCCAAGGGCACAGATCGTTTTTGAAAATAAAAACAGCAGTGAAGAACCATTACCTAAAGCGGAAGATAAACATTTATCGGCAGAAACCGAAAAGGCAGAGCCTATAGAAAGGGTAAAACCCGTTTTGCCTGTTGAAACCGAGCAAAACGAAGAAAGCAAAGAGAATATAAGATTTGTAGGAGAAGCTTTTGCCACCTACATAATTGTAGAAAAGGGCGACAGTGTTTTCTTTATAGATAAACACGCTTCTCACGAAAGAATACTCTTTGAAGAACTTAAAAAAACACAGGAGCCTCAGTGTCAGCAACTTTTACTGCCCGTTACCGTAAAGCTTTCGGCTCAGCAGTATAATGCGGTTAGCGACTCTTATGATTTGCTGCTGAAAAGCGGCTTTGATGTTGATGATTTCGGTAATAATACCGTAATTATAAGAGGTGTACCTGCCGCTCTATCGGGAGAAGATGTTTCGGGTCTCGTTTATGAGGTTGCCGAAAATCTTGCAAGTTGCGGCGGTGTGGAAATAGAAAAACTTGAAAATATTTACCATACAGTTTCTTGCAAAGCGGCAATTAAGGCGGGCTATAAAACAAGTGAAACTGAAATGCTGAGACTCGCCCGTGAGGTTCTGACAAGGGACGACATTTTCTACTGTCCTCACGGCAGACCTGTTGCCTTTGAAATTAAAAAACGCGAACTTGAAAAGCAGTTTGGAAGAATACAATGAGTGAAAATTTGGTTAAAATCCCTGTAATTGCTGTTGTAGGGCCTACCGCTTCGGGAAAAACAAAACTCGCTATCGCTATTGCCAAAAGATATAACGGTGAAATCATATCGGCTGATTCTATGCAGATATATAAGGGCTTTCCCATTGCTTCTGCGGCGCCCGATAATGAGGAAAAGCAAAGCGCCGTTCATCATTTGGTTGAATTTTTAGAGCCCAGTGAAAAGTTTTCTGTTGCCGACTATGTCAGCCTTGCAGGTAAAACTATTGCTGAGGTTTACAGCAAAGGTAAGCTTCCTATAATAGCAGGGGGAACAGGGCTTTATATTAACAGCCTTATTGACGGCATTAAATTCAGCGACCAGAAAACAGACCTGTCTTTAAGACAAAGTATTGAAGAAGAGTTTGACAGCCTCGGCGCCGAAAAGATGCTTAAAAAGCTTTATGAAATAGATAAAGAGGCGGCTGAAAAACTGTCGGTAGGGGACCGCCGCCGAATTGTAAGAGCCCTTGAAATATATAGGTCAACCGGTATGACCATAACCGAGCAAAACAGGCTTTCAAAACAGGTGGACAGCCCCTATGAACCACTAATGATAGGTATTACCTACCAAGACAGAGAAAAGCTTTATGAGCGCATAAATCAGCGTGTTGATATAATGCTTAAAAAGGGTCTTTTAGAGGAAGCCAAAAATGCAGGTAATAAAGGTATTACTGCGGCTCAGGCAATAGGCCATAAGGAATTTATACCTTATTTTAACGGCGAAGTGTCTTTAGAAGAGGCTACCGATACCTTAAAGCGTGAGACCCGTCGCTATGCTAAAAGGCAACTGACATGGTTTAGAAGAGACCCTCGTATAAACTGGATTTATGCCGATAAAGAGGACCCTTTAAAAAGGGCATTTGAAATTATAGAAGAAAGGATGAAATAAATGCTGAAAAGTCGTTTTGTAAGAGTAGCACTTGCAGTAGTGTTAGTATTTTTCCTGCTTTATCAGATATATACATCCTTTTATACCCCTATTACCACAAGCGCCGCCCAGTACATTACCGAAACTGAGGGTATTTCTTTTACGGGAATGATAATAAGAAACGAAAAGACTATAAACCGTACCTCAGACGGTGTTGTGCATTTAAAGGTTCTTGACGGTGAAAGGGTTGCAAAAGACGGCGTAATTGCCGACATTTATACAAGCGAAGCCGATTCTCTTGCTGTAAATAGAATTGAAGAACTAAAGGATAAAATTTCAAATATTGAAACAATACAAAGCTATAACGACCTTGCGGCTGTGGATATTAATCTGCTGAATAATAAAATAAGCGATAAACTTGGCGAAATGCTGTTTATGTACGGTAGCGGTAATCTTAAGGAAGCAAGAAATCAAAGTGATACACTGCTTACAATGATGAACAGAAAAGAAATGGTTATAGGAAATACCGCTGATTTTACCGAACAGCTTAACACACTAAAAAGTGAACTTTCCACACTTGAAACTTCACTTTCTGAGCCTGTAAGTAAAATAACTGCAGAGTCTTCAGGTTTTTTTGTGTCACAGGTAGATGGCTTTGAAAATGTGCTTGGCACCGAAAACCTTGAAGCTTATACCCCTGAATTTATGGATAAGGTATCTGCTGAAAATATAAACAGCAATGAGAAAACGGGTAAAATAGTTTCCGACTACACCTGGTATATTGCGGCGGTTGTTACCGCCGACCAGTCCCTTGCTTATAAAACGGGGGACACGGTAAAAATTAAAACTCTTCTTAAAAGTAATCCATATATCAATGTTACCGTTGCGGCAATTAATTTATCAGAGGACAGAGAAAGGGCTGTAATACTCTTTTCCTGTCAGGAAATGAACTCAGAACTTGCAACAATGCGTACAGGCTCTATGATGATAATAAGCGGTGAATATGAAGGGCTTAGAATAGAACGCGGTGCGCTGAGAGTAAATGACAACCAGACGGGTGTATATATTGTGTCGGGTATGGAGCTTAAATTTGTTAAGGTTCGGGTACTTTATCAGACAGAGGATTATGTAATCTGCGAAAAATCACTTGCAACCGACAATACATCACTTCGTCTTCATGATAAGGTTGTTGTCAAGGGAAGGAATCTTTATGAAGGAAAAATCATTGACTGAGGTTTTTGATGAAAACTACAGCGAAATTAAAGAAAAAATAGCCAATGCAGCAAAAGACAGTGGCAGAAAGGCGGAGGACATAACCTTACTTGCCGCCGTTAAAACCGTATCACCGGAACTTATCAATTATTCCATTGATAAAGGTATTAAGGTGATAGGGGATAATAGAGTGCAGGAGCTGATTGCTAAAGAAAGTGAAATAAGCAAAAATGTTACAAAGCACTTTATTGGCCATTTACAGACAAATAAGGTAAAGGAAGTTGTTGGCAGAGTTTCTCTTATTGAATCGGTAGACAGTCTTCGCCTTGCCCAAATGATAGGTAAACAAAGCGAAAAGCTTAATACCGTTACCGATATTTTACTTGAAATAAATATTGGAAACGAAGAAAGCAAATCGGGCTTTTTGTATGATGAAATTTATGAAAATCTGATAAATATTTCAAAAATAGGCGGAATAAGGATAAAAGGTCTTATGGCAATACCGCCCGTTTGTAGCGATAATAGTGAAAATCGTGAATATTTTTTAAAAATGCATCAACTGTTTATTGACATAAGGGATAAAAAAATAGATAATGTATATATGGATATTTTATCTATGGGTATGTCTGATGATTATGAAACCGCAATCCGTTGCGGCGCAACACAGGTTAGAATAGGCACCCTGCTTTACGGCAGAAGAAACTATAATGTATAAAAATTTAAAGGAGATAAAAAATATGAGCTTATGGGATGGAATTAAAAACATTATGAACGTGTCTGATGAAGACTATGAAGATGATAATGTAGTAGAAGAGGAAGAGTATACCGAGCCTGTTAAAAAGGAACAGCCTAAGAGAGAGCCTACACGCGCAGAGCGTAAGGGTAAAACCGTACCCTTTACAAACGGCAATATGCAGCTTGTTCTTGTAAAGCCCGAGCGTTTTGAGGATGTAACCTCTATTGCTGACCATTACTGCGCTAAGAAAACTGTAGTGCTTAATCTTGAAAAGGCAGACCGTGACCTTTCCCGTCGTATTATCGACTTCCTTTCAGGTGTTGCCTATGCTAAAAACGGAACTCTTAAAAAGGCGGCATACAATACCTTTGTTATTGCTCCTGCCGATGTTGACGTTAACGGCGATGTTTTTGCTGAAGAATACGGTGACAGCAGCTATTAATGGATGAGCAGATTCTTTTCTCTCGCATTATTGATGCAATACGCCTTAAAAATGTAACAGGTGTTTTTAAAACGGTAGGCTTTTTAAGTGAAAGCGAAATTGCTAAGGTTCGTCTTCTCCCTGATTTAAAGGGGGAGAAGTATGAATTTTTCGGTGGATATAAAGATGCCGAGCGATGCTTTTTTGTGTCACTTCCTGACTGGTGTGACAGTGCGGAAGAAATAGGTGCTGTTAAAAGCTTTACCTTTACCTACAGAAAGTGCGATAAGCTTTACCATAAAGACTTTTTGGGTACTTTTATGTCACTGGGCATCACACGGGAAAGTATAGGCGATATTCTTTGTGAAGAGGGCAGAACGGTTGCCTTTGTGGCGGAGAATGTAAGCCGCTATATTGCTTCGCAGACAGAAAAAGTCGGCGGTGTGGGTGTAAAGGTTACCGAGGGGTTTTCTTATCCCTTGCCAAGCGTTGCCGTTTTAAAGGATTTTACCGATACGGTTTCGTCTTTAAGGCTTGACAGTGTAGTTGCGGCACTTATAGGCACATCAAGGGAAAAAGCGAAAGAAATAATACTTGATAAAAGAGTTTCGGTTAATGCGCTAATAACCGATAAGGTTACCTTTGCTGTGCCGAAGGACGCAAAGATTTCTATAAGAGGAGAAGGAAAATTCCTTTTAAGCCCGACCACAGAAACCACTAAAAAAGGGCGTTTGATTTTAAAATACAGTAAGTATGTTTGATAAGGAGAAAACCAGATGACCAGTTATATTCTTGCCGTTATTGTAGGCATAGTATTTTTAGCACTTGACCAGATTACCAAATATATCGTTGTGCATAATATGCCGCTTGGCGCAAGTGCTGACTTTATTTCCGGTTTCATAGGCTTTTGGCATATTAATAACAAGGGCGGTGCATGGGGCTTTTTAGAAGGCTACACCTGGATACTGCTGTCCGTTACCATTATTGTTATGATTATATGCTTTGCCCTTCTTTTAAAGCATGGCGCTAAAAACAAATTGCTTTTCTGGGCAATAACCCTTGTACTTTCGGGTGGAATCGGTAATATGATAGACCGTATTTTCAACGGCGGTGAAGTGGTTGACTTTATTCACCTTGAATTTATGGAATTTCCTGTGTTCAATATTGCCGACTGCGCTATTGTTATAGGTGCAGGACTTCTTGTGCTGTACTTTGTTATGGACATAATAAGAGAACGCAAAAAATAATGAAAGAATTTGAAATTATATATGACGGCGAAAGCAGTCGTATTGACGTTATAGTGGCTGAAATTGCAGATGTTACCCGTTCTTTTGCGGCAAAGCTTATTGCTGACGGCAATGTTTTTTTGAACTTACTTGAGGCTTCTAAAAACACTAAGGTGAAAACGGGCGACTGCGTTAAAATTATCGTTCCCGACCCCGTAGAAGATAAGGTAGAGCCACAAAATATTCCCCTTGATATAATTTATGAGGATAACGACCTGCTGGTTGTAAATAAGTCTAAGGGTATGGTTGTTCATCCTGCGGCTGGGCAGAGGGAAAACACATTGGTTTCCGCTCTGCTTTATCATTGCGGCAATAGCCTTTCGGGGATAGGCGGAGTGGTACGTCCGGGTATCGTTCACCGTATAGATAAGGATACAAGCGGTTTGCTTATTGTTGCAAAAAACGATAACGCCCATAATTTTTTAGCCGCTCAGATAAAGGAACATTCCTTTACAAGAGAGTACGAAGCGGTAGTTTACGGTAATGTTAAAAAGGATAGCGGTACTGTAAATGCGCCTATCGGCAGACACCCCACAAAGCGTAAGCAAATGGCGGTGACGCCTATAGCTTCAAGAGATGCTACTACACATTATAGGGTTATTTCAAGGCTTAACGGCTTTACCCATATAGCCTTAAGGCTCGAAACGGGCAGAACCCATCAGATAAGGGTACATATGTCCTATATAGGTCACGCTGTAGCAGGCGACGAGGTTTACGGACCGAGAAAGGTTATAAAAAAACTTGGCGGACAGTGTCTGCATGCAAGAAAAATAGGATTTATCCATCCTACCACTAAGGAATATATGGAGTTCACAAGTGAGCTTCCGGAGTATTTCACGGCATTTTTAGAGGAGATAAAGTAATGAAATTCAAAAACTGTTTATTGGCTTCGGATATGGACGGAACCTTAATGGATAAGGGGTATATTAACCCCAAAAACTATGCTGCAATAGAAGAATTTATAGACCTTGGCGGTACCTTTGCTATTGCAACAGGACGCTGTTCAATGGCTATTGACCATCTTGTTAAGAACTTTAAAGAATTAAAATATTCAATAGTTTATAACGGCGGTATGGTTTATGACTATACTATTGACGGTCCTGTGGCAGAATGTTATCTTCCTGAAGAAGATAAAACCTTCTTTAAAGATGTTCTTGAACGTTTTCCCGATATGGGTGTGGAAATCTTCTGTGGCAAAACTGTATATCTCATAAATTACAGCTCGGCGTGCAAAGAGCATTGTGACTATGAACATTTAGAACCTGTAACGGCTACATATGATGAAATTAAAGACCTTAAATGGAACAAGGCTATGTGTATGTATTATGCAGGCTTCTCGGATGAAAAGCTTGAAGAAATGGCAAAGGAAAGAACCTTTGTTAACTCAAGCTTTACCTGGGCTACCTTTGAACTTAACGGTAAATCTTATCGCGGTTTTGAACAATTACCCGGTGGTGCTCATAAAGGCTTTGGTCTTGAGAATTTAAGCAAAATGCTTGGAATTCCTAAAGAGAGAACCTTTGCTATAGGCGATTATTTTAACGATGTGGAAATGCTGAAGACAGCAGGGGTATCTGCTTGTCCTGCTGAAAGTCCTGCGGCTATTAAAGAATGTGTGGATTTTGTTTCCTGCGGTTGCAGAGACGGTGCTGTGGCAGGTTTTGTAGAATATCTTAAAACACTTGATTTTTAGGTAAATAAATATCAAAAGAACGACGTATAGTCGTTCTTTTTTTGTTGCAAAACAGGCATATATATGATAAAATATTAATTAATTATATTTATATTGGGTAGTTTTTGCTTTTTTCTGAAAGGGGGGGCAGGTGTGATGAAAAAATGGGAAATTGCAAGTATTGATAAGAACCTTGCTAAAATGTTGGCAGAAGAATGTGATATTGACCCGTTTGTTGCTATGATAGCTTCGTCAAGAGGCTATGATGACCCTGCGCTTCTTGAGGAGTTTTTGTCAGATGAGCCTGTCTTTGCCCATCCGTTAGAACTGCTTGATATGGAAAAGGCGGCTCAGTGTATAAGCGAGGCTATTGAAAACGGCGAAAAAATTGCTATATACGGCGACTATGACTGCGACGGTGTTACGGCTACAGCCCTTTTGTACCTTTATTTAACAGAAAGAGGGGCTGATGTAACCTACCATATTCCTGACCGCTTCAGTGAGGGCTATGGTATGAATAAGCCTGCTATAGAAAAGCTTAAAAGTGACGGGGTTAAATTGATAGTCACCGTTGATAACGGAATTTCCTGCAAAGAGGAAATTGAATATGCCACATCCCTTGGAATAAAGGTCATCGTAACCGACCATCACCTGCCACCTGAAGAAATTCCCGACGCTATAGCCGTTGTTGACCCTCATAGAAAAGACGATACAAGTGAGTTTAAGGAAATTTGCGGTGTTGCAGTTGCCTTTATGCTTGTTTGTGCCATAGAGGATGCTATGCCTGAGGAAATGATATACCGCTACGGTGACCTTGTTGCACTGGGTACGGTAGGGGATGTTATGCCCCTAATAAATGAAAACCGTTCCTTTGTTAAAATGGGCTTTGATAAACTAAAAAACCAAAGACGCTTAGGAATTGATGCGCTGATTAAGGTTGCGGGGCTGGATAACGATAAGCTGTCTGTTGGCAGAATTTCCTTTGGTCTTGTACCCAGAATAAATGCGGCCGGTAGAATGGGAAGCGCAGAGCGCGCATTAAAGCTTTTAATTTCCAATGAAGGTGAAGCTGCTATGCGTCTTGCAGAGGAAATAAATGATGAAAATGCTTCCCGTCAGGAAACCGAAAAGGAAATATACCGTCAGGCGCAGAGTATTATTCAGGCGCAAGGACTT
>JAZNQX010000018.1:0-5534 GCA_045590395.1 Acutalibacteraceae bacterium
ACGATGAATGTCTACGCTCACTCTACAAGAGAGGCGAAGCGTACTTCCGCACGACTGCTCGATAAGGTAGTTAGCGGTTGAGTATAAAAAGTTTCCCTTATTTTCGCTCATAAGGGCAAAAACAAGGGAAAATACATAACAGTTGAGTTTGTAACAGGCGAAAACCCCAGTAATATCAAGGCTTTTTAGAATGTAGGACAGTTAATGTCTGATAAATCAATATTTATTTTATATTCATCATCGATAAGCACGTAGTTTGCATTATACTTTTCGCAAAGTTCTAAGACCTGTGCATTATCTTGCAACAAGCCGTCTATTGTGCAGTCATCATCAAGCCGGTTTTCAATAGTATTTGCATATTTCTTTATGTCAGCAAAATGACTTTTTATATATCCTTCACTCATAACAAGACAATAGTACTTTATACTTTCAAGATATTCGTTGTCAAAGTCATTTTGCCAATCAAACGGAATATAGCAACCCTCGACAATAAGATTTTGCTTATTTTCTATAGCGGTTTTAATTATTTCACGAACTATCGGCCATAAATATTCGGTCAAAGCGTTATCATCACTCAAAGGCGTAAGTTCGGTATTTCCGCTACGAATAAGTCCCATTTTTAAATGGTCAATCGAGAGGTATGAATATTTATATTTTTCGAGCAGTTTTTGAGCAAGTGCAGTCTTGCCTGTGCGCGAAGCGCCTGTAATTAAAATAATCATATTATTTTCCCATCTTATAAAGTTCTGTAGTTTCCTTATTTCTATATTCGTGCTTTTCATAGTAGCCGATGAGAGTGCCGTTTTCATCACGCAGAGCAACCATATAGACATCCTTGTTCTCTTTATCGTTGCGCGAGGTGTAGACAATGTTATTTTCCTTACTTTCAGCAAACCAAGCGACTACGCGGTCAATTTTCTCATTAGAATCGGAATTGTGGCAAGCCTTTAAACTTTTGCCTGTAAGGTCAGTATGATAACGCCGGGTTGATGCAGGGTTCATATAAACCACTGTATGCTCTAAATCACAAATAACAACGGGCGCGGTGTCCTGGTCAAGTACGCTTTTAAAAAATTTTGATAATTCCATAATTTCCCTCTTTATAGCAAAGTAGCAATAGTATTTTTGTTCGCTGATAAACCCCAATTTATCATTTTACAATGGGCGTGATGATAGGTTTGCCCTCTTTATCCAACAGAACTGTCATTCCGCCGGCATAACCGCTTTGACGATATAAGTAATTAACACCTGTTTCTTTGTCAACCCAGATTTCCATAGAACCCATATTTTGTTTATAAACCTTTTCAAATCTATTATTTTTAGCCATTATAACAACCTCCAAAAATTTCTTCTCATTTAAACGGACATCTTTCGCCGATACATTGGTTATTTAATTTAGAATGGATACACTTAATTTCGTCGAGTTCCATTTCTACACCCAGATGTGTTTTTGCAAACTTTACCGCCTCGATTATTGCAAGATAAGAATCTCTCTTACAGCAACGCGGTCCGCCCACCTGGCCGATTGCACCGAGAGCTGAGGCAGTCATTTTATTTGAAAGTCCCCACTCTTCATTGCCAAGCGGTGTTGAGCCTGTAACGATTGACACAAACATACCCGCACTCACACCTGCACCGCAAGCTCCCCAGAATCCGCAAGCACCGCCGGGCACCTTTTTACCTCGCGACTGCATTTCGATAAGCGCTTTATGTAGGTCAATTTCACCGCCTGCATTTTTATATGCCGTAAGCAAGGCAGAGCCTACCATAATATGATGCTCGGGCCCGTGCATATGGCAAAAGGTTAAAGCCATTAGTCTCCTAATAATCACTATAGGATTTTTCGAGGTTTCACTCATGCAGACACCGAAAATACTGTCCATACCACCGGTATGACACTCATTGCACACGTAGTGACCGTTTTCACACACGGTTTTGCTGTTTTCTTTCTTACGACAGATGGCACATTCCATTGGCTCGTCAATTTCTAAATATCTAAGCGGCGCACCGCAAATTAAACATTCGTTTTTCATTTCTTTTCCCCTCGAAATGTTTTATGGATTTATTATAACATTTTCTGTTCCTTTTCTCAATCCCGTATTTCTTTGTTTAATGCTATTGTAAATTTACATATCTCTAAATTACTATTGCAGTAATTTAAAATTTGTGGTAATATATAGTAGATAATGCAATAAGGAGGAAGTTTATGGCAGATACACGACCAATTGGTGTTTTCGATTCAGGTCTTGGCGGTCTTACTGTAGTCAAAGAGCTGACTCGCGCTCTTCCTTTTGAAGATATTGTATATTTTGGTGATACCGACCGTGTTCCTTACGGTACCAAAAGTAATGAAACCATTAAAAAATTCGCCCGTGAGGACGAGGCTTTTCTGCTTTCCAAAAACGTAAAGCTTATTGTTGCGGCTTGCGGAACGGTAAGCTCTGTTGCAAGTGATACTGCAAAAAATCTGCCTGTTCCCTTTGTAGAGGTGGTATCCCACGCCTGTAAAAGCGCCGTTTCAACCTCTAAAAGTAAAAAAATCGGTGTTATAGGCACCGCCGCCACCATAAACAGCGGCGAACACAAAAAGCAGATTTTAGCCCTTTGCCCCGAAGCATCGGTTATCTGCCAGAGTTGTACTCTGTTTGTGCCGCTTGTTGAAGCAGGGCTGACTGATGAAAACGACGTTATAGTTTTGGAAACGGTTAAAAAGTATCTTACCCCCTTAAAAGAAGCAGGTATTGATACCCTTATTTTAGGCTGTACCCACTATCCCCTGCTGTCTTCGGCTATAAAGAAGGTACTGGGTAATGAGGTTACACTTATAAACGCCGGTGTTTCTACCGCCGATGCCGTTAAGGAAATTCTTATGAATTCTGACCTGTTAAATGACGGCAAGGGTGGAAATGTATCTTATTTTGTCAGCGATATAACCCCGTCATTTACCGCCGTTTCGTCTATGCTGCTTGGCAGTAAAACGGACGAAATTTGCGTTGAGAAGGTGGATATAAACAGCCTATGAAAGACGCATTAATAACCGTAAAGGGTTTTCAGTATGCAAACGGCGAACAGGATACAATTGAACTGAAAACCTTAGGAAAATTCGGCATTAAGAATGATAAATTTTATATTAAGTACACCGAAACCGCTGAGAATGGTGAGAACTGTGAAACTCTCATAAAGGTAGACGAGTGGCAAACCGTTTTAAAAAGAAGCGGCTCTACCGACAGCAGAATGGTAATAGAAGTAGGAAAGCGCAACTCCTGTGCTTATTCTTCAGCCGGCTGCGCTATTATACTTGATATATACGGAAACCAAATTGATAATCAGTTAAACGAACACGGTGGCGCATTAAATCTTGAGTATGACCTTAATATGAACTATGCGCCTATCAGCCATAACAGAATAGAAATTACCGTAAAAGAGGTTTAAATTTATGTCACTACTTGTGAATACTGCAAAAAAACAAATTAAAGAGGCAATTATTTCTGCCGCAAAGCTTATTATGGAGGAAGGCACCTTCGCCCCCTGTGAGCTTCCTGATTTTAATATTGAAACTCCTGCCGATACCACTCACGGAGATTTTGCGGTTAACGCCGCGCTTGTGTGGTCAAGAACTCTCAGGAACGCTCCCCGAAAAATTGCCGAAACCATTATGGAAAAAGCCGATTTTAAGGGCACATACATTGACCACTATGAAATAGCAGGCCCCGGTTTTATCAATTTCTTTTTAAACGACAGTTACTTTGCCGATGTACTAAGCGAAATTGACGCTAAAAAGGACAAATACGGCGAAAGCGATTTTGGCGAGGGTAAAAAGATTCTTGTGGAATTTGTTTCTGCCAACCCCACCGGTCCTATGCATATTGGTAATGCAAGAGGCGGTGCGCTGGGTGACTGTCTTGCCTCTGTTTTTGAAAAGGCCGGCTACTATGTTGAAAGAGAATTCTACATTAACGATGCAGGAAATCAGATAAACAAATTCGGTCTTTCGTTATCACTTCGCTATCAACAGCTTTTTGACAGTACCGTAGAAATGCCAGAGGACTCTTATCACGGCGCTGACATTATTGCTCATGCCAAGGCATTTGCCGATATCCATGGAGATACCTATATGAAGGGCACCGAAGACGAAAGAAGAAAGGCACTTGTTGATTTTGCACTACCCAAAAACATTCAGGGGCTTCACGACGACCTTTTAAAGTACAGGATAGAGTATAACACCTGGTTTAAGGAGAGCTCTCTCCATAAGAACGGACAGGCAAAGAAAATTGTTGAGCTGTTAAAGGAGAGCGGACACACCTATATAGAGGACGACGCTTTATGGTTTAAGGGTGAGGATTTTGGTAGTGACAACTTCGTACTTGTCAGAAGCAATGGAGTTCCCACCTATATTGTTCCTGATATTGCTTACCACTACAATAAGCTTGTAACCCGAAACTTCGACAAGGCTATTGATATTCTTGGTGCTGACCACCACGGCTATGTTCCCCGTCTTAAAGGTGCTCTTACCGCACTGGGCGTAGATGCAAACAGATTAGATGTTGTTCTTATGCAGATGGTTCGTCTGGTTAAAGACGGTGAAATTATAAAGGCTTCAAAAAGAAGCGGCAAGGCTATAACACTTGTTACACTTCTTGAAGAAGTACCTATTGATGCCGCACGTTTCTTCTTTAATCTAAGAGAGCCTAACTCTCACTTTGATTTTGACCTTGACCTTGCAATAGAAGAGTCAAACAAAAACCCCGTTTATTATGTTCAGTACGCTTATGCAAGAATTTGCAGTATTATAAGAAATCTTGCAAATGACGGTATAGCACAGCGCAAATGTACCAAAGAGGAACTGATGAAGCTCAACGCTCCCGAAGAAAGAGAGCTTACCGTTCATCTTGCAGCTTATACAGATGAAATCATATCTGCCGCAAAGGCGTATGACCCCGCAAAGATTACCCACTATGTAGAGGAACTTGCAACCCTGTTCCATAAATTTTACAATGCCTGCAGAGTTAAATGTGACGACGAAGGTCTTATGCAGGCGCGTCTCACCCTTTGCACCGACACTGCTACGGTAATAAAAAATGTACTTGATTTACTTAAAATAAGCGCACCGGAAATGATGTAAAAAGCTAAAAAGAGGACAAATGAATGTATTTTCATTTGTCCTCTTTTATATTTGTCTTTCTCACAAGTTTTGCTGTTGCTGTAACCTTCCACTTTGCAACATTTCCCCTAAACCTGCCGCCTCTTTCCTCTACATACACATAAGTACTGTTACTTGCTTCATCGCTTAATTCTATTTCTACTGCACCTGTTCCAACATCCTCATACTTGTCTTCCTCAGTGATTACTGCAGCGATTGTAATTTTTGAACCAAGCTCAGCAGTTATTTTATCACCGCTTTCAATAAGCTCGTCTTTATACCAATATATTTGTGACCATTCGTTCCCCACATGATTTTTTTCTATACACTTAGAGGTAATTTCAATTTTGTAAACACCGTGAGTATACTCGGTATTACATGAACAAAGCGTTAT
>JAZNQX010000019.1:0-25650 GCA_045590395.1 Acutalibacteraceae bacterium
ATAAGCTCTATATCGCGCTTTATGGGGCCCCATTCACTCTCACTGCATATACCCTTATGGCCATGCTTCTTTGCATACTCGCCGTCGTGTATATAGCCGCCCTTTAGCAGTGAATTATCTTCACAGTGGGCAGAAATAACCTTGCCGAGTTTTCCCGCCTTTTCCATAGCGGCAAGCATCATTTCCTCACTTTGCACACCCTTACCGTCATCTGAAAAGCCGCAGACCATATGGCTCATTTCTTCCATATCTGATAACTTCTCCCCTGCCTGATTTACCGTTATGGTACCGAAGGGGATAACATTTATAACAGCGTCTTTTTCTATTATGTCAAGCTGTGCCTTAAGGTTTTCGGCACTATCGGGACAAGGCTTCAAATTGGGCATAGAAAACACCGTAGTGTATCCGCCGTGAGCACAAGCCTCACTTCCGCTTTTTATAGTTTCTTTATAAAAAAAACCCGGTTCCCGAAGATGAACGTGAACATCAACGAAACCGGAAAAAACAGTGAGCCCTTTTAAATCAATAACAGTAGCGTTATCAAAAAACAAATCCTTGCCCATAGCCTTTATAATGCCATTGGAAACAATGAGGTCTTGTTTTAAAAAAACGCCGTTTGTGAAAACATTTGCATTCTTCATCAAAATATCCATAAAACAAGTCCTCCTTACAAAAAAATAACCCTGCCCACCGACAAGGATACAAAATTTAAAGCGTACAGCTTTTCAAGACCAGCCTGCCGGCATGAGCCGAATCAGTTTTCATTTGATATATAATACCACATACAGCACCCGTTGTCAAGGAAAACACACCATATTATTCATAAATATTTAATAAAGAAAATATAGATATGTAATAATTAAAATTTATACTACCTATTGTAAGGAGAGATAATATGTTTTATAGACTTCGCCAGTTTCTTTACCGTTTTATGTCAGGCAGATACGGAAATGACAGCCTTAATAATTTTTTATTTTACTTATACATAATTATTGCCGTTTTAAATATTTTTATTAACAGCTATATTTTGTATGTTGTTTCCACTGCAGCTATTCTTTATATGTTTTTCAGAATGCTATCCCGAAACACTACCGCCAGATATAGAGAAAACCAAAAATTTTTAACATTTAAAAATAAAATTACGGGTAAATTTTCTCTGCTTAAAAACAGAGTCCGTGACAGAAAAATATATGTCTATAAAAAATGTCCTTTCTGCAAGGCAACACTCCGACTGCCGAGAAAAAAAGGCAAACACACCTGTAAATGTCCTAAATGCAGTAACAGCTTTAATATGCGAGTGTTTTAAAAAGAGCCTTCGGGCTCTTTTTTCTTGCAACAAGTGAATATATGTAGTATAATATTAAATAGAATTTTGGTAATAACATTTTTATAAAGGAAAATTGTATGGAAATTCTGTTTACTGTTATTATAAGCTTAGCCATTTTAATAGTGCTTATTTTAATGCTGAATATCCCTTTATCCGTTACTTTGAAGGCAGAGGAAAAGGTAGATTTTGACTTATCATTATTCAGGAAAAAAATAAAGCCAAAAAAGAAAAAAGAAAAGGAAAACAAGAAACCTGAAAAACCCGATATCATAAAGCTTTCAAAGCTTGTTTTTTCAGAGCGTCAGGGTATTTTTGATAGTGTAAAATATCTCTTTAAAAAAGCAGTTGTTAAAGACTTTAAACTGCATATTAAAGTCGGTAGTGAAGATGCGGCAGAAACCGCCCTTTTATACGGTGGTGTTTGCGCTGTTTTATACCCTGCCGTCGCCTTTTTGGAAACGGTTATGACGGTAAAAAAAGACGATATAAAAATAGCCTGTGACTACGAAAATAACCAACCTTACTTTTTACTTTCAGCAGATATAAAAATACGGGTTTTCCACCTTTTAAAAACCTTTTTTAAGGTACTGCCTATTATCAAAAAATTTATAAAGGAAGAAAATAAAAATGACAAATAAAATTTCTGAAATTATAAGCACTGCCGCCGATAAGGCAGAAGTTGCTCTTAAAGAAAATTCGGTGCTTGGCGACCCTATAAACGTCGACGGTACTATGATAATCCCCGTTTATAAGCTTTCCTTTGGCTTTGGCGGCGGCGGTTTTGATTCTACCGGCGGCAAAGAGAATGTTGCAGGGGGTGCAGGCGCAGGTGTTACCAAAAAGCCCGTTGCATATATTACCGTAGCAAACGGTGAGGTTTCGGTTTTAAACGCCGAAGCGCAAAACGACGGTATCTTTTCAAAAATATTTTCCGCCATTTCAAAGAAAGGAGAAAGGAAAATAAATGAAAAGCCTTGTTATTAAAAAAACCGTTATGGCGGCTCTTTTTGCCGCTATAACATTTATAGCTACATATTTTGTCATTCCCTTTCCCATAGTTTCGGGATACATAAACTTAGGTGACTGCTTTGTTCTGCTTGGAGGTCTTATCCTCGGCCCTTACGGTTTTTTATCTGCCGCAATAGGAAGTACCCTTTGCGATATACTGCTGGGCTTTATAATGTATGCCCCTGCTACATTTATTATAAAAGGCTGTATGGCGCTTATAATATATTTTATAGCCGGTAAAAAATACTCACTGCTTCGGCATATTATTGCCGCTGTTTTATGCGAAGCGCTTATGATTTGCGGATATTTTGTTTATGAATGCTTTGCATTAAAGCTTGGCTTATCGGCTCTCGCCTCAGTACCATACAACTGTATTCAGGGTGCTGTTGGAGCCGCTTCCTCGGTAATCATTTACACTATACTGAAAAAAACGGGTTTGCCCGATAAAATACGCCTATGAGTCTTACAAAAAAACCTATTTATATAAAGGAGCCCACTGACCTTCAATGTGGTCAGGCGGTTCTTGCTATGCTTACCGACACCACTGTAGAGCAGGTAATAAAGCAGTGCGGTACCGACCGCGAAACCACCCTTAAGCAGATGTTTAAGTTTTTAGACGATAACTGCATTTTGTATGACAAAACAAAAAAGGAAGCATTCTCACGGAGTGACCTGCCTGAGATAGCCATTTTAAGTCTTGAAACCCCTCGTTGTTGGCACTGGTCACTGTATTTTAAGGGAACCTTTTACGACCCTGAGCACGGGGTTATGACCGACTTCCCCGAATGTAGCAGAAAATACTATTTTGAAATAATAAAAAACGGCAGTTAACTGCCGTTTTTTCATTTTGCCGTTCTAAGTTTGTCGGCTTCCTCCTGAGTTAAATAACCTCGCTTTACCATACAGTCAAGCACCTGCCACTGTCTTTCTGTTGTCAGATGCGTATTATTGTCGGGTGAATATACCGACGGCGCATTGGGAACGCCTGCCAGTATAGTTGCCTGCTCATCGGTTAAATCTTTTGGTTCTACCCCGTAGTAGCCCATAGCGGCATCATAAATATTATAATATCCGCTTCCAAAATAAATGTTATTTACATAAAACTCAAAAATTTCGTCTTTATCGTAATGCTTTTCAAGCTCTATTGCCATAAACAGCTCGGCTATTTTTCTGGTTAAAGTTTTTTCCTGAGTAAAATAAAGGTTTTTAGCCACCTGTTGTGTTATGGTACTGCCGCCCATAGTCAGCTCTTTTTTTCGGATATTTGTAAATATTGCCCTCATAGTTGAAGCTATACTTATTGCGCCGTGGTTATAGTAATTATAGTCCTCCACCGCAATAACCGCATTGACATAAATTTCGGGAAGCTCACTTTTTGGGGTGAAGTTTTCCATTTCCTTAATCTCTGCTATTTTTACTTCAATAGGGGTTTCTTCTATTGCCTTTTTATACTCCTTATACCCTGCCGTACCGTAATGAACACCCACACATATACCGAGTATAATTGCGATAACAAGTACCGTTGCAATACTTTTGCCTATAAACTTAAATAATTTTTTCATATCAGTACCTTCGGATAGAAAGACTACCGTCGTCTTCTCCTTTTTCTATTTTTCTAACAGTCACAATATAACTGCCGCTGTCACTCTGAACGGTGACGGTATCCCCTACTCTTTTGCCGAAAAGCGCCTTTCCGATAGGAGATTCCTTACTGACAATATTCATAAGCGCATTATGACGCATTGTGGTAACTATCATAACCGTTTCTTCTTCATCGTCCTCCTCAATATAGTAGGTAACCTTATCAAAAAGGCCCACCTCATCAGCAGAGGAAGAATCTTCAATTACGATAGCCGTTTTAATCATATTATTTAAAAATCTTATACGGCTTTCATTTTTACCGCGCTCTTGCTTTGCGGCTTTATATTCAAAGTTTTCGCTTAAATCACCGTGGCTTCTTGCAAATTTAACCTCTTCAAGAATTTTCGGGCGCAAAACACCTATACGGTATTCAAGCTCTTCCTTCATTTTTTCTATATCTTTTGTCGTTAGCTCGTTATGCAAGGTTATCACTCTTTTCTATACTAATTATACATTACCTTATGATAAGTTGCAACAAAAAAGCGGTGTTACCACCGCTTTATATCTTTATACAGCTGACAAAATGTCCTTCTTCTGCTTCTCTAAGTTCTGTAGCAAAGGACTCACATTTATCCTGACACTCAAAGCATCTGTTATAAAAGGGACAGCCTGTTATCTCATCTGTAGGGCTTGGCAAATCGCCTGTCAGCACAATTCGGTTTTCTCTTTCCTTTTTACCTGCAACGGGTATAGCCGAAATAAGTGCCCTTGTATACGGGTGAAGAGGGTTTTCAAAAATCTGTTTGGCAGTACCTATCTCAACCGCTCTTCCCAGATACATTACCACTATTTTGTCACACATATGCTTTATAACCGATAAATTGTGAGAGATAAAAAGGTAGGTAAGGCTGTACTTGTTTTTAAGCTCTTTAAGCAAATTCAGTATCTGCGCCTGAACCGATACATCAAGGGCGGAAACCGCCTCGTCACAAACAATAAACTCAGGGCTGAGCACAAGACTTCTTGCAATGCCTATTCTCTGCTGCTGACCTCCCGAAAACTCATGAGGATAACGCTCTGCAGCATCGGCAGGAAGACCAACCGTTTCTATCATTTTGAGAGCCAATTCTCTTTTCTCCTGCTTTGTCATTTTAACATTACTAAGCAGAGGCTCCATAACAATGTCTATTATTTTAAGACGGGGATTAAGTGAAGCAGCAGGGTCCTGAAATACCATTTGAACGTTTTTGCGGTATTTAATTTTATCCTGCTTTTTAAGGTTTTTAATATTTTCGCCGTTAAATAAAATTTCGCCATCATTTATATCATAAAGGCCCACAACCGCTTTTCCAAGGGTAGATTTACCGCAACCCGATTCACCTACAAGACCTACGGTTTCACCTTTATTTACAGCAAAGCTTATTCCGTCTACCGCCCGAAGATAAGTCTTCTTGAAGCCTTTATTTACGGGAAAATGCACCTTTACATTTTTAAGTTCTATAACGGGTTTATTCATCATTTTCCCCTCCAATGCATCTTACATAGTGGCCCTCTTCAATTTCCCTAAGCTCCGGCAACGCCTTGGTGCAGTCTTCACATTTAAGTGAACATCTATCGGCAAATTTACAGCCGGTAGGCAAATTATAAAGAGGCGGCACTACACCGGGGATACTGTAAAGCTCATCAACCTGTTTATCAAGCACAGGTATACTTTTAAGAAGCCCCTTTGTATAAGGATGGGTAGGAGCGCTAAATATCTGTTCAATAGTTCCCTCTTCAACAATATTACCGCAGTACATAACAGCCGCACGGTCGCACATTTCGGATATTACGCCAAGGTCATGGGAAATCATTATTATTGCGGTGCCGTATTTCTCACGGATTTTTTTCATAAGCTCAAGAATCTGCGCCTGAATGGTAACGTCAAGGGCAGTGGTAGGCTCGTCAGCAATAAGAATTTCGGGGGTACAGGACAGTGCAATAGCTATCATAACACGCTGACGCATACCGCCTGAAAGAGAGTTTGGATATTCATCCACTCTCTTTTCGGGCATAGGAATTCCTACAGCCTCAAGAAGCTCAACAGCCTGTTTCTTTGCCTCTTGTTTGCGCATACCCTTATGCACCATCATAGGCTCCATTATCTGCTGACCTATAGTCATAAGAGGGTTAAGCGAAGTCATAACATCCTGAAATATCATAGCGATTTTATTTCCGCGTATTTCATTCAGTTCTTTTTCACTCATTTCAAGCATATTCTTGCCGCTAAAGAGTATTTCGCCTTCTATTTTAGACTGATTTTTTGACAGTAGCTGCATAATCGACATGGCTGTCATACTCTTACCACAGCCAGATTCACCCACAAGGCCTAAAATTTCGCCTTTTTTAAGGTGTAAACTTACGTTATCTACCGCCGTAACAATACCTCTATCGCTTGAAAGCTTAGTAGTTAAATTTTTAATTTCAAGTATATTCATATTCTTCTCTCAGTTCTTCTTTTTTGGGTCCAGTATATCCCTTAAAGCGTCGCCCAACAGATTTATGCTCAGTACCACAAGGAATATTGTAAATGTGGGGCTTAAAATATACGAAATATTTGAATTTATATACTTATTTGCATAAAAGAGCATAGAGCCCCAAGCAGGTGCAGGAGGCTTAAGTCCAAGACCTAAGAAGCTCATACCTGCTTCAATAAGAATAGCGGTAGCGGTAAGCATAGAAAATTGAACAACAACTACCGACATACAGTTTTTAAGTATAGTATTGAACAGAATATAGGGCTGACTAACACCTGCCACCTTTGCCGCAAGAACATAGTCCTGCTTCTTTATGGTCAGCACATTACTTCGCACAAGCTTTGCAAAGCGCGGAAAGCTTACTGCAGAAATGGTCAGTATAAGCGAGAATACCGAGGTTTCGAATATGGTGCTGAGCAGTATAGCAAGAAGTATTGACGGAAAGGACTGGAAAGCGTCCATTATTCGCATAATAATGTTATCAATAACACCGCCGTAATAACCTGCTATAAGACCCAGCGGTACACCTATAAGCGCCGATAACAGCGCGGTACCAAGCCCCACGGAAACAGAGCTTCTTGCGCCGTAAACTATACGGCAAAAAATATCTCTGCCGTATTCGTCTGTGCCAAAAATATGCTCACTGCAGGGGTTTAAAAGCTTCTTTTCCATATTTACTTCTAAAGGGTCATAAGAAGTAAAAAGGGATGGAAAAATAACCATAAGTATAACTACAGCAAGTACTATAAGCGCAAATACTGTTACAAAATTTATCTTTCTTCTCTTCTTTAACATATACTTACTCCAACTCAATTCGAGGGTCAAGGATAACATAAAGTATATCCATAAGCAAATTTATAAGCACAAAGGCTACTGCTATTATCAGAATAGAGCCTTGTACAGCAGGGTAATCGCGGTTGGCAACCGACTGACATATATACCAGCCAAGGCCCGACCAACCAAAAAGCTGTTCTACAATAACTGTACCGCCAAGCAATGTTGCAAACTCTATTCCCACTATGGTAATAAGTGTAGTAGTGATATTTTTAAGTATATACCTTTTATTTACAATGCCCTCAGGCATACCCTTTGCTCTTGCAGTACGTACATAGTTTGAGGATACAACCTCCATAGTTTCGCTTCTTACAAAGCGGGTAAGCACCGCAATAAGATAAAGACCCAGGGTAAGTGCAGGCATAATAAGAAACTGTATATTCATTAAAGGATTTTCCGAAAAAGGCACATAACCGTTTGCAGGCAGTATATTAAGCTTTACCGAAAGAACAACTATAAGCAAAAGGCCTGTGCAAAAGCTTGGCATAGCAAGAAAGCCTGTGGAAAACACACTGGCGGCCTGGTCTATAGCACTGCCTGATTTTATACCCGAAATAATACCAAGGGGTATTGAAATTATAACAGCAAACACCATAGCGACTATTATAAGCTCAATACTTACAGCAAGTTTTTCCATAACTATATCTGTAATAGATGCGCCGTTTCTCAGCGACACACCAAGGTTGCCCTTAAGACAGTCCTTAAGCCATATACCGTACTGAACGGGCAAAGGCTTATCAAGTCCCAGTTCTGCCTCAATTCGCGCCACGTTTTCAGCCGAGTAATCACCATAAGGGCCTATTCTGCTTTGAACAGGGTCACCGGGAGAAAGTCGCACTATAACAAAAATCATAACCGTAACTATAAAAAGCACGGCTATTGACATTAAAAGGCGACGACCGATATATTTTAACGTCGATGTAAAACGCATTAAATTTTCTCCTTTAAAAACTTAACAAAGCTGCCCGAGTTTTTTCTCAGGCAGCGTAAAATCGGATTTAATTATTTAGAAAAAGTAGCATATTTGAAGAATGCATGGCCCATAGCGTTAACTACTACGCCGCTAAGCTCATCGGTGGTACCGTTAAGGTTAGCGCATTCTACATAAGAAGCAACAGGTCTGTATTTAACTATCATTTCCTGAATCTGCTTATAGTTGGCAGCTCTTACAGTTTCATCTGAACCGTTAGCACTGTTAACAA
Source organism: Acutalibacteraceae bacterium (assembly GCA_045590395.1). Taxonomy (GTDB): domain Bacteria; phylum Bacillota; class Clostridia; order Oscillospirales; family Acutalibacteraceae; genus SIG607. The sequence continues at coordinate 8,469 of JAZNQX010000019.1, forward strand.
TAAGCTGATTAAGTTCGGGAAGGTCCTTAGTCTGATAATCTGCAAGTGCAGTCATAATTACAGAACAGTAGGTAGAAGGGTCAGTACCAACCATAGAATAATAGTTAGCAATCATATCATAGCTACGGTTAAGATAAGCATCAAGCCATACGGAAATTTCGCAAATATTGATGTTCATTGTAATGCCGAGCTGTTTAAGAGCATCCTGCCAGATTATCATAGTCTGCTGAGAAGCAGAGTCACCGTTGAGAACAAATACTTCAAATTCAAAACCGTCTTTATAAGCGGTTGTGCTGAGTAACTGCTTTGCTTTTTCAATATCATATCCGTCGGTATCAGCCTCGGTATAATACTTAGCAACTGAGGGGAACGGGCTCTTGGAAGCAGAAGCCTTGCCGCCGAATACCTGCTTAGCAACGGTTTCCTTATCTAAAGCAAGGAACATAGCCTTAACAACGTTTTCGTCAGCCAGAGCAGGATTGTTATGACGGCCGATTTCAACCTCATAAACAGTGCTTGCTGATTTGGATTCAATAAGAACAAGACTATCATCTGCGGCTACGGTGTTGGCAGATTCAATATCAATGCTACCGAGGAACTGAACAGTGCCAGACTTAAGGTTGGTTACAGCAACGGTTGCATCGGGAATGATTTTGAAAACAAGCTCTTTAAGCTCAACCTTATCAGCTTCCCAGTAATTCTCATATTTTGCAAATTTAATGCTGTCATTAGGAGTCCAGCTAACAAACTTAAATGCGCCAGTACCTACAGGTGTGGTGGTAAGACTTGCAGAGGTAGTGCTCTTTGAAACGATAGCAGTATAAGCAAGGTTATCAATAAAGCCTGCCTGAGGTGCAGAAAGCTTGATTTCAAGGTTATGGCTATCAATAGCCTTCATTTCAGCAACATTTGTGTACTGGCTGTTTCTCCAGGCGCCTGTTGCCTCATCCTTAATGGTGTTAATTGTGTAAATAACATCATCTGCGGTGAATGCTTCGCCGTTGTGGAAGGTAACATTCTCTCTGAGCTTAAAGGTATAGGTTGTATCGTCTACCTTCTCATAAGAGGTTGCAAGGTCATAAACAAGCTGCATATTCTCATCATAATGGAAAAGTGTTTCATAGCAGTTGAAGTTAATGAATCTTACAAAAGGATTCTGCTGGTTGGTAAAGGGGTCAAAGTTGTCAACGTCTGCCTCAAGACCGATGGTAAGAACACCTGTATTAGCGTTAGTGCCGCAGCCTGCAAATACTGTCAGGCAAAGACAAAGGCAAAGAACCAATGCAATAATCTTTTTCATAGTGTTTACTCCTTTTCTTCTATCATACTCCGGTCAAACGGAGTACCTTTTGAAATGTTTTTTGTTATTTTTTTACCCAAAATACCGTTATAGTATCTGGGGTGAAGCCCGTTACTTGGACGAACCACCCGAACATTTTTCTCGGTAAGTATCTGTCCTGCTTTAATGTCTTCCGCTACAAAAATCGATTTTCTGAAAAGTTTGCTTCGCTGTTCACCCTCTGACAGCTCATAGTTTGCCGTGCCGAGAGTCTTTTTAGCGTTTTTAACATCCTTTACAAGCTGAGAAAATTCTGCAGGCTCCATGGAGAAGGAGCAGTCAGGATTTTCTATATCCCTGCTTAAGCACATATGCTTTTCAATAACACACGCGCCAAGAGCTACAGCCACAACCGAGGCAAGACTTCCCATTGAATGGTCCGAAAGGCCTACCCTGACATTATACTTTTTCTGCATATCGGGAATGGCATTAAGGTTCATTTCATCATACTGTGCTGGATAGTCGCTACAGCATTTTAAAAGAATAATTTTATCGTTACCCTGTTTAAGACAGGTTTCTACCGCTTCTTTTATTTCTTCTTCACTGCCCATACCGCAGGATATAAGCATTGGCTTACCCTTTGAGGCAACATACTCAATAAGAGGAATATCAATAAGCTCGGGAGAAGCAATTTTATAAATTTCGGCGCCTATATCTTCAAGAAGGTCAACCGCAGATTTATCAAAGGGAGTGGAAAGAAAGTCAATACCTATCTTTTCACATTCGTCCTTGATTATTTTATTCCATTCAAGCGGAGTACCGGCCTCTTTATAAAGGTCATAAAGACGGTAGCCGTCCCAAGTGCCGCCGTGAATGTGAAAACATTCATTATCACTGTCAAGAGTAATGGTGTCAGCCGTGTAGGTCTGGATTTTAAGACAGTCAGCACCTGCCTCTTTAGCCGCACGGACAATAGCCAACGCGTTTTCCAAACTTCCTGCATGGTTACCGGACATTTCGGCTATGGTATAAACTTCGCCGTTCATAACCTTTTCCCACATACTGTTCATTTTACTGTCCGTTCCTCCTTGCAAATAGCTTACGATGCTATTTTAATGTTTTTTTAAATATAACACAATATCAAAATTTCGCGATAATGTTAATTTTTTAAGGTATCCCGTCTGTACTCCTGCGGAGTAAGTCCCGTAACCTTTTTGAACACCTGACCGAAATACCCTGCCGAAGTAATACCTATCTGCTTTGAAATTTCAGCAGAAGAAAGAGAGGTCCCCGAAAGCAAGGCTTTGGCTCTCAGTATTCTTCTTTCGGTTATATATGTTATAGCACCGGCGCCTGTTTCCTTTTTGAAAAGCTGACTGAAATAGGTGCTTGAAAGCCCCACGGCGTCACTTACCTGAGCAAGACCTAAATCTATATCCGAAAGATTTTCTTCAATATAGTTTTTTGCCTTTTGTATAACGGTTTTTTCTTCACTTTCGTGCTTATTTTCAATAAGCTTTAAAAGTTCAGAGCTTATTTTCATAATCCACTCGGTAATAATTTCGGTGCGGTTCTGTCTTATTATAAAACGGTATGGGTCGGTATCTCCCAGTACCGAGTCAACATCAATGCCTGTGTTTGAAGCGGTATGAAGTATATGAACGGCAAGTTCAACCAGCGTTCTTCTTATACTTGTGCCCGAAACATTAGGGCGGTGCCTTACGCTTTCAACAAGCTCATTAAGTCGTATTTCCATTTTTCCTAAGTTTCCGTCCATAAAACAGCCGATAACACGGTCAAATTCTATACCGTTTCCTCGGCTTATATTGTACTGAAACTTAACAATAGTGGCAATATTTACAACGCCTCTGTCGGCATACTGATATTTAAAGCTCAGCATTTCCTGTGCATTGGCATTTGATTCGGCTATTTCCTTATAGGTACTAACTATATTTCCTATTCCTATAAAAACCTCAAGTAAAAACCTTTCAACAAGCTTTTCGTGAAGGTTAATAAAAATACTGTTAAGCTCATCTGCAGAGCATTCTTTATTATTATAGGCAAACAGCACTACAATATTATTCCGGCTGTCCATAAAGGAATAGGTGAAGGCTTCAATGTTGCTTAAAAATTTCTTTACATATCCCTCATAAAGCTCAAAAAAGCCGTCTTTTTCTTCATAAGGCACTGCCGAATAATCAGGCGCTATCATAGCCACGGCAAAAGGGCCGTTTAGTAAAGAAAGGCCGAGATTTTTCTTTCTTATCTCGACCTCTTCATCGGTTATTTCTCTTTTACCGTCCAGAAGAAATCGAATAAAATTATCCGTCCTGTATTCATGCTCCAAAAAGGCGGTTTTATCCATTTCTTCACTCCGTTCTTATTTATTTTCTATAAATTTCTGATATTTGATTTCTGCTATCAGCCAGTCTGAAATATTATCTATGTCCTGAGTTTCCTCTTCTGGCATACTAAGGGGAAGTCTTTTTCCCGTGCCCTCTTTTTCGCCCATAAATACGTCTGCCCTGTAAACATAGAACTGTCCGCAATCGTGATAAATAGGCTCAAGGTCCTGACTGCGCGCAGTTTCGTATTCAGGATACTGATAAGAAAGACTGCCGTCTCTTATTACCATTGCTCTTTGGGGAGGAAAGCTGTAGGCTACCACCGGCATAACCATATCTGCATCACTATTTTGAAGTTTATTTACGGCAGCCTTTAATTTTTCTGCAGTAACAAAGGGCGCTGTGGGATAAATGCAGGTCATAAAATCAAAGCTTTCGCCCTGCTTTTTATACTGCTCTAAAACCTCAACAAGAACGTCTTTTGTGGTAGCAAAATCGTTACTTGTAGCTTCACTTCTGAGGAAAGGCACCTTTGCACCGTATTTTCTGGCAACACAGGCTATTTCCTCGCTGTCGGTTGAAACCATAACCTCATCAAACATACCGCTGTTTAAAGCCGCCTCAATAGAATAAGCAATAATAGGTTTACCGCAAAATTCCTTTATGTTTTTCTTAGGAATTCGCTTTGAACCCCCGCGAGCAGTAATTATAGCAATGTTTTTCATTTTTATCTCCTTAATACCTTGTTTTTAATTCCGTTTATAAGCATTATTAAAAGGTCTTTGTTTAAAAGCATTATCAGCAAAACACAAACAATGTTTACCGAGTATGACAGTAAAGCATTTTCAAGATACATAACAGCAAAGGACTGAACAAAAAGCAAAAGCCAACCGAGAACATCTTTGAACATATTTACATTAAGCTTTACAAATCTTCTTGTGTCTATATATCTATAAAGGAATATAACGAAATAGGACACTATATTTCCTGCAATAACACCCATAATTCCCAGGTTTTTTATTGTAGCAAAGGAAAAGGCTATGGTTATAATTCCGCCGATAACAGTAGATAAAAACATACCGTTATTTTTTTTAGAAGCAGAATAGAAGGTTCCCAGATAGCCTGCAAGGGCGCCCCATACAGACGGTATGCAAAGCAGAGGAACATAAATCCAGCCCTCATAAAAATCGTTTGCGAACAGTATTTTAGCAAGAATTTTTGTGCAAAGTATTATTCCACCTGTAAAAAATGTAATACTGAAGTTATACATTTTATAAAGCAGAGTAAAATATTTTTCATCCTTTTGGTCACTGTCGTACTCTTTTAAAACCGATAATACAAGAGCTTCGGCTAAAATATTCTGAATGGTATTTATAATTGTGGGAATTTTAAGGGCAACCGAATAAAGCCCCAGCACACTCTGGCTTAAATAACCGTTGATTATATACTTGTTGGCAGTGCTAACACCCCACCACGAAATGCTGTTTGGTACAAGAGGCAAGGAATACCTTGTCATTTCCCGCATTTCTTCCTTGCTGTTTTTATTAAGGGTGATACGTACATCTTTTCTAAGGAAAAGAGCAAAAATCAGCGAACCTATTACATATCCTGCAACATAGGAAAAAAGATAGCCGAAAACGCCCTGTTTTAAAACAACAAGCAAAACTATATTTCCGCCCACTACCACCGCAGTATTGATTACACCTACTACGCCTACAAGCTTTAGTCTGTCAAGGGCGCGGGCATAGTAGCTGAGCAAATTATATACTGCATTGGCTATATACAAGAGATAAAAGAGATATAAATGCTTGCCGAAAATATTTAATTTTATAAAAAGCGGCAAAAGAAGCAGCAAAACCACAAAGCCTATAAGTGTAACCTTTAACCCTTTTATGTAATAAAGGTTGCTTTTGGTTTTATCTTCTATTGCAAACCGCATTACCGCGCTGGCAATCTGCACGGTGAATACAGGCAGTAACAGACTTACAGTAGAAATAACAAGGTCTGCACTACCGTACTCGGTCGTTGTCATATACGAAGTATATAAAGGCAACAACAAAAATACCATTATTTTAGATGTAAACTGGCTTATTGCGAAAATAGCCGTATTCTGCATCAGATACTTTAGTTTGTTCACTTATATCACCGTTTATCTTAAGTAAATAATCACATAAACTTTTCTATTTTTTTGCTGAGCTCCTCAATAGTACTGTCACTTGCCAGCTTAATATGTCTTACGGTAAGCGATTTTCTGTAACTATCAACACGCTTATTAAGAGGACCGTAAGAGATTCCTGTTTTTTCTCTTATAATTCCCATTAAATTAAGCAGAGGAATATATATACCCACAAGTATGCTCTGCATAATAAACCCGAGTTTATGAGAATTAAATTCTTTGATTTTCTCATCATCCCACGGGAATTTGTCTTCTTTATCCGCAATAATTCTTTCAAGCTGGTCACAAAGACGTATATAAGACGGTGTTTCTCCGTAATCGTAGTATTCTCTCATTACTTGGGGAGATACCGTAAGCTCTGCCTTCTTATCGGCGGCATTTACAAATTCTTCTTTTGTATAAAGAATTTTAGAGTCTTTATAAAGGCACATATCCTCTTTTTCATCAATTTTATGAGGACGGGCAATAAGGCAGGTTTTACCTGCATAAAAAGCCTCTGCAATAGAGGTACTTACCCATGTAGTAATCGCGTCGCAACGCAAAATCCACTGCTTTACCGAGTAATCGGAAATTACGCGGAAATTATCATACTTTTGGCAAAGCTCCTCTAAATCACCTAAAACATTTTCAACGGGATGAGGGCGATATATAAAGGTGCAGGTGTTTTTCTGAAGCAAAGCCTCTATCCATTCAAGATAAGCATTCCTTGTTATCTGCTGCTTGGCAACAGCATCACCGAACAGAGCTTGTCCTGCGCTTGCTTCCTCAAGCTTTACCTGACGCTGTGTTCGTGTTGCAATAGCAAAGGAAGAAATAAAAAGCACACATTTTTTGTCAACAGGTATGTCATACTTTTCAAATAATTCTTCTCTGCTATAGTAATAATCTTTAAACTGAGGACGCAAAAAGTCAAGGTGAACAGGGCCACAAAGCAACAGCTTTGACCTGTCTACACCGGCTTTTTGCATACACTCATAACTATTTTCACCCCAGCACAGATGATAGCCCTTTCTGGCATCGCCGTGAGGATAGTGATAACTGTCATAGTTTTTCTCGTTCTGATAATTAAAGGTCTGTTCCCAACGCAGATTAACTATATTTTTACATTTGCCGCACACATAATTAACAAGATAGTATACCTCCTTGTCGTGATACAGCGACGGCATAAGAACTACTTCAACATTATTATGATATTTCTTTATTATTTTCTTGTTTTGAAGATACTTTTTAAGATTAGCGTGTTCAAAACTGAAATAATCTACTGTGTATCCCCTGCTTTTAAGACAGTTACCAAGGAGAATGACACTTTCCATCTCTCTTGTAGTAACCTCATACATAATCAGAAAATCATACTTTTTGCGCATCTGCATTAACCTCTGTTTCTTTTTCGCTGTCTATTATAAACAAGCCGCAGCCAAGGAGATACCATAAAAATGCGGCTACCGAGTCCTGACCGCTGAACATAATATGCACCTCTACCACATTATCAACGATTAAAGCTGCTATAAGTGCAAAAAGAATAACAACCACAGCGTAGTTTTTCGATTTTCTGTTAACACGGCTGAAAAGATATTTAATAAATTTCCACGCTTTTTTTGCAGTAAACAATACAAAAATCACAAAGAATACAATTCCGCCGCAAAGTATCATCTGAACAAAGCCGTTGTGGAAATAAAATCCTGCCGCCTTTAAAGCCGACAAATCTGCCTCATTAAAGACAGAAGCATCAATTTTCGGGTTAATATTACCGTCAATATCCATCTGCTGTGCATAGGCCACACCAAAGGCAGGAAACTGTTTAACTATTTTAAAGGCAGAAGTCCACATAGCCGCGCGATTATTGGTAATATCGCCGTTTTCAAAATCTTCTACTCTTTCAAAATCTATTGAATTATCCTCTGTGTTTTCGCCGCCCATTATAAGATTAACGCCGTAAGCCGCGTATTTCATAGTAAACTGAGTGGCTTTTGTAACGCCGAATTCACTCACAAGCAAAATAACTACCGAAAGCGCCACAAGGGCCAAAGCCTTTAAATTTCCAAACTTGTTTTTAAAGGTAGGATAGCCCCAGAAGGCTATAACAACGGCGGCTAAAACCGCATAACAAACAGTAGCGGCACGAGAGCCTGAGAGAGCGTAATAAATAAACTGAACAACAAAATTAGCAATATACAAAGCCTTTATTTTGCCCAGCCTGCCCTTGCAAAGATAAATGTTCAAAAGGCACAGGGCAACCGATATAAGCCCCATAACCGTTTCCATATTTGAGTTACATACACCGTTTAATCTGTTAAACCAGAAGCCCACCTTGTAAGCGTCAGTTCCTACAGAATATATGGTACGTACAGAGAAAAGGAAGGTAACAATAGATGCAATACCTATAAGCATATTTATAGCTATAAAAACATCATTATTTCTTTTAAGAAACTTAAAAAAGTTTTCCTTATTTTCTTCTTTTCGTATACTAAGCAATACAAAGAAATAAATACCCAGATACATAAGGTTTTTTATTCCGCCGTAAAGAGAGTATTCAAGGTTCAGCACTATGCTTACAACATAAGACACACAAAGCAGTAGCGGTAAAAAAGAATCCGCCACCTTAAAGAACTTCAATTTATACTTAAATAAATCGCAAAGAGCAATCAAAATTCCCCAAAGCAAACATAATTTGCAGACAGCATCTACATAAACCTGAAGAAAAAATACACTTCTGAGCAATAAAAAAGAAATATAAACAAGAGCAAAATTATGCTTGTTTAAAATAATATCGGATGTTTTTTGAATTTTGTTACTAATACTCATTTATTTCACCAACAATTTAAGAACTCTTTGCGACTCTGTTTTTATATCATACCCTGCTTTTATTATTTCCTCTGTTTTTGAACAGCGCTCAGGAAATTTTGCAGAGGTAATTTCTTTTGCCCAATGCGAAGCATTTTTTTCAAGACTTATAAAATGAAGAATATCGGTCAGCTTAACTTCATTTGGCACAACATCAGCCGACGTAAAGCAAGGCAAACCGCAGGACTGAGCTTCAATAAGCACAATTCCCAAGCCCTCCATTTTTGACGGCAATAAGAAAATATCCATAGCGTTCATAAGACGGTTAATGTCACTTCTGTGTCCGAATCTTATAACAGACTCTCTTATATGAAGTTCATCAATTTTATCTTCAACCGCCTGTTTGTCGTTACCGTCGCCCACTAAAAGCAGTTTAGCGTCAGGCTTTATATTTAAAATTTCTTTAAATATTTCCAGCAAAAACAGTGTATTTTTCTCCCCAATAGACAGTCTGCCTACATGGCCTACGGCAAACTCATCCTTAATGCCCAGTTCTGCTCTTGCAGAAAGGCGTTCTTCCTGACTAAACAGGTGGTTTTCGGGGTAAATAGCGTTTTTAATTACCTCAAATTTACCCGATTTTATAATTTTATCACTAAAAAACCACTTTCCCGCCGGAAGCGAGCAAGCCCAGAAATCTGTGGCGATTTTTCCTATAAACTTTTTATTAAAATAATGAAGCTTTGTAAGAAGTTTGCCTCGCGTACTTGCTACACTGTGAGAATGGATTATACGTTTTTTTATGCCGTAATTTTTGGCAATTTTAAGAATGTCTATGTTTATAAGCTCAGCAAGATTACACCATACGGTATCATACTGTTTTGCGTATTTTTTGAAAAAGGCGTTAAGTTCTTTTTTATTTTTAAGAGGATTTTCGCTTCGGGATGTTATTTTGTAAATATTAACACCAAGGCTTTTATATTCATCCTGATACTCTATACCGTCATAAAAGGTAAGAATATCAAATCCAATTTCCGTCATATCAGCATTTTTTATAATGTTGTGAACAACGGTTTCTATTCCGCCGGGTCCACCCGATATTCCGTAAACCAAAACCTTTTTCATATTACACCTCTTGTATATTTAGCCCTGTAGATTACTTATTTCTTGACCGCTGGAATATAGAATATGCCTTAGCCAAGACTGATGATAGATAAACCATACGGCAACTGAAAACCGTTTCCAGCAGTTTTATTGACTTTGATTTCGAATTGCTTTCCTTTAAAATGCCTCTGGTTTCAGGGTCATTTAAAACCTCTTTTATATGAGAAATTCTATCTTTAAAGCTAAGCTTTGCATCATCACTTAAATCACGCACAAACACAGAAAGTATATGCTTTATATAGATATCCCGTATTGCCTGATAATATTTTTCTTCTCTGATGTCTGCATTTTTAAGCAGTTCATATTCCTTATTATAACGAAGCTTTGAAAGAGAATGAAACTCCGGATTATATGTGGAAACGAGTGTTACATGAGGCGGTTTTATGTAATGATACAAAACCTCCTTAATAACAACTATTTTTTCTGCCTTCGGGAATACCGCTATATTAAAGACAAAATCTTCAATAAGGCGTATATCGGTAAAGGCAAAGCCGTTTTCTTTAAGGAAAGAAGTCTTGTAAATTTTACTGCAGGCATAGGCAAAATTACGCTGAAGGTCCATTTCCACAGCAAGACGTGCAATATCTGCTTTGTTTTTCGCAAATGCCTTCTTTAAATCCACATTACTGCTTTTAATAACATTACCCGACTCATCAGTATAATCCTGAACAAGACCGAAGGCATAAATATCCGCATTACTTTCCTCTGTATATTTATAAAGAATGCTTAAAGATTGCTTTTCAATAATATCATCGGAATCCATAAAAAATATATACTTACCATGGCTTTCCTCTATACCGGTATTTCGGGCATAGCCAAGACCACCGTTTTTTTCTTTATGAATAACCCTTATTCTTTTATCTGTTTCGCTTAGTCTATCGCATATTTCTCCGCTTTTATCGGGGGAACAGTCGTCAACTAAAATAAGCTCAAAATCAGTAAAAGTTTGGCTCAGTACGCTGTTTACAGCCGTTTCAAGACTTTTTTCCACCTTGTAAACAGGCATAATGACGCTGAAAAACGGTGATTTACTCATTTTTATCTTCCTGCCTTCAGTTTAGCGAAAAGTTTTGTGTTTGTTGATTTTACCTTAGAGATTACACAGCTCATAGTGTACATAAGCCAAACGCTCTTCCATTTTATAGGAAGAAGAAGTACCTTCATATAAAGGGAATTCGGTCTTGCAAGTCTTACCGATTTCTGTGAGTCTTCAGAGCAAATCATAGCTTTAATCTGCTCTTTTTTATCAGCAGTGGACAGTGTACAGTTTTTGTTTGTCACATTTTCAATACAGCCGATAATTCTTTCTATATAGCGTCTTGCAAGGAATTCCTCTATTTCGCTGTTCATAATTTCCCAGTGAGCATAAAGGTCCTTCATCCAGCCGTTTTCTTCTTCGCGCTTATCGTACATATCACTTCTGTAACGGGCAGTTTCGCTTTCTGCGCGTTTTCTTATAAAGTGATAGTATTTTTTATCGGTAACGGCTACCCTTTCAACATCTCTTACAACACTTAAGTTAAAGGGGAAATCATCCCAGAAGGTGTTGGGGAAATAAATCTTATTTTCCTTTAAATACTGAGAGGAAAACAGTTTATTCCAAGGGGTATAAAGCAGGTTTTTATCAAAAAGACGATGAGCGTTTTCTCTGAACTGCTTCTGGGTTTTGAATACTACAGAATCAACTACCTGCTCCTGAGTAAACTTTTCCTCATCGTTATAGTAGGTATCAATATAATAACCTGCAACAACAAGCTGTCTGTCGTTATCACGGGCAATATTATACATATCCTCAAGCATAGTAGGCTCGGTCCAGTCGTCAGAGTCCATAAAGTACATATACTCGCCCACAGCTAAATCAATAGCCACATTTCGTGCGGCAGGGGCGCCTGCGTTTGCCTGATGTATAACCTTAATACGAGGGTCTTTTTCGGCATACTCGTCACATATTTTACCGCTGTTATCGGGTGAGCCGTCATCAACTGCAAAAAGCTCCCACTCTGTTAAAGTCTGTGCCTGAATACTCTCAATAGCTTTGCCAACATAGTCCTCAACCTTGTAAACAGGCATTATTATACTTACTTTAATATTATTTTCTGCCATTTTAAAATCTCCTCATTAAAGTTCTTTCTCGATAAGCGAAAAGGCTGATTCAATAACCTTGTCCATATCGTAATACTTATATTCTGCAAGTCTGCCGCCGAAAATAACATTCTGCTCTTTTTCGGCAAGTGCGGCATACTGCTTATAAAGTGACTGATTTTTTTCGTCATTTACAGGATAATACGGCTCCATACCCTCTTTCCAGTCGGCAGGATATTCTTTTGTTATAACCGTCTTTTCCTGAGTGCCGTATTCAAAATGCTTATGCTCTATAATACGGGTGTAGGGAGTTTCTCTGTCGGTGTAGTTTACCACCGCAACACCCTGATGGTTTTCTTCATCTAAAATTTCATTTTCAAACTTTAAGCTTCTGTACTCAAGCTTGCCAAATTTATAGTCATAAAAAGAATCAAGAGTGCCTGTATAAAGCATCTTCTCGCCCAACGCGTTATACTTTTCTCTATTTTCGTTATAGTCGGTGTTAAGCTCTACATCACAGCCCTCAAAAAGAGCATTTATAAGGATATTATAACCGCCTATGGGAATACCTTGATAAAGGTCATTAAAGTAGTTGTTATCATAGGTATATCTTACAGGAAGCCTTTTAATTATAAAGGCAGGAAGCTCTGTGCAATCTCTTCCCCACTGCTTTTCGGTATAGCCCTTAACAAGCTTTTTATAAATATCCTCACCCACAAGGCTTATTGCCTGTTCCTCAAGGTTTTTGGGTTCACCCTTTATCTTAGAGGTCTGCTCGGCAATTCTTGCCTTTGCCTCTTGGGGAGTTCTTACATCACTCCACATTTTCGAAAAGGTGTTCATATTAAAAGGCATATTGTAAATTTCACCGTTATAGTTTGCAATTGGCGAATTGGTATACCTATTAAACTCTACAAGTGAATTGACAAAATCCCACACAGCGCGATTGCTTGTATGGAAAATATGAGCGCCGTATTTGTGAACATTGATACCCTCAATATTCTCACAGTAGATGTTTCCGCCCAGGTGGTTTCTTTTTTCTATCACCAGACACTTTTTGCCCTGCTTTACAGCAAAACTTGCAAAAGTACCTGCAAAGAGACCGCCGCCTACAATAACATAATCATACTTTTTCATATTCTTTTCTCCTATTTTTGTTATGTTATATAACTGGAACATGGAATGACATACTCATCCACTGTTTATTATACTACTTTTTTCCTCTAATAGCAAGTAAATAAATATGTATCACATACTGGACATAAGTTTTTCAAGGTCTGTCTTGCTCTTATCCTTAACGCTCTCCATAATTATGTTAACATCGGCTTTACCGTAGCGGTTTAAATTACCTATAAAGTCGTAAAGCTTTTTGGGTGTGCCGAATGCCACCTTCATAATATGGGTATGCTCTCCTGCCACACTAAAGCACTCGGTAATATTCGGGTGTTCGTTTATAAAACTGTCAAAGCTTTCAGGCAGTGTACGCTGTGCGGTAAAGCTTACAATAGCCACACAGTTAGCGCCCAGCGCCTCGAAATCCACATCGGCATAAAAGCCTTTTATGATTTTTCTTTTCACCAGTTTTTCTATTCTTGCTGTGGTTGCAGGTGAAGATAAAAACACAGATTCCGCCAGTTCCTTTATACAGGTACGTGAATTTTTATAAAGCTGTGTTATAAGTTTTAAATCAATACTATCCATAATGTACTCCTCACAAATTAAGTGACCGCTTAAAAAGCAGTCACTTATTATTTAAGATTCGGCGCTGTATACATAGCAGTCTGTAGGCAGATTTTTTATGCCCTTGTACTCAAAAAGTTCACTCAAAGTTACAAAGCGATAGCCCTTTTCATAAAGGCGCTTACACATATCGTCAATAGCACCTGCGGTATTATCGGGCCAACAGTGAAGAATTACTATTGCGCCGTCATAGGCTCCGCTTACAATGGTGTTTGCCACTGACTCGGGAGTGGAAAGAGTATCATAATCCTTTGAAAGCAAACGGTCAGTAGTCCATACAGGCGTCATATTAAGTTCTTTGGTTACAGAAAACACATTTTCGTTAACATTACCGTAACCGGGGCGTACATATTTCATATTTATGCCGAATTTATCGTACACAATATCATTTGCTTTTTTGACCTGTTCGTATATTTCATCTCTCGAAAGGGTGGTAAGGTCCTTATGGCTGTAGGTATGGTTACCCAGCTCAAAGCCGCTGTTAAGCGCATAAGACAGCAAAGAAGTTCCGTATTGTTCAATGTGGTCACCGCGGACAAAAATAGTACCTGCGCCCTCATACTTATTAAGGGTATCAATGATAGTTACAGTATTATTTTTATAAGCGTTAGGGTAATTAGGCCCGTCATCAAAGGTAAGGGCAATAAGCTTATACTTTTCTGGGTTCTTTCTCCACTCGGCTTTCTTAACCCTGTCTAATCTTTCTTGTTTTTCCTTTTCGCTTGTTTCGTTATACTCAGAATAGGTCTGACCCGAAGAATAGTTCATATGCGCCTCTCTGTCGGGGATTTTTACATTTTGCTTACAGGAGCTAAGAGTTGCCACCGTAAAAAGCAGCAGAATTATACCTATAATCTTTCTCATAAATATTAAACCCCTTATATCTTTTCTGAATATTCTTTAAAAATAGCAGAAAAAAGTGTGTCAACTCGGTCATCTTCACCGCATAAGTGCAGATAGCCAAAAAGAGTTTCAAGGCCTGTTGCAATATGATACTCATTTCCACTTGCATTCTTGGGAGTTCTGCCTGTATGAAAATTTCTGCCGCGCTTAAAAACCGACATTTCTTCTTCACTAAGGCTGTCTTTTATAACCTCAAATGCCTTTACCTGTCCTCCCGCGCTGACAAGCTCTACCGAAGCGCTGTGCAAATCTCCTGACGGGCGGTTAACTGCGGCAAGTCTTTCGCTTACAAGAAGAGCATAAACCGCATCACCCACAAAGGAAAGCACCGACGGGTTCATAAGCTTTACCTTTTGTTTATCATAGTACATATTCAAACTCAAAATCGTTCACGTGAACGATGTCCCCTTCCTGCACTCCTTGGCGCACTAAGGCGTTAATTATACCGCTACTGCGAAGTACTCTTTCAAAATACTGAAGCGACTCATAATCATCAGGGTCAACGGTATTCATAATACGCTCTATCCAGTCGCAGTTTTCAACAAAGTATTCTCCGTTTTCGGTGCGCACAGTAAAGGTGCGAAGCTCCTTCTTAACAAGATTAGTTTCAAAGGGCTCAATTTCTGCCTCATACCGTTTCATAGGGGGCAGGGTTGCAAGGGTTGCGGCAATATGGTTTATAAGTTCTCCTGTTCCCTCTTTAATAGGCGCCATAATAGGAAAGAAGGCATAGCCTAAATCGGTAAAATGCTTGCCTATTTTCTCTACAGTTTCGTCATCGGTTAAGTCGCATTTATTGGCAACTACTATCTGAGGACGAAGTGACAGTTCTTCGCTAAAGATTTTAAGTTCCTTATTTATCTTTTCAAAATCTTCAATAGGGTCTCTGCCCTCACTGCCTGAAACATCAATAACGTGAACTAAAAGACGGCATCTTTCAACGTGTCTTAAAAACTCGTGGCCAAGACCTACACCTTCGCCTGCACCCTCAATAAGACCTGGGATATCTGCCATAACAAAGGAGCTTCCCTCTCCCATTCTTACAACGCCTAAAACGGGGGTAAGGGTTGTGAAATGGTAGTTAGCAATTTTAGGCTTTGCTTCGCTTACCACAGACACAAGTGTGGATTTTCCTACATTTGGGAAACCAATTAGGCCTACATCGGCAAGAAGCTTTAGTTCAAGCACTACATCAAGCTCATCACCCGGGGCGCCCGGCTTTGCAAAACGGGGCACCTGACGGGTAGCGTGGGCAAAATGCTGGTTACCCCAGCCGCCGTTACCGCCACGGGCTATAATAATGGCTTCATCGCCCGAAATATCGGCGATAATTTTACCGCTTTCGGCATCTTTAATAAGGGTGCCTCTGGGAACACTTATTAAAAGGTCCTGAGCAGATTTACCCGTACAACGCGAAGTTCTGCCGTTTTCACCGTTTTCTGCCGCGTATTTTCTTTTATATCTGAAATCTGCAAGGGTGGAAAGGTTATCATCGGCTTTAAAAATAATATTACCACCTCTGCCGCCGTCTCCACCGTCGGGACCGCCTGCGGCAACATACTTTTCCCTGTGAAAAGAAACGCAACCATTACCGCCGTTGCCCGCTTTAAGATGAATTTTCGCTACATCTATAAACATTTTTGTCACCTTTATTTAGCCGTTTTCACGGCAGACTAAAAAAGGCTCAGGTGGTACCTGAGCCTTAAAAATTATTGCTCTACAGTGTAAATGCTGACCTGCTTACGATCACGGCCTACACGCTCGAACTTAACCTTACCGTCGATAAGAGCAAATAAGGTATCGTCGGAACCTCTGCCTACATTATTGCCGGCATGAATGTGTGTTCCGCGCTGACGCACGAGAATGTTGCCTGCTAATACGAACTGACCGTCAGCACGCTTAACGCCAAGACGCTTAGACTCACTGTCACGACCGTTTTTAGTAGAACCCATACCTTTTTTATGGGCGAATAACTGAATGTTAATCTTTAACATAACTACACCTCCGAAAGGATAGATATTCTGTCATTATACTGGAAAGACAGCTGTTCTAAATGAAGCCTCAGCCCTTCTAAAACCGCTACGGTTTTATCGTGGGGATTTTTTACCTTCAGAGAGAGCTTTGCATCACTCTCGCTTATATCGGCTTTATCGCCTATTATCTCGGTAATTGTATTGGCTGTCATATAAACCGCAGAAGAAACTGCAGAACAGACAAGTCTTCCTTCATCATCGTCACAGTTGACAGAGCTGTGACCGCTGACAGAGAAGCCATAAAGCCTTCCCTTTTCAGCAAAAAATTTAACCTCGGTCATAATTATTAACCGATTGACTTGATTTCAACCTTAGTGTACGGCTGTCTGTGGCCCATTTTACGCGCACAGCCCTTTTTGGGTTTGTAGGTAAATACGGTTATCTTTTTACCCTTGCCGTTCTTGAGAACTACACCCTTAACAGTAGCACCCTCAACATAAGGAGCGCCAACCTTAAGAGCACCGTCGTTGATAGCAACAACTTTGTCAAAAACAACTTCGCTGTCAACTTCAGCACTAAGCTTCTCAACATAGATAACATCACCGTCAGTTACACGGTACTGTTTTCCGCCGGTTTCAATAATTGCGTACATTCTTTTGCACCTGCCTTAATTCAGTCTCGCTACAGTAAGGCGTACGCCCAAAAGGGCATAACTTAACAAAGCCTTCAATATGCGGCT
>JAZNQX010000020.1:0-3267 GCA_045590395.1 Acutalibacteraceae bacterium
TATTTCATAAAGTTTTTCTTCCTTTCTTACGGTATCATATTGCGTACCGTTTTAGCACGAAGAATATCCCTTTCGTTTGGAGTTTTATCGCCGTGTTTTCTGCAAAGCATATAAGGTTGTGTTTCAATTAAAATCTTAAGCGGCAAAGTGTTTTCAAAGGGAAGAATTCCTTTAGAAATGCCTATTTTAATTTTAGACACAAGGCGCATCATTTCGTCACTGGAGAGTATTCTTTGATTTTTTAAGGTTCCGTAGGCGCGCCATACAATATCTTCAAGCTTTATTTGGTCAAAGCCATCACGCTCTGTACGTTCCTTATTTACAAGCTGACCTGCTATAACACCCAGATTATCTATAGCATTTTTCTCGGTAATTCCAAGGGTTATCTGGTTAGAAATCTGATAAAGAGATGCCTTTGATTTACTGCCCTCGCCGTACATTCCTCTGACCGTAAAGCCTATTTTACCGATAGTTTCGGCAATTTCACCTATACCGCCGCTTCCCTCCATTAAGGGCAGATGAAGCATAACCGAGGCGCGAAGACCCGTGCCGATATTGGTGGGGCATTCTGTAAGGTAGCCAAGCTTACTGTCAAAGGCAAATTTAAGCTTTGAGGACAAAAGGTCATCGATTTTACTTGCCGTTTCATAGGCGGCTTCAAGATTTAGTCCCGGAAGAATAACCTGAATTCTTATATGGTCTTCCTCACATATCATTATGCAAATTGATTCGTCTTCTGAAATTATAATGGCTCTGCCCTCAGGGTTTTTAGCAAACTCAGGGCTTATAATATGACGCTCTACCATCGCATAAATCTCGTTTTCGGGAACATCCTCCATAGAAATAAATCTTAAAGATTTTGCAAAGGGTGTATCGCTTTCAAGTATCGCCTTTTTAATCTTTTCGGCAACCTGCTTTTTACCCTCAATATCCATAAAAGAAGGAAACGGGGTATTTTCAAGATTTCTGGCAAGGCGAATTCGTGTGGAAACAACAATATCGTTTTCTTTAGCTTCTGTACTGTACCAATTACTCATTACCGCTTTCCTCCTCATATTTCTTTATTTCATCTCTTATTACTGCCGCCTTTTCATATTCTTCATTCTTGACAAGTTCAGCAAGTTTTTTTCTTAAATCGCTGATTTTATCGGTAGGTTTTACAATAAGCTGTTCATTTGAAAGCTTTTTGCCAACATGGTCAACGCTTCCGTGTACCCTTTTAAGATACGGAATAAGCTGACTTCTGAATTTTTCATAGCATTTTCCGCAACCTACCTTGCCGGTTGATGCTATCTGAGAAAAGGTTGCACCGCAACAGTCACATCTTTCCTCCATAAGCTTGTTTTCCTGAGTCAGTTTATCCGAAAACATTGATGACAGCATATCCATAAGGGAATTCTGTCCTATTTTACCGTAATTGTAGCCCTCCTCTGCCGCACATACAGCGCAAAGGTTTTTCTCACTAACCACTCCGTTAATTACTGAACGAATATGAGTAGTGGCAGTATTCTTACCGCATTTTTCACACAACATATCTATTCCTCCTAAACTAAATCTGGGTTAAAAGTATCTGTTTTATAATGGCGGCCCTTACTTCATCCCGCGAGTTTACAGGCACAGCCGCCATAACGCCGTTGGACACCGTTGCGCTCATAATCTTTGCCGCCTCTTTTGAAATAAGCGAGGTTCTAAGGCAATTCTCTATAACTATACGCGCAGACATAGGGTCAATAGAATTACCAATAGAATTTACTATGTGCATTATAGCAGTGGGTTGGTCAAGCTTTACCCTTGTTATGCGGATATATCCACCGCCGCCTCTGTAGCTTTCTATCATATATCCCTGCTCGGGCGTAAAGCGAGAGGACAGCACATAATTTATCTGGCTTGGTACACAGCCCATCATTTCGGCAAATTCGTTACGCTGAATTTCGGTTTTATTATCCTGTGATTCATCAAGCATTTTAATTATTGCCTGAGTTATTATATCGCTCATTTTCATAGCCTATTACCTCTCTTTGACCTTTTCTGACTTTAATTATAATTTCAAGGTCAGGAAAAGTCAAAAACCCAAATTTCCCGTTTTAATGGGTTTTAAAGGTCAAAAAAGGGCAAATCTTAATTTTTCTCGTATTTACTTTTATTTTCTTTGTTTTTCTAACTTTTCGCACTTTCAGTAGCACAAAATTCCCTTCAGCATAGTATGTAATATAACGGAAAGGAGGTATGTATAATGTGTAACGGCATGGGCAATAACTGCACTTGGATTATCGTAATCCTTCTTCTTCTCTTCTGTTGCGGTAACGGTTGCGGTACCAACTCCGGATGTGGTTGCGGATGTGATAACGGCTGCTGCTGATAACACTTCCATTACCGATAAAAATAGCGGGCAGTTTTTAACTGCCCGCTATTTGATTTTCGCTTATTTACAAAGAGAATTTTTAGCCGCCTGAAGTGTTTTATTTGCCACCCTCATTGCATTTGTTCCACTTAACTTGCTTTCTTCAATAACCACCACAAAGGCAAGTGGCAGCTGTTCATCCTTACAAAATCCTATAAAAAGTGAATTTTCCTTATCGCCGCCTACCTCTGCCGTTCCCGTTTTTCCGCAGATATCAAGAACACCGAAGGTAGATTTTCCGTAATTATCCTTTACCGCAAAATCCATAAGACCAGCAAGTTTTTCGGCGGTGTCCTTATTTATAACTTTAACGGTTTCGGGGTTAGCCTTATAAGTGATTTTTCCACCTGAAGAACGAATTGCATGGACAAAATAAGGCTCTATATATTCACCGCCATTTGCAATAGCGCTTACCATAGATAAATACTGAACAGGGTTCATAAGTGTGGTGTACTGCCCTATTCCCGACCAGCCGTAATCAATATTTCTGGCGTTATCAACGCTGTATACCGATTTTCCGCAGGCTATACCCTCAATATAAAAGGTTTTATTAAAACCGAAAATCTCGGCATACCTTGTCATTGTATTTTTGCCCAGAGACAGCGCCGTTAGCGAAAAATAGGCATTACAGGAATGGGAAAAAGCCCTTTCCAATGTTACAGTCTTGTGTCTGCCCATACAGGAAAGACTCTCTCCCTCAATTACAGTACCGTAATTACAAAGCTGACTGCGTGGATAAGCATTTGCTCCAAGGGTATCAATCTGCGCCGCCGCAGTAACTATTTTAAAGGTAGAGCGGGGAGGATATGTTGAAGAGATGAATCGGTTAACAAAAACGCTGCCAAGCTCGCCTTTTTTAGCTTTTT
>JAZNQX010000021.1:0-1531 GCA_045590395.1 Acutalibacteraceae bacterium
GCGCTGGAGATAATATCACAGCCCACATAAGGCAGATCCAAAAACTCAAATAGGCCCTGCATCGTTCCGTCCTCACAGTTTGTGCCGTGAACAATGGGGAAAGCAACATCAATGGCGGTTTCCCTGTTACGTGAGAAAAGACCGCCCTTTATCTCGCTCATATAAACCTTGCCGTCTTTTCTTAAAAAGGTAACAGGACGGCAGTTTTTAATAAGGGCAGGAATATCCTTAAAGCTTTCAATATCAAAAAGCGCACCTCCTGTCAGCATTTCACCGTCCTTGGTTACATAAACGGGATAAATATTATATTTTTCTCGGTTAAGACTTGCCATAGCCTGAACCGCCGAGATAATAGACACCTCATGTTCAACACTGCGGCAACCGAAAAACACCGCAAGATTTATCTTCATATAAATGCCTCCTATTTAAGATAATTATCAGGCAGGTCGTTTTCAATTAAAACAACCGTATTTTCGTCTGCAATTTCCAGATAAATATTATACGCCTGCATAAAGCTTTCGGCAACAAAAAGTTTATCAGCGTCAAATCCCTTTGACTCTATACCGTCCTTAATGGGCTTACTTCTATCCTTGCCCACAAGGATTATATAGTCAGCGCAATCTGCGGCTGTTTCGCCCAGTTTAAAGTTGTGCTTATATTCTTCCTCACCAAGCTCAACAAGACCGGGGGTAATAAGCACCCTTTTCATAGGGGCAAAGCTTTTCAGCACACGACAGGCCTCAAGACAGCCTACCGGGTTTGAATTATAAGCATCATCAATAAGGGTTGAGCCCTTTGCATAGCGTTTAATTTCAAGTCGGTGCTCGGGAGCAGTCAGCCTTGAGACAGCAAATTTAATGCTTTTAGCGTCTACACCGCATGAATATGCCACTGCTGCCGCGCCAACAATGTTTTGCACATTATGACGGCCCAGCAGTTTGGTGGTTACAGTTACGGTTTCACCCTTAAGGTGAAGATTAAAGGTAACGCCTGCCGCCGAACAGGTTATTTCATCGGCAAAATAATCACAATTTTTATCGGTTCCGTAAAAAATTACATCTCTGTCTTCTACTCTATTTTTTATTTCTTCGCTATCAATTAAGGCAAAGGTGTTACCGCCTTTTTGCTTTACGCTGTCATAAAGCTCAAACTTTGTTCTGAAAACATTATCAATGCTTAAAAAGGTATCAAGATGCTGAGGGCCAACGGTGGTAATAAGAGCGCAGTCAGGCTTTACAAGGTCGCAAATTTCCTTAATATCCCCCACCTTTTTAGCACCCATTTCGCAAACAAAAATCTCGGTCTGGGGCTTAAAATATTCACGCACAGTTCTTACAACACCCATTGTGGTATTAAAGTTTTTAGGGGTGGTCAGCACATTATACTTTTCCTTAAGCATAGCGGTAAGTATCATTTTTGTACCTGTTTTGCCAAAGGAGCCTGTAACGCCTATAACCTTTAGTCTGCCGCCATATGAGGCGAGTATTTTTTTAGCATCATTTATATAATGCTTTGTAACCGCCTTTTCCAC
>JAZNQX010000022.1:0-5363 GCA_045590395.1 Acutalibacteraceae bacterium
TGGTATTAAGGACTGGAACGGTGTTAAAGGCAGACTCAGGGACGGTATGTCACGGTTTATAAGAGAAAGAACGGGACGCGGCCCGATGATAGTACCCATCGTAATGGAAATGTAAAGAAAGGAAGAGACAAATGAAGGTTATTTTAACAGAGGATGTTAAGGGACAGGGCAAAAAAGGTCAGCTTGTAAACGTTTCTGACGGATATGCCCGTAATTTCCTTTTTCCGAAAAATCTTGCCGTAGAAGCTGATTCTGCGGCACTAAGTGAGCTTAAAAACCGCGAAGCTGCGGCAGCTCATCACAAGCAGGAGGAGATTGACGCCGCTAAGGCTCTGGCCCAAAAACTTAATGGTGAAAAAATTGTTATCCATGCCAAAGCAGGCGGACAGGGTAAGCTTTTCGGTGCCGTAACCTCAAAGGAAATAGCAGCAGAAATAAATAATAAATTCGGCGTTGCTATTGATAAAAAGAAAATGAATGTTGCCGACATTAAAAACTTCGGCGAATATACAGCAGAAATCAAGCTTTATGTAGGCATTACCGCAAAAATAACTGTATCGGTAGAGGAATAATATTATGGCTGACGAAAGACAGATTCTTGATATTGACGGTGCAGGTCTGCCTTATGATTTTGAGGCGGAGCAGGGTGTTCTTGCGTCAATTTTGGTTGACCCTAACTGTATCAGCGATGTTATAACCCATCTTAAAGAGGATTATTTCTATATTCCCAATCATAAGGTGATTTTTCGCACCTTATCAGATATGTCAAACGACAATATTAAAATTGACTTTATTGTACTGCTTGACAGACTGAGGAAAGAGGGACTTTACGATAAAGCAGGCGGCAAGGCTTATCTTACCGACCTTATTCAGAGTGAAGCCTCCAGCGCTAATGTTATGACCTATGTGGGAATAGTAAGAGAGCGCTATTATGCAAGAGCCCTTATAGTTGCTTCCCGCAATATCATAAATGATGCTACTGAAAATGTAATGGATGCAGGAAAGCTTCTTGAAAAGGCGGAACAGCAGATTTATTCAATAAGAGAAGGCAGAAGTATACAGGGTCTTGAGCATATTAAGGGCGTTATTGAAAACGAAACCTTTGAGCGCCTTATGAAGATGAGCAATCCCGAAACAAGAGATGACTATATCGGTATTCCTACAGGCATTAGCGGTCTTGATAAAAAGATTACAGGACTTAATAAATCCGACCTTATTATTCTTGGTGCCCGTCCTGGTATGGGCAAAACCTCTTTTGCCCTTAATATTGCCCGTAATGTAGCGGTAAACGCAGGTAAAAGGGTAGCTATTTTCTCTCTTGAAATGTCAAGAGACCAGCTTGCTCAGCGTCTGCTTTCCAGCGAGGCGGCTATTAAGAGCGAGAAACTTCGTACAGGTGAGCTTGACCCTGACGAGTGGACAAGACTTGGTGATGCGGCGGCGCATCTCAGAAATGCCGAAATTTACCTTGATGAGTCCTCTAACATAACCGTTCCTGAAATGAAGGCAAAGCTTAGACGTATGGGTAACGTTGGACTTGTTGTAGTGGACTACTTAGGTCTTATGCATTCAGCACGTCAGATAGATAATCGCGTTCAAGAGATTTCGGATATTACAAGAAGTCTTAAAATAATGGCAAAGGAACTTATGGTACCCATAATCGTCTGCGCTCAGCTTTCCCGTGGTACCGAATCAAAGGGAAGCTCACACAGACCCGGTCTTGCTGACCTTAGAGATTCAGGCTCAATAGAGCAGGATGCAGATATCGTTTTGTTCCTTTACCGTGAAAAATATTACGATAACGAGAAAAAAGACGGTGAAGAAAAGGGTGACCCCAATAAAGCAGAGTGTATTGTTGCTAAAAACAGACACGGTGAAATCGGTACTGTTGAGCTTTATTGGGACGGCAGATACACACGTTTCACTTCACCTGCGGGGTTTGACGAATGATAGATGTTATCTCTGCTATTCGTGCCTTTAAGTTTAAGGAAAACGAAAAACACATAACCGTTGCCCTTTCAGGCGGTGCCGATTCTATGGCACTGCTTACCGGCCTTGATATGCTAAAAGATGAGCTTGGAATAACTATCAGTGCACTGCATTTAAACCACTGTCTGAGAGGGGATGAGGCACTTCGTGATGAGTCTTTTGTTAAGGAACAATGCAAAATCCGAAACATTCCCATTATTTGTAAACGGGTTGATGTAGCGGCTGAGTCCGAAAAAACGGGAGAAAGTGTTGAGCTTGCCGCAAGAAAGGTAAGATATGCCTTTTTTGAGGAAAACAGAGGCGATGCGGTAGCAACTGCCCATACTAATGATGACAATATAGAAACCGTGCTTTACCGACTTACTCGTTCAACGGGTATCGACGGGCTTTGCGGTATACCTGCAAGGAGAGATTTTTATATCCGCCCCTTGCTTTGCTGTGAAAGGCAGGATATTGAGGCATTCTTAAAAGAGTACAATATACCATTTGTAACCGACTCTACTAATCTTTATGATGAGTATACAAGAAATCGTATCCGTCATAAGATAATTCCTGTTTTAAGGGAGTTCAACCCTTCTCTTAGCAGTTCTTTTACAGAAACGCTTAGCCTTATAAATAGTGATAGCGACTATTTAAATACTGTAGCAAACGAGGAATTCTATAAAAGATACAGTGACGGAAAGCTTAATATTGAAGGTTTTGAAAATCTGCATAAAGCCATAGCCTCACGGGTTATAGAAAGGTTTTTGTCAGAAAATGAGAGCGACAATAATTACTCTATAAACGGTGTTATGGAAATAGCCCTTAAAAAAAGCGGCAGATTTCAAATTAAGGGCGGCAAAATGGTAAAAGCCGCAAAGGGTTCACTTTTTTTTGAGGAAACAAATAAGGATATCCGTTTTGAAACCAAGATAAAAAAAGAGAGCGTAGAATTAATAAAAAACAACGGAAAAATTAATAATTTGTTATTAAAAAATTCCATTGACTGTGATAAAATCGTAGGTAAGCTGACTGTAAGAACCAAAAAAGCAGGGGACAGCATTACGTTTTCTCACAGAAAGGTCTCGAAATCACTTAATAAGTGGATGAATGAAGAAGCAGTAGACACTTTTATTCGAAACATACTTCCCGTAATTTCCGATGAACAGGGAGTTGTCTGGGTGTATGGCGGCGGAGTGGACGCCAGAGTGTGTCCTGATGAAAACACAAAATATGTGTACCGTGTCTTATCCAAAAAACATGGGGGAAAATAAAATGCCAATGAAAGACGATATTAAGGAAGTTCTTGTAAGCGCAGAGGAAATTAAAGAAATCTGCAAAAACTTGGGCAAACAGATAACAGAGGATTATAAGGATAAAAACCTGCTTCTTGTAGGCGTACTTCGCGGCTCTGTGGCATTTATAGCCGATCTTATGAAAGAAATTGATTTATTTTGTGAGGTTGACTTTCTTGCTATTTCTACATACCACGGTGTTAAAAGTACCGGTGAAATTAAATGGAAAAAGCACCTTGATACCGAGGTTAAGGATTACGATGTGCTTATAGTTGAGGATATTGTTGATTCTGGCTTTTCGCTGTCGCAGCTTACCAAAATACTTATTGACCGTGGTGCAAAAAGCGTTAAAACCTGCACTCTGCTTGATAAGCCCGATGGCAGAACTGTTGAGTTCCTGCCTGATTATGTTGGCAAAAAAGTTCCAGATGCCTTTGTTGTAGGCTACGGACTTGATTATAACGAAAGATACAGAAATTTACCCTTTGTGGGAATACTTGACCCCAAGGTTTACAGCTAAAGAAAGGATGTGCGTCTGTTGAATAAAAACATCAGAAAGGTATTGCTTTATATAGGAATTCCCGTAATTCTTATTATGTCAATAGCCTCTGTTTCGTTGTTCGGACAAACAAAAGAAAACACTACTTATTACGACATTATAACAAAAATACAAAATGGTGAGGTTTCGTCTTATACTTTAAACCTTTATAACGGCGACCTTTCTTATGTTACAAGGGCAGACTCTAAAAAGCACAGCTACACCATAGCTGACCCTTACATTTTCTATGAAGATGTAAATGAGGCTGTTATGAAATACAATGCCGAAAACCCGGAAACGCCCATTAAGATGGACTATAAAAGCGGTGAGGGCGTTGCTTGGCTTTCACAGCTTATGCCTACAGTTTTACTTGTAATTGTTATGGTAGCTATCGGTTTCTTCTTTATGAAACGGATGAGCGCTTCAATGGGCGCTGACAAGTCGCTTCAGTTCGGTAAGGCAAAGCCTAAAAAGGAAACCAACCGCAAAACCACCTTTGCTGATGTTGCCGGTGCCGATGAAGAAAAGGAAGAAATGGTGGAAATTGTTGACTTCCTTAAAGACCATAAAAAGTTCGACGAGCTTGGTGCCCGTATACCTAAGGGTGTACTTCTTGTGGGCCCTCCCGGTACAGGTAAAACCTTACTTGCCCGCGCTGTTGCCGGTGAGGCAGGGGTACCCTTTTTCAGCATTTCGGGTTCTGACTTTGTTGAAATGTTTGTTGGTGTTGGCGCATCCCGTGTTAGAGATTTATTCGAGGAAGCAAAGAAAAAGGCACCTTCAATTATATTTATAGACGAAATTGACGCAGTTGGTCGTCAGCGTGGTGCCGGTCTTGGCGGCGGACACGACGAAAGAGAACAGACCTTAAACCAACTTCTTGTTGAAATGGACGGCTTTGGTGCTAATGTGGGTGTTATAGTTATGGCGGCAACCAACCGCCCCGATATACTGGATAAAGCTCTGCTTCGTCCCGGTCGTTTTGATAGGCAGATAACCGTAAACTACCCCGATATAAAGGGCAGAGAGGAAATTTTAAAGGTACACTCCCGCGGTAAGCCCTTAGGCCCTGATGTTAACCTTAAAACCATTGCTGCTTCTACTGCAGGCTTTACGGGTGCTGACCTTGAAAACCTTTTAAATGAAGCAGCACTTCTTGCTGTAAGGCGCAGAAAAAAGGCTATCACTCAGCCTGAAATTGAGGAAGCTACCATTAAGGTTGTTATGGGTGCCGAGAAGAAATCCCACGTTATAAAGGATAAGGATAAGATGATTACCTCTTATCATGAGGCAGGTCACGCTATTGTTTCCTACTTCCTGCCCACTCAGGACCCTGTTCATCAGATTTCAATTATCCCCAGAGGTATGGCAGGCGGCTACACAATGTCTCTTCCTTCGGAAGACAGAAGCTACCGTTCAAAGCAGGATATGCTTAACGATATTGTGGTTCTTCTCGGCGGCCGTGTTGCTGAGGCTGTTGTTCTCGGTGATATTTCAACAGGAGCCTCCAACGATATTGAAAGAGCAACGGAAATTGCAAGAAATATGGTAACAAAGTACGG
>JAZNQX010000023.1:0-2832 GCA_045590395.1 Acutalibacteraceae bacterium
CTTTCGCTTTCTGAGGAGAAAAAGGTTTCACTTCTTACAAAAATTTCTTCAAATGACGACGCGTTAAAGAAAAAGAAGAACGACTGCTCTCTTATTATTTATTTTGCAAACAGGGGAGAGAATATTTGGGATATAGCTAAAAAGTTTAATACCGACCTTAATGAAATGAAAACCATAAACTCACTGGACGGAGAATCACTAAGCTGTGAACGTCAGCTTTTAATACCGCTTGTTTAGAAATTTAATAAAAAATCGGGTGTATCTTGAAAAACGATACACCCGATTTTTATATTTAGTATAAATTACATACAGGGATATTTGTATAAAATAACAAATGTTTAAAAGAGGAATGACAACTATTGACAATTTTCGCTTCAAATGATAAAATATCTGTATATTAGGAATAAAGTAAGGGGGTATTTTTATGAAGGCGCTTGAAGATAAAATTTTATCAGACGGTGAAGTTTATCCCGGTAATATTTTAAAGGTATCTTCTTTCTTAAATCATCAGCTTGATGTTGACTTCCTTATGGAAATGGGCGGTGAAATCAGCCGACTCTTTTCTGATGTAAAAATTGATAAAATTCTGACTATTGAAGCATCCGGTATTGCAATAGCGGTGGCTGCTGCTGCCCATATGCATGTGCCGGTTGTTTTTGCTAAAAAGAACAAAACTACCAATATACTTGCCGACGTTTACTCCTCACGTGTTGAATCCTATACACATAAAGAGGTCTATCAGGTAATTGTAAGTAAAGAGCATTTACATAGCGGTGAGAATATTCTTATTATTGATGATTTTCTTGCTATAGGTAACGCCATTAACGGCCTTATGGATATTGTAGGACAAGCCGGTGGTAAAACACAGGGAATTGCCATTGCTATTGAAAAAGGCTTCCAGGGTGGCGGCGATGAGCTGAGAAAACGCGGCGTACGTCTTGAATCTCTGGCTATAGTTGACAGTATGACAGACAGTTCGGTTAAATTCCGTCAACAGTGACGGTTTTAATAAAATAATTGCCCAAAGGGCGAGGAGGAAAATCTTATGAAAAAGATTCTTGCACTTCTTCTTGCAGTTGCTATGATTTTCTCATTAGCAGCTTGCGGAGGCAACGGTGAAGCACTTGGTATGAGTGTGTCACCTCTCGCAGCAAAAACATTAACAGTTGATTATGAAGTTGCTGACGATTTCAAAATAGGTTTCATCTGCCTGCATGATGAAAACTCTACCTATGACCTTAACTTCATTAATGCTGTTAAGACCATTCAGGAAGCATTAAAGCTTAAAGATGAACAGGTTATTCTTAAGACAAATGTTCCTGAGGGTAACGAATGCTATGTTGCAGCTAAAGACCTTGTTGGTCAGGGTTGTGATATCGTTTTCGCTAACTCTTTCGGTCATGAAGACTTTATGATTCAGGCTGCAAAAGAGTTCCCTGAGGTTCAGTTCTGCCATGCTACCGGTACCAAGGCACATACCGAAGGCCTTGACAACTACCACAATGCGTTTGCTTCTATCTATCAGGGTCGTTACCTTGCAGGTATTGCTGCTGGTCTTAAGCTTAACGAAATGATTGAAGAAGGCAAAATTAAGGCTGAAGAAGCTAAAATGGGTTATGTAGGCGCTTTCACCTACGCTGAAGTTATCTCCGGTTATACTTCTTTCTATCTTGGCGCAAAATCTGTATGTCCTTCTGTAACTATGGAAGTACAGTTTACAGGTTCTTGGTATGATGCTACTGAAGAAAAGAATGCTGCTGAAGCTCTTATTGCTAAAAAGTGCGTTCTTATCTCTCAGCACGCTGACTCTATGGGTGCTCCCTCAGCTTGCGAAGCTGCTGGTGTTCCCAACGTTTCCTACAACGGAAGCACTTATGATGCTTGTCCTGAAACCTTCATCGTTTCTTCCAGAATCGACTGGGCTCCTTACTACAACTACATCATCAGATGTGTTGCTAAGGGCGAAAAAATTGACGCTGACTGGTGCGGCGGCATTGAAGAAGGTTCTGTAGTTCTTACCGGTATCAACCTCGATGTTGCTGCTGACGGAACTGTTGAAGCTATCAATAAGGCAATCGAAGGTCTCAAAAACGGTTCTGTGAAGGTATTTACCGGCTTCACCAAGGATGGTGCTGCTGTTACCACTTACACTGCTGACGTTGATACCGACGCTGCTTTCACTCCTGATACCGAAGCTATCGAAGACGGTGTATTCACTGAGTCCACCAAGCGTTCTGCTCCTTACTTCGACCTTCGTATCGACGGCATTACTCTCTTAAACGAGAAATTCTAATTCTGCTTTGGGCGGAGCATATCTGCTTCGCCCAAACTCTTTTTTAAATGTTTAGAAAACATCACTAAATTTTTAGTGGTGCTTTTTAAGTATTTAACTTACAGGAGGTAAAATATGGGCGATAATATTGCTATTGAGCTTGTAAATATCAGCAAGTATTTTGGAAATAATGCGGCTAATAAAAATATTAACCTTAAGGTTAACCGCGGCGAAATACTTTCTATTCTCGGTGAAAACGGTAGTGGTAAAACCACACTTATGAATATGATTGCCGGTATCTATTATCCTGACGAGGGACAGATATTTATTGATGGCAACGAGGTTTCCATTAAATCTCCTAAAGACGCCTTTGATTATAAAATCGGTATGGTTCATCAGCATTTTAAGCTTGTTGATGTATTTTCGGCTGCCGAAAATATAGTTCTGGGATTAGAGGAAAAATTCAATATTAAAAAAGCTGTTGCTTCCGTTTCGGAAATTTGTCATAAATACGGCTTTGAAATAGACCCTAAGAAAAAGGTTTATGAAATGAGTGTTTC
>JAZNQX010000024.1:0-18780 GCA_045590395.1 Acutalibacteraceae bacterium
GCCCCTCTGCTTTAAAATTACTTTAAGAATTTTAAGCGTTCTCAGCTATTACACTTGCAATAAGCTTATTAGCTTCGTTTGCAGCAGTATCCATCTTGCCGTGAATCTTGTTAAGGTTAGCATCAAGCTGCGCAGCAGTTCCGTTAAGAACTTCATTAACAATGTTGAGGTATCCGTTAGATACATCGCTTACACGGAGAACACCCTTGGAGAAGTGGTTATTCTTTAAGTTTTCTTTTTCAAGAAGGTGCATATAGAAATCTTTGCATTCTTCAGTCTTATAAATCTGATTTACGTCATAGTTATCCATATTAAGGAAGTAACGCAGGAAGTAAGCAGCGCCCTGAGGGTTCTTAGAGCCCTTGCAGATACCGTATGCACGGATAGCGCAGGTGTAAGGATAGTCAGCGTCATCAGCCTTAATTTTAGGAAGTACAGTAAAGCCCATATCATCTACGTCCATAGTGGAGAAGAAGCCGGGGTGTTTAAGTAAACCGTAAGCGCCGCAAAGCTGAACAACGGTACCGCCTGAAGCAAAGCTGTCATCATGGTTATCAACAACGGTAAGAAGACCAGCATCTTTACCCTTTAACATATACTCAATAGCAGCTCTTGCCTTGTCGTCTTTAAGACCGTTTTCGAATTCATCGGTCTCCTCGTTCCAGTAGAACTGGAATGCGCCGTGCATAGCAAGCCAGGGGTCAAAAGCGATTACAGTACCGGGACGGCTGAGTCCGCACTGTGAGTTAACCTGCTGCATAAGAGTCCATAATGTGTTAAGGTTCCAGTTGTTTTCCTTAACGTACTGCTCAGGAGTCTTAACGCCGTTTTCTTCAAGAATGGTCTTGTTGAAGAAGGTGTTATGACCACCCATATCCCAAGAGGAATGAGCACCATTTACAAGGTAGTATTTTCCACCGATTTTGTACATCTCAGACATCTGCTGGTTCCAGAAGGGGTCAGTAGGGTCAAGACCGTTCTCAGTATCCTTGCCTAAAGGCTGGAGAAGGTTAAGAGTACGGGGGAAGTCACCATTTTCAACAACAACGTCAGGTGACTGGTCAGCCTGAATGTAGCCGAGCATCTTAACAATGTACTCACTCTCGTTAACCTGGAAAAGTTCGAACTTCATACCGGTAGTCCCTTCAAAGCCCGAAAGAGCGATAGAAGTGTTTGTTGCAGTGTGGTCAATCCAGGTAGCAAACTTAACGGTAGTGCCCTTAAGAGAGGAAGGCATATCGAGGAAGAATTCTTCTTCGCTTTGTGCCAAACCGGAAGTGTTACCG
Source organism: Acutalibacteraceae bacterium (assembly GCA_045590395.1). GTDB lineage: Bacteria > Bacillota > Clostridia > Oscillospirales > Acutalibacteraceae > SIG607. Next base: position 1,287 of record JAZNQX010000024.1, read on the forward strand.
GAAGAACCGCCAACTTCAAAACGATTGTTCTTACAACCTGCCATAGCGCATACGGAAAGCACCATTGCTACGACAAGAAGAAGTGTCACAATTCTTTTTAACATAGCTATTTCTCCTTTGTAAAAATTATTAGCTAATTTTATTATATAGTATACTTTACAATTTTGCAATAAAAATTTTCATTATTTTGTATTTATAATATAATTTTTTTGTTCGTTTTTTCTAAATTTATGTAAATATGTAAATAACACCCTATCGCAATTTTGTGATAGGGTGTTTTATATTTTAATATACTATATCCTTTACCTTAAAGCCCTTAATAGCGTAATCGTTCTTCTTAACACTAAGGGTAGCAGCGTAGGTTTCAATATCCTCGTCAAATTCCTCGCTCTTTAAGTTCCAACGGATAGTTGTATCAAGTTCTTCAAGGTAGGAAGCGTCGCTCATAGGATTAACTATAACAACCAGTAAGAGCTGTTTTGAGTCATCCTCGCCGTATTCTACGATTTTAGTCTTTCCTGCGGCAAGGTCTTTTATATCCTTCCAGAAATCAGCGCCGTAGTTCTCATCAACCTCAGGGTCGGCAAGATAGCTTACACATTCCTTAATCTCTTTAACGGGAGAATAGCCTGTTGTAGCGGCACTTTCCTCGGTAAGACCGTTAAACTCATTATAAACCTCGGTAAGACTTTTACCGCTGTTAATCTTTTTCTGCCAGTCTTCAAGTTCGGTTTTAGCCTTGGTTATTTCGGCATCCTTAAGGCCTGAAATATCCTTTTGAAGCACCATAGCCACACGGTAATTTTTAGTAAAGTAATTCTTTACATCTGCTTCGGGCACAGCCTTGCTACCCTCTTTACCGTAAAGGAAATTAAAATACTTTTCGGCAAGATAGTCATATTCCATCATTTTAATATAGGTTTCTTCGCCTATACCGTTATTGGCAAAAAGTTCGCCGTAGTAGGAATAGTAATAAGAACCATAGCTTTTAGCACTCTCGGCGGTTTCTTCGTCAAGCTCTAACTTATTTTCATTGCAAAGGGTAATGTAAGCCGCCCATTTAGCAAGTGACTCTATAGCTTTATCCTGTACCCACTGCTCGTAAGGTTTATCTTCGATTTTCTGAGCCAGGTAGTTAACATCGTCATGGGTATGTTCTTCGGCCTGTTCCTCCTCGGTTTCACCCTCGTGAAGCTGAGCCTCAACAAGCTCTCTTGCCTCGCTGTCGGCATTGAGAAGAGCATAAGAATACATAGCCGAAGTAAAATCAATACCGTTAATGGTAACGGCAATCTCATTTTGCTTATGACAAGCTGTTAAAGAAAATACCAAAACTGTGCAAAGCAGTAGTGCAACAACAGATTTTATAGTTTTCATTATTTTTCCTCCAAAGAACATAAATCTTTTCAACAAAACCATTATATTACAAACTCCATAAAAAGTCTATAACAAATTGTAAATATTAAAGGGCTTTAACTATTTCGTTTACCGTAGCAATAAGGTTTTGCCCCCTCTTTATATAAAGGGCAACAGACGGTGTTTCGCCTGATAGTATTCTCATTCTGTCCCCAAAAGCGTCAGCCATTTTTGCAAAGGTTTGCTGATTAACGGCAGACATTTTAAGTATAACATTATTACCGTCTTTTACTATTTCATATATATCGGCGGCTATAGCCTTATTTCTGAGAATAGCAATATCAATAAGTCCCATAACCACTCTCGGTGGTTCACCGAAACGGTCGCAAAGCTCGTCAATTACATCCTCGGCATCTTCATCATTTTCTATATCGGCTATCCTTTTATATATTCCAAGCCTTGCGGGTAGACTGTTTATATAGTCCTCCGGAATATGAGCAGGTACATTAAGGTCAATGGTGCACACAACATCAGCTTTAACCTCTTCACCTGCTTTTTCCTTCATAGCGTCGCTCAGCAGTTTAAGGTACATATCATAGCCTACCGCTTCCATATTACCGTGCTGCGCACCGCCCAGAATACTGCCCGCACCGCGTATTTCAAGGTCGCGCATAGCAATTTTAAAGCCAGAGCCGAACTCGGTAAACTCTCTTATAGCCTCAAGACGTTTTGCCGCATCAGGATTTAAAACCTTACCCGTTCTAAAGCAAAAATACGCATAGGCCCGTCGGTTTGAGCGTCCTACCCTGCCGCGCAGCTGATGAAGCTGAGAAAGCCCCATACGGTCGGCGTCCTCAATAATCAGGGTGTTTACATTAGCCACATCTACACCCGTTTCAATTATGGTGGTGCAGACAAGCACGTCTATTTCCTGCTCCATAAGCTTCTGCCACACCTCTGATAACTGATCCTCGCTCATTTTACCGTGAGCCACAGCCACCTTAGCCTCGGGAATGGCAATTTTAATTCTTGCCGCCACCTTTTCAATGGTTTCTACCCTGTTATGCAGATAGTATACCTGACCGCCGCGCCTTAGTTCCTTCTTTATAGCGTCATACAAGACCGAGTTGCTCTGTTCCAGCACATAGGTCTGTACGGGATGTCTGTCGCCCGGAGCTTCATCTATGGTGGACATATCCCTAAGTCCCGTCATAGCCATATTAAGCGTTCTGGGTATGGGGGTTGCAGAAAGGGTCAGTATATCCACCGAAGGATAAAGCTGTTTAAGGCGTTCTTTCTGGGCAACACCAAAGCGTTGTTCTTCGTCTATTATAACAAGGCCTAAATCCTTAAAGGTAACATCCTTTGAAATAAGGCGGTGGGTGCCTATAAGCATATCCACCCTGCCCTTTGCAGTTTCCTTTACCGTTTTTTCCTGCTGTTTTGGTGTTACAAAGCGAGAAAGCAGTTTAACAGTAACGGGCAGTTCGCCTATTCGTTTCAGCACAGTATTATAGTGTTGCCACGCAAGTATTGTGGTGGGCACCAGCAAGGCGCACTGTTTACCTTCGCAAATACACTTAAAGGCGGCGCGTAAAGCTACCTCGGTTTTGCCAAAGCCAACATCACCGCAAAGAAGTCTGTCCATAGGAACAGCCTTTTCCATATCGCTTTTAATCTCGTTTACACACCGTATCTGGTCCTCGGTTTCTTCATAAGGAAAACGGCGTTCAAAGTTGTTCTGCAAATCGGTATCGGGGCTGAAGGCATAACCCTTTGACGCCATTCGTTTTGCATAAAGCGCCGTTAGTTCATCTGCCATATCACGAACAGCCTTTTTAACTCTGCTTCTTGTTTTATGCCATTCAGAAGAGCCTAATTTATGAAGCTTCACATTGTCGCTGTCGGTACCTATATAACGGGAAACAAGGTCAAGCTGAGTTACGGGCACATAAAGAACATCCTGTCCCGCGTACTTTATTTTTATATAATCCTTGGTTATTCCTGCATTTGTAATATGCTCTATGCCACTGAACACACCTATACCGTGGGCGGCGTGAACAACAATATCGTTTACCCTTAGTTCGTCAAGACTGCCTACTGCTTTACCGCCCTTATGTTTTTTAAGGGGCTTTTTAGAGGCAGTAACATTTCTGCCTGTAACCAGCATAAAGTTTTGGCTCATAATTTCAAAACCGCTGGATAAATTCCCTACCGTTACAGTAACACCGCTGAGAAGCTTCTCTATTTCATAGCTATACCGCGCCACAATTCCTTTAGCCGATAAATCATCTGCTAAAATTTGTGCCGCCTTTTCTGTACCGCACAGTACCACCGCACTGCCGCCGTTTGACAGCACAAATTCAAGGTCTTCTGCCAGTACATCAATATCGCCGTTCCAGGCAGAAGAACGCTTTAAGGTAAAATCTATAAGAGTTTTCGGGGAAATTTCATAACGGCCCCGCGCAAACTGGTCAAAAATTACGCTATGGGATATTTTTTCATAAAACAAATGGTCGGGCAGTAAAAAATCGGCGCCCTCATTTGCTACATAGCCATCAATTAGCAACTGCTTTATATCCTCTGAAAACTGCCAGAAAATATTTTTAAGTCGCTCTGCTATATTACCGCTTTCCATAATACACAGCAGAGAATTTTCGGCAAAATCCAGAACGGTAGTCTTTTCCTTATATATATAGGGAATATATCTGTCAAAGGAATAAAACATATTGTTCTCTATATCTTCAAGGTCGCGGAGTAGCCTTTCCTTTCGGATATCCGAGATTTTCTTTTCCTTTAAAAGTTCTTTTATTATACCGCCAAGCTGTTCATTATCACACAAAACCTCACAGGCAGGGGTTATGGTTATGCTGTCGGCATTATCAGTTCTGCGCTGACTGTCAGTTTCAAAATATGCAATACTGTCAACGGTATCACCCCAGAATTCCACACGAAAAGGAAGTTTGCTGTGGGTGGTAAAAATATCTATTATTCCGCCGCGAACAGCAAACTGACCTGCTCCCTCTACCGACTCACTTCTTACATAGCCTGCCGAAACAAGCTTTTCGCAAAGCTTTCCCAAATCGTAGGTATCACCTATATTTATTGTAAAGGTATTTTCCTTTAAAACACTAACGGGCATAGTATACTGAAGGGCGGCGTCAATAGATACAACAAGCAAGTCAAAAGCCCCGTCTGCAACAGCAGACAGGGTGTGAATTCTTTTATGCTCGTACTCTCTGGATTCGCCGAGAATTCCCGTAAAGCGATAATCTCGGGCAGGAAAATGAAGAACATTTACCCCCAAGGCTTTTATATCGCGGCACAGAGCATCCGCCTCGGCTTCACCTGAGGTGACGACGGTAACGGGCAAATTAAGGTCATCTGCCACCAGAGAAGCAGTTACAGCCTTATGAATATCAGAAAGACCTGTACAAACGGCAGGAACACCTGAATTTTCAATGCTAAACAGCAGTTTTTTATACTCCTCAACATTTCCCATTACACCTTTTAGAAATGCAAAGCTACTATTCATTATTTATTGTACCTGTTCATAGCGACATCGACACCGCTTTTTATAATGGTTTCTATTGCCTTTACGGCATTATCGGCGGCGGCAAGAAAAGCCTTTTTATCTTCCTCACCCATTCGGGACAGCACCCAGTTTGCAAGGTCACTGCTTCTATCCGCACGGTCACCAATACCAAGCTTAACCCTTGTAAATTCATCTGTTGAAAGGTGGGCTATTATATTTTTAAGACCGTTTTGTCCCCCTGCGCTACCCTTTGCGCGAATACGCATTTTTCCCGGGGGCAAGGATATATCATCTGACACCACAACAAGACTTTCGGTAGGTATTTTATAAAACTTCATAATTGCCGAAACCGCCTCGCCCGAATTGTTCATAAAGGTCTGGGGCTTAACAACTAAAATACGCTTACCGTCTATATTAGCATCATCAAAAATCGCGTTAAATTTATTTTTAGAAAGAGTAATACCGTGTTTCTCTGCAAATTTATCTACAACAAAAAAGCCGGCGTTATGTCGGGTGCCGTCATACTCTGCACCCGGGTTGCCCAGACCGACTAATATTAAATCATAAACACTGTCGGTTTTTTTCTTAAAAAACATAGTACATACTCCTTAAGTATATTATCCTTTATATTTTATCATATCATTTCGGCTTTTTCAAGAAGCCGCATAATTTTATCTTTTTCGACATTTTTATTGCATAAAGCCATAAAACAATATATAATGTATTTTGGTGATTAAAATATGCGGTATTCGCTGAAAAAAAGGTCAAAAGCACTTATTTTTGTTTTCTGCTCTGTCGTAATTTTTACGGTGGCTGTTTTACTTATGCCCTCTTTCAGTTATTTGCCCATAAGCTTTGCTGTAGCAAAGCCCGTTAACACCGTACCGCCCACTATTACCTTAATGGGCGAAAAGCTGACTATTTTAGAATACGGTGAAGTTTATACCGAGGAAGGCTATACTGCCACAGACGATATTGAGGGCGATATTACCGACGAGGTAGAGGTATCCGACCCTGACTACACTTCAGGCACCAATATAATAACCTATACCGTAAAGGATTCATCGGGAAATATTGCTACAGCAGAAAGATATATTGTTGTAAAGGACGCTCCCTTAAAGGAGCCCTTGCCCACAAAATCGGTATTTTTAACCTTTGACGACGGGCCCTGCAAATACACCGAACAGATACTTGATATTCTGGCAAGATATAATGTTAAAGCAACTTTTTTTGTAACGGGACAAAAGCCTGAGTATTCTTATGTAATGAAGCGTATTGTTGAAGAAGGTCACACCATAGCGGTTCACACATATTCCCATACTTATGATATTTATTCAAGCAGTGATGCCTTTTTTACTGACCTTAACAAAATAAACGACCTTATATATAAGGAAACGGGCTGTTACACCGCTATTACCCGCTTCCCAGGCGGTTCCTCTAACAAAATAAGCAAGAAGTATAAAGAGGGCATTATGAGTGAGCTTTCGGTAAAGCTTCGTGACAAAGGCTATGTTTATTACGACTGGAATGTTGACTCAGGCGATACCTCGACAACAAAGCCTGAAAAAATAGTTAAGAATGTTACCTCATCGCTTAAAGAGGGCCACAGCATTGTTCTTCTGCACGATTTAAAATCGGCCAACATAACCGCCCTGCCCCAGATAATAGAATACTGCCAGAAAAACGGTTACACATTGCTTCCTATGTCGGACAAAACCCCAATAGTCAGACACAGCATAAATAACTAATTAAAAACCCTGACCAAAAGGCAGGTTGTCATAAGGATGTTTTTTGAATATCCTATGAGATCAGCCGATTGAAGAGTGCAAAAAAACAGCAACCGATTAACGTGTGTTAGTCGGTTGCTGTTTTTATTTATCAAATAGCCTTTATGTAACAACGGCGGCGACGGTGTTGGCGCTTTTCAAAGTGGCGCCACATACTGTGGATTGCCGTGTTGGTTTCAAGCATCGGGCCTGTTTCACAATACTTTACGCCGTTTTCAATGATTTTCGGTGCTAACAGCCGACTCATAGGGCTGAACTGCCGCTTTAACAGAAACCTCGTCAACATAAACCGTAACATTCTGGTTTGAAGCCAGTGTCATACCGAGATAAAGGGTGCTTGATGCTTCATTTACCAAATTGGCAGTAAAGCTTATGCTGCCTTCCTGCCAACCTTGGCCCGCTTTAGCTTTTGATGCGCGAAATCCGGTAGTGTCATTATTCATACCATATTCTGTAACATCTGTGTTGATATTATTACTTGCGGCAGAAGCTAAATAAAAGCGGATATCGGTATCGGCTTTCTCAATATAATATTTAAAGGTAACAATATAATTTTCTTTGTTTTTAAGCCCTATGCCTATCCACATATACATATCTCTTTTTCTGTACTGTGTTGAAGCGGCAATTCTATCGGGCTCAGCGGCGGTCATATTCTTATCCCAGTCCATCTTTATGGAATAAGCGCTGTTGTTATATGTAACAGTGTTAGTTTTAGTAAATATTTTCGAAAAATAGAAACGATTATTTTTCTTACCGCCTTTTAAGGTAAATGCATCAATAACAACGGGGGCACCGCTGCCATCAACGGCTGTAACTCCTTTATAATCGTCAAAGTTCTGAGAGAATTCGGGGATTTCACCCTTAAAACAACTGTAAAGGGTTTTGTCTTCTTCGCCGAAAACAGTATCGGTAAACTCTGTAGTACATGCTTCATCGGTATACCAGCCCATAAACCACTGCTGATTACTGTTGTCAACAGGGTCTGCAGGGAAAGCAATACTGTCCCCTTTCTGCACCGTAACGGGATAATCAATTTCATTCAGCGTATCCTTAAAAGTATAGGTAACACTTTCTGCGGCCAAAACGCCAAAGGTGGTGTTTATTGGTACAAACACAGTGCCAAGTAGCAAGGTCAGTGCCATCAATATTCCTATTACTCTGTTTTTAGCGGTCATAATACAAATCCTTTCAAGTTAAATGCAATATTCCGTGACTCTTATACATTTTCATTGTACTAAATCCGTTAAAAAATAGATATCAAAAAAATGCTGTTTTTGTCCCGTCACTATATGCCCGGTGATATTTTTTTGATATTTTAAAGAGTTTTTACCGAAAATAAAAAAAATCACGCGAATTTCTTCGCGTGATTTTTTATTTCTTAATATGTTCCGCCAACTGGGTGGTCAGGATAGAAAACAGTAGTCTTTCCTGTTTCCTGCATCTGAGGCCAAGCGGTAATCATCTGACAGTTAACCGAGTCAGACTGATAGATACGAATATAGTCAATTATATGCTCGTAATAGTCGCCGTGCACACCCGGGTCATAGGTAGCGCCGTAGGAAGCGTCACCCATCTGACACTCGGTAACGAAGTATGTCATAAGACAGTAGGGGCCAACACCCTTGTTATCGTTATCAAACTGATAGTCAAGGAAGGTCTTGCCGTCAAAAGCAAACTTCATAAACTCGTCGGTCCAGTAGAAGTTATAATAGTGGTAATCGGTGCTAAGGTCACCTTCATAACGCTCGGTGTCGTAGGTCTTTTTCTTGTTATTTTCAGCCTTACCTGAATACTTACTACCGTCAAGTGAGTCGTGACCGCTCTGTGTACCAAGACCGTTATTAAGGTTAGTATCGGTCCACCAACGGTGAACGTTAGCATTAAAGCTGGTAGAACTACCGAAATTTTCTATAATATCAACCTCGGTAGCGCAAGTACGGGTCTGATTAGCGCCGCCAAAACGATTTGCAATATCCCCGACGTTTTCAAGACCGGATTCATTAAGCCAGTAACCAAGTGAGCAGGGTACAGGAGGTAGCTTACTGCGAACCTCAAATACGCCGTAACGGAAGGTCATAGTGTAGTTAGTAGAAATCATACCGCCTACAAAATCTTTTTCGTTAAGACGCTGAGTACCTATATGCAGGTTTCCGCCTGACTGATAGATAAGCTTTTTAAGCTGGTTAGCGGCGGGCTTTGAATTGTAGGGAGAGTTTCCTAAAACAGTCTGCCAACACTTAAAGCCACCAAGACCTGAAGATTCGGTCTGGGTTGCCATACCGCTGTACTCGCCCCACTTGTTAAGGTCAACAACGGAGCCGTTAAACTCGTCATTCCAGTTAAGAGTGTAAGCGCCTGCTTCTTTAGCGTCATACTTGCCGTTAAGCACATAGCCGTCGCTCCAGGAAATACCCTTACCGTCCTTAACCTTTACTATTTCATCATAGAAGGCCTTAACAGCGCGCCAGGTAGCAAGGTCGCTTCCGCCCTTAATAACTATGTCGCCGTCAACCACCTTTATTACGTAGTTATCGCCCTCAACAGTTGTTTCGGTACTTTCTTTACGGGTGGTGTTGCCTATAATAATTTCGTTTTTAACCTCGGGGTCAATATCCTCAATAGCATTAACCTCAAAACCGAAATTTTTATAGAAGTTTACAAACTCTTCAGCGTACATACCTGCAAGGTAAGAGGTTCTTACAGGCATAACAACTGTAAAGGAGCCAAGGTCTATATTATTAACAAGATTAGAGGTGTTTGCAGCAGCAATCTGATGCTCGTAAATAAACTCATAACCATCATAAAGCATAGACCAGGTATCTTCGCTCTGGCAGAAGGTTTTTACAAACCATGCAGTAGCAGTAGCCAATGAATCCTCAAGGGTTGCCTGAATAACAATTTTGTCACCCATTACTGCAACAATAAAGTCATAAGCATTGTTTGCACGGTTGTCAATAAGCTTCTGCTTAGCGGTGGCGCTTTCCTCACGGTTAGTGTCACCAACAAGGATTTCGTAGTTGCCGTCAAAATCTTCAACAACTGAGTCACGAAGAATAGTAACGCCAACATCAAAGTTTTCTTTAATAGCGCTTCTTATATCCTTAGCGCCTGATTCAGCGGTAAGATTACTCTCATGAGCACGCACTACCGCATAAACGAATCTGCCGTCCTCATCAACCGCAAAGGGTACTGAGGCACCGCCTGTAAGAGAACAGGCTGAAAGAACGGTTACAACCATAACGGTTGCTATTATGAGAGATATAATTCTTTTAATATTCATTATTTCTTACCGTCCTTTCTTAAACTTTAGCTTTTGCATTCTTCTTACGCTTAGCCAGAAGAATTATAAGCACAACTGCGGCGGCTACAACAACTGCAGCAGCTACGCTGATGAGTATTATGGGAAGAATACTGTTGTTTCTTACCTTAAGTCTTGTATCAATAATGGTATTGATATCTGCCTGTTCTATACCAAAGTCAACTACGTTACCTGAAGCGTCACGCTTAAGAGGAACATACTCGGTATAAGCGGGAGCCTGAGACAGTACCTTGCTATCGGGCTCAAGAGTTAAGACGATATCATCAATAAAGAGCTCTACATAACCCGGGGTCTGAAGACTTACATAAGGCTCTGCAGACTGGAAGGTACAGGAAATTGTTGTCCACTCGCCTTCCTTAAGGTCTTTAATAGCGCCAACTACATAGTATTCAGCAGTGGGTGACCAGGCGTATGTTGCGCTTCGGTTGGAAACAACCTTAATAGCGCCGTCGGTATGGTAATGTTTGCCCAATTTCACCTTCATAGTAATGGTGTACTTATGGTAAGAGGAAATGGGATGACCGTTAGTCAGAATTACCGAGTTTTCAAAGTATCTTGACTCGCCTTTTCTGTGGAGAGAGTATCTGCCGCTAACAACATTATCGGCGCTGTTACCCTCTTTTTTGCTGTCATAAAGCTCATAGTCAAAGTCGAAAATGGTGTATGCCTGATATTTGTCTATATAGTTCTTGAAATCGTCCTCAAAGTCCTGAGTTACGGTGTTATCAAGGAACATAGCGTAAACTCTTATGAACTTCTCAGCAAACTTCATATCCTCCTCTTTCAAGGGGGTAAGGCCGCCGTTAACGTCCTCTAAGTAGTATCCGCCGAAGGTTTTACCTGCTAAAGTGGGTGCCTTGGGAAGTAGTGATGCATAGCTATCACCCTTTTTACCGTAAACAAGGTTAGGAATCTGAGTACAGCCGTTATTGTTTACTACTATACCGGTTTTGCCCTCATCAATAAGGGTAATCTTAACATCATCTATCTGAACCTTACCGTCGCCGCCTGAAGAACAAAGCATTAATCCTTCTTTGCCCGAAACGGTAGCTGTGGTGTCAACCAGAGTAGAAACGCTGTACCATACACCCTGCTTGGTGGTTGGCAGAATAGCCATACTGGTAGATACCTTTGCATTACCGTCGTAGTAGTTATCGGGGTTTGCGGTGCAGAACCAGATAGTCATTGCAGAGGTAGAAGGCTTAGACACACGGTACTTGTATTCAACAAGATACATTCTTTCACGCTTAACCTTGAATACATCCGTATCATAAGCGATAACCATGTTAGCAGGATGGGTAAGCTCAGGGTTAGAAACTCTGTCAATTTCCATTACATACTGACCTGAAGCAGCGCCCGAAGTCTTAACATGATGGATAAGTACAAGCTGAAGCTTTGCTTTACCGATATCCATATAGTACGGAATATTGTAATTTTCAAAGTCGTAAACAACAGTTTTCTTTTCTTTATACTTAGCATATACGGTAACTGCAGTATCTGCAGCAAAGTGGGTAAGCTTAAAGGGCTTGGTACATTCCTTGTCGGTATACCAACCGGCAAAGTCACCGTCCCACTTAGAAACAGTGGGGGCGTTTATCTTTTCACCTGCTTTACCTCTTACAAGAATAACATCCTTGTTGTTCTGAGCGTCAAAGAATACATAGGGAGCCTCAACCTTTTCAACATATACGTTATCAAAGAGCATATCTACCTTTGTAGTAAGCTCACTGCCGCCGATTGTACAGTAAAGGGCAAGTGTTGTACCAATACCCTTAATATCAGAGCTAAAGTAGAAGGATGCAGTCTGCCAGCCCTTACCGTTATTTGAGGCAGGAAGGGTAGCATAAGAGCCTGTGTACGTGGTTAAGTCAGGTCCATGCCATATATTATCACTCTTACAAGTTGCAGGATAAACGGTAACCTGAGCATTTACATTAGTCATCTTATAATTAAAGGTAACCTTATAAAGTGATTTATCTTCAATATTTTTAGCAACAGGGAAGCTGTGGTCCTTGTCAGAAGTACGAGTGTTATAGTAAATCTTTTCGTGTGTTGCACCACCGTTATGGTCAGATGCGCTGTGGGCATTAAAAGATGCCTCATCATTATACTGCTTAGTGCTTCCGCAGACTTTACATCTGTATTTATAAACCTTATCGCCTGCAAAGTTAAGGCGGGCAGCATAGTCGTCGTCAATACCTACGCCCTTTGCGTTTTCAAGACTCATAAGTCTGCCGAATATATACATATTTGTAGATAGGCTGTAGTTTTCAAAGGTAAGAGGACCGGGAGCCCATTTTGCATAAACAGTAGTGATACCTTCAGGAATAGTTGTTGCTGTGAAGGGAGTGGTGTAGTTTACATCAAGATACCAGCCGACAAACTCTGTTCTGCTAGTGAAAACAGGAGCGGTAAAGGCTTCGCCCACTTCACCCGATATAGTTTCAATATCTCCTAAGGTGCTGTTAAAAACAATAACATTGCCTTCAAGGGGCTCTACAACCACATTATCAATGAGCACGTCAATTTTTGCACTCACACTTCCTTCTAAAACATTGAAGAACAAATATAAAGTATCTGAGCCGCTTTTCAAGTTTGTAGTAACAAGTGTTGTATTAGTTTTCCACTCGCCAGCTACAGCTTTAATAGAAGTGGCTGATTCTTGATATTCAGTGTAATTCGGGTTATGGTGTATATTGTTTGCTGCAGTAGCAGGAACAATAGTAATGTTCGAATTACCACCTAAAACCTTATATTTATAAGTGATTTTATAAGTAGTATTATTAGTAACGGGTCTGAGAACAGCAAAGCAATGGTCTCTCGTATTAGCACGGGTGGAGAAGAAAATTGTCTCTGCAGTGGAATCACCTGAGTGTGTGTTGTTATTATGAGTATCAAATAGCGCCTGAGTATTAAACTGTGAGGAACAAACAGCGCACTTGTACTTATAAACTAAATCACCGCTATAGTTAAAGCGAACTGCCTTGCTACCGTCAATACCATTTGTTTCGTCAAGAGCCACAAGACGACCGAATACATAAGGGTCTGCTATATTGAAGCCGTAATTCTCAAATGTAATGGGAGCAACACCCCATTTTGCATAAACGGTAATGGGCTTTCTGCCAAGGGTAAGATTATCGGTGTCGGCAGGAACAGTAAACCCTTCGTCCATATACCAGCCCAGGAATTCAGCACCGTCGGGATGGGTAAGGGTGGGCAGAGTAATCTTATCGCCGCGGTTACCATTTATAACCTCATCAGCCTGGTTGTTGTTCTTAACAACAGTAACAGCAGACTCATAAGGCTGAACAGCCTCAACCTTAATGTCATCCATATAAAGGATAACATCTTCATTTGCGGCTAAAGTAAAGCCAAAATAAAGGGTTTTGTGGTTGGCGCTATAGAAATTAGTGGTAAAGCTTATTTTACCTTCCTTCCAGCCTGCTCCTGCATCAGACTTAGAAGCGCGGAAGCCTTTGGAATCATCGTTATAACCGTGAGCTACTCTTTGGTCATGGAAGTTACCATTATGAGCAGTAGCGGCATAGAAACGAACATCGGTATCGGCTTTTTCAAGATAATATTTAAAGGTAAGAGTATAAGGGGTATTATTCTCAAGACCGTTTCCTACCCACAGATACATATCCGGCTGACTATAACGGGAAGAAGCGTCGATATCACCGGGGTTGGTGGAATCATCGGTTCTGGTCTTATCCCAGTTACACTTAACCGAATAGTTACTGTCACCGTATGTAACGGCATTTGATTTCTCAAATATCCATGAGAAGTAATAACGGTTGCTCTTTTTAGCACCGCCATCGGTTTCAGGTGTCCACTCATCAATATAAGTGGTATCTGTATCGTTTTTCTTATAATTTTCAAAATCCTGAGCAACACCGGGGATTTCGCCTTCCCAAAGGCTGTAGAAGGTTTTGCTTGAGTAACCAAATACAGTGTCAACCATTTCTATAGTACAGTCCTCGGTAGTGTACCAACCCATAAACCATTTCTGATTATTAGCGTCTACGGGGTCATCAGGATAATCTAAAGCACCGCCTGCCTGACCTGTAACATCATAGGATACATTATTAAGGGTATCCACAAAGGTATATGTAACAGGAGCCTGCCACTTTGAATATAAGGTCTTGGTTTCAGCCGAGAAGGTAAGGTTAGAAGCAGACTGAGTTCTGTCTGCATCAAGACACCAACCCTCAAAAATATGGGTAGTATCGGTTGCTCTGTCACTTATATCGGGCAGAGTTACAGCAGAACCGTTTGCGCCTGTTAAAATTTCGGTAGTACCCGAATATTCATCCTTAAGCACAACAAGATTTGTACCGGCAGGGTACTTTGTAACAGCAATATCGTCAAAGGCTATCTTGAAATTAGAGCGCGAATCACCCCAAAGAGCAAGTGACTTGTTGCCTGAGCCTAAGTCAGCAGGGGTGGTAAAGGCAATTTGAATTTCATGCCAAGCGGTATTAGAATAATCAACAACCTTATCACCTGTAAGTGTATAGAAGGTACACTTATCATTGCCTGTTTTACCGTATGCAAGAGTAGTAATAACATTAGACATAGTATTAATGTAGTTACCGATATTTCCTGCAAGCTGGTCATCATAGAAGGCGTTATAGCCTAATTTGATGTAACAGTTAAGGTCTGCAGGGTTCTGAGCACTAACCTCAGGCATCTGTGTAGCCTGAATCTTCATGGTTATAAAATATGTAGTAGACGGTTCAAGTACATAAACCTGACCGTTATTTTCTAATCTATAACCAGATTTACGGTTGTAAGCATTGCTGGTACCGATACCCGACATTTGCAGATACTTATTGTCGGTACCGTTCTGTGTCCAACCAACACCGTAATAACCTGCGCCTGCATTACCTGCAGTAGTATTACTGATGCTGTTCTGCCAGGTGTCAAAGGTAAAGGTGGTTGTTACAGGGTCTTCAGCACTTGCCGTAAAGCTCATAGGTACATACAATGCGCCGATAAGCATAACAAGACAAAGCACTAACCCGAGTAATTTCTTCATTTTGCCTATTTTCTTATGCATAACTCTAATCCTTTCTCATAATAATTCATTAATAGATTATTATACACATTAAGTATACTTAACACCATCCCTACTTGTCAAGAAAAAATCGATATTTTTTTGCAAAAATGTTTGATTTTTATTATACTTTTGTGTTTTTTGAATAATTAATTTTATTTTTATTCAAAAGTTAAGCTTTCTTCTGTAAACTTTGATTTCCAAATTATGCAAAAAAGTGTTTCATTGGTTGCTGCTCTATTAAAAGGCTCTAGGGTCTAGGGAATAAACCATAAGTACCTAGTCCCTAACCCCTAGTTCCTAGCTCCTAGCTCCTAATAAAAAAAACAGACCGACTTTCGTCGGTCTGTTTTTTTATTTCGCCCAGTTAAGCTCACTACCAAGGTCTTCTCTTTGATAAATTCTTACATAATCAAGATAGGTTTCGTAGTAATCAACTGCTCTCTGTGCATCGGTAGCGTTGTTCCACGCGCCGTCTCCCATTCCAACAGCGCACATACACTGGCTGATAATAAGATAGTCGGTGGTAACATTCTGATTGTGCTCAGAGCTAAACTCAAAGAACTTAATTCCGTCAAAAGCAAATACTTCTTTTTCGGGTGTCCAAAGGTATGTGAAGGTGTGGTAGTCGTCATAAATGCTGGTTTCGTCAGAATCAGGCACATAGGTCTGCTGTCTGGAAGCATACTGACTACTGTCAAGGCTTGAATGTCCGTCATCCAGAGCGTTTCCTGCTCCCCACCAATAGTGAACATTGGGAACAAATTTGTTAAGATTACCGAAGTTTTCCATCAAGTCTATTTCGGTTTTATAGTCCTGAGCATCACGATGGTAGCGTGTATAAGAGTTGGTACCAACGGTCCAGAAACCTGTATAGGTAACAGGTGCGCTAAGCTTTGTTTTAATTTCCCACATACCGTACTTAAAGCCCATAGAATAGCAGGTGGACATTTCGGATGCAATATTATTCACACCGTCCTCCCCTATTCTTGCCGCAGTAAGCACAGCCTTGCCGTCGGTGGTGAATATACCATTCTCAACCACTCTGCCAAGATAGGTGGTGTAGCCCGGGTCACCCGGGTTTCTGAAGTCGGTTTGACCGCCAAGCATTGTGGTTCTGCCGCTCCAACTTCCCATTTTTCTGTCGCCGTGAGAGCCCCATACCTGAGCGTTCACCTGAGAAGCATCAAAATCGTCATTAAAGGTAAGAGCATAGTTATCAGCCGTTTCCTTAACATAGCCTTCAACATAGTAGCCTTCCTTAAGGTCGGCGCCACAGCCAAGACCGTCCTTCATTTTAAGGTAGTCTATAAAGTCCTTAACACCCTGCATGGTAGCAAGGTCGCTACCGCCCTTAATTATAAGTCTGCCGCCTGAAACGGTTATTACATACTTGTTTTCCTCTTTTACGGTAAGCCCCTTGCTTGAGGCGCGCTTAGTGTCACCTATAACTATTTCGTTTTTGAGGACGTCCGCCTTTTCGGTTAGGCGGTTTAAGGTAACACCGTGGGTATCTTTTGCATAAGCAATAAGGTTTTCTATCTGCTGTCCGTAAATATAGGACATTGTTTTGGGGTGAACAATGGTAAACTCACTCCAATGAGCGCCTGCAATGGTGTGAACATCAACATTTGTATATTCAGAGTTTACCTCCTCTACTTCCTTAACGGTGGTACGCTTGTCAGAGGAATAAAGAGTATAAATATTGTTATACTGGTCTTTTAGTTTTACATAACCTCTTGCAGATATAAGACGAAGGTCCTGCTTTGCAAAGTCGGTTATATAACCGCTGTATATCATTTCACCCGTTTTGCTGTCATAATCCCAGTACTCATTAAAGCCGTTTGTTTTGCTGATTACGGCGTGGCCTTTCTTAGTGGAATTAGCAAGTGTTACAGGGCTTACAACAACACCGTTTTCGGTATAGGTGCCTGTTGCGGTATTTCTTGCATTTTTAAAGATAATACCGCGTTCAACAAGTGTTAAGGTATCCGCGCCTGCGGTAACATTTACAAAGTCAGACGATTTATAGCCAAAAGCAAATCTCATTGCCTGACCGCCAACAGCATTACTTGCATCCTCGGTTAGTACCATTGAGCCTGCATCGCTTAGCACGTCTATCTTTTCTACCGTGAAGTTATCAAGGCTGATTTTATCGCCCTCTGCACCCTCTACGGTCACATAAAGCATATCGCCGTAAACCGCGTTCTCGTTATCCTTAGCATTTACATTCTCGTCATCAGGTACGGTATATGTAAATGAAGAGGTAAGGTAGCGTACTGCAGTACGGTATGCACCCGTTACTTCACCGGAAGTTATTACACGCACATTACCTTCTTCGGTATAATCTGTACGGTTTACATTAATATCCATTTCACTTGCCGTGGCAAAGGCTATTTTAACACCCGCATTATAGGCTTTGTAATTAAAGGTTATCT
>JAZNQX010000025.1:0-4777 GCA_045590395.1 Acutalibacteraceae bacterium
ACCGCCAAAAGGCGCATCATCAACACTGTTGTGTTTATTATTTGCAAAATCGCGTATATTTACACAAGAAACATCAACTTTTCCCGCTTTTCTGGCTCTGCCGATTATACTGGTATCAAGTACAGCTTCGCACATTTCGGGAAAAAGCGTCATTATATCAATCTTCATCATCAAAAATTCCTTTCGGTGGAATAATATACGCCGTTTCTTTTTCTATATCTACACTATCAACAAAATCGGGTACCGATGGGAACAAAAACTCTTTATCATTATTTTTAATATGCCATATATCGTTTGCACCGCTAGGGCTTATATCTGCAATTTCGCCGTAAAATACTCCTGTTTCTTTATCATAAACCTTACAGCCGAGTATTTCTTCAATAAAGTATCTGCCCTTTTCAAGTTTTGCATCATCACGGTTTATATACAAAACCTTACCGCGCATAAGCTCGGCTTCATCAATACTGTTAATATTTTTGAATTTAACAAGAGCAATATTTTTATGTGGCGCGGCTTTTTCTATATTTAACACCGCATCACTGTTTTCTGCAGTAAAAAGCCTTTTAAATTTGCATAAGAACTCAGGAGAATCGCACCAACACTCAATTCTCACCATTCCCTTAATTCCGTGGCTTCCCACAATTTTTCCGATTTTAAGATATGTTTTTTTCATAGCTACTCCAATTAAATTAAAACCCCCATTTATTTATGGGGGTTAATGAGCATACTTTTAATATGCGATGTTTAGTCGATTTCAACCATAATTTTCTGGTTGTCACGATTTGCAACGGCGCGCATAACGGTACGAATAGCTTTAGCAATTCTACCCTGTTTACCGATAACTCTGCCCATATCGCCTTCGGCAACATGCAGATGGTAAACAATAACGCCCTCTTCGTTGATATCATCGACTTCAACAGTAACTTCTTCAGGCTTTTCAACAAGACCTGAAGAAATAGCAATCAGAAGGTCTTTCATAAGATACAACTCCTAAAATTAAATTACGCCGTTCTTTTTAAGAAGAGCCTTTACAGTATCGGTGGGCTGAGCTCCGTTAGCGATCCACTGTTTAGCCTTTTCACCGTCAATGCTTACTACTGCGGGGTCCTTTGTGGGATCAAAATAACCGATTTCTTCAATAAAACGACCGTTTCTTGAAAAACGAGAATCAGCTACTACTACGCGATAGAAGGGAGCTTTTTTAGCGCCTAAACGACGAAGTCTGATTTTAACTGCCATGTTGATTGCACCTCCAAATTATAATAATTATATTTAAAAAAGTATAACCTTTTTAAAATCCTTTAAAATTGCCTGGTGGCATCATTCCGCCGGGAAAGTCTCTGGAAAACTTTTTCTTTGCAGATTTACTGCCGAACTGCTTAAACATCTTTTTCATCTGATTATATTGGCTCATAAGACGGTTAACGTCTTCAACCTTAACGCCTGCGCCCTCGGCAATTCTCTTACGGCGTGAACCGTTTAAAATATCGGGTTTTGCGCGTTCTTTTTTAGTCATAGATGTAATTATTGCTTCCATACGAAGCATTGCTCTGTCATCAATGTCAACATCTCTGATTTGTTTTTCCATGCCCGGAAGCATAGACAAAACGCTTTTTACAGAACCCATTTTTTTAATCTGCTGAAACTGTGCCAATAAATCATTCATATCAAACTTGTTTTCTTCAAGCCTTCTTGCAGTTTCCTCAGCCTGTTTTACATCAATTTCATTTTCAACCTTTTCAATAAGAGACAGCACATCACCCATGCCAAGTATACGGGATGCCATACGGTCAGGGTGGAATTCTTCAATAGCGTTAAGCTTTTCGCCAACACCTGCAAAGAGAATTGGCTTTCCAGTAACAGCTTTTACAGAAAGAGCAGCACCGCCACGGGTATCGCCATCGAGCTTGGTAAGAATAACGCCGGTAATCTCCAGTATATCATTAAATGCTTTAGCAACATTTACTGCATCCTGACCTACCATAGAGTCGATTACAAGAAGAATATTATGGATTTCAACCGCTTTTGTTATACGGATAAGCTCATCCATAAGCTCGGTATCTATGTGAAGACGACCAGCGGTATCCAAAATAACAAAATCGTTACCGTAATCACGAGCGTGTCTTATAGCCTGTTCCGCTGTAAGCTCAGGCTTCTGAGTTCCTTTTTCAAAAACAGGAACATTAACACTTTCTCCAACTACTTTCAGCTGCTCGATAGCAGCGGGTCTGTATATATCGCAAGCAACAAGAAGCGGCCTATGACCTTGTTTTTTAAGATATGATGCAAGCTTTGCACAATGTGTTGTTTTACCTGCACCCTGAAGACCGCACATCATAATTACGGTAGGAATTTTAGAAGATGTGTTTAGTCTTTTTTGTTCACTGCCCATAAGGTCAGTAAGCTCGTCTTTAACAATTTTTACAACCATTTGAGCAGCCGTTAAAGACTCCATAACATTTTCACCGATACATTTTTCGGCGACTTTATTTGTGAAATCTTTAGCTACTTTATAGTTAACGTCGGCTTCAAGCAAGGCCAGTCTTACATCACGCATTGCTTCTTTAACATCAGCCTCGGTAAGTTTTCCTCTGGAGCGCAGTTTTTTAAATACATTTGATAATTTATCTGCAAGACTGTCAAATGCCAATTATGTCACCACCGTTAAAGTTTTTCAATAATTTTATATATAGTATCGGTATCTTTGTTTTCTGCGGCAGATTTTAAATTACTCGTAATCTCGAGTATATGAAGCTTATCCTCATAAAAACGCAATAGTTGTTCACAGCGTTTTATAGCTTCGTGAGCACCTTGCCTTGAAATACCTTCATTTTCGGAAATTTCAGACAATGATAAATCGTCAAAAAAATAATCTTTGGCTATTCTAAGTTGTTTATCGTTAAGAAGCTCACCATATATATCCAGTAACAAAGCAATAGATAAATCCTTCATAATTTCTACCTTTAGCCTGTAAACAAAAATTCTTTACAGACGAATTATAGCATATATAGTAGGCGGTGTCAAGTATTTTTCTTTACACATAAAATAATCGTTGAAAAACCGCGAATTATACATTATAATAGTGGTGAATGACTTGAATTACATTTTTTAGGTGAATAATAATGAAATTATTAAGCAAATTTTTAGTAATGTTACTTTCCTTGTGTTTAATATGTACAACCGCGTGCTCCTGCTCTTCTGCAAACAAAAACGCAGTTATTTACTATGAAGCACCGGTAATAGCACAAACCTTAGACCCACAGATTGCGTCTAACGATACCGAGCTTACAATGATAAGAAATCTATTTGAAGGTCTTATGCGCGTAAACAAAGACGGTGAAATAGTTACAGGTGTTGCAACAGATTACACATACAAAAATAATACATACACTTTTTCAATATCTGAAACTGCTGTATGGAGTGACGGTGTTTCCGTAACAGCCGATGACTTTGTTTTCGCTTTCAGACGCGCTGTAGACCCTTCAACAAAATCACCCTACGCCTCAAAGCTTAGCGGTATTTTGAATGCTGATTTAATAATTTCGGGAAGCATTGGTCCGGAAAATTTAGGTGTAAGCGCTAAGGATTCAAAAACACTGTCCATTATTATGGAAAAAGACGACCCGAACTTTTTATACAAGCTGACAACATCGGTATGTATGCCCTGCCGCGAAGATTTCTTTAACGAATGTAAAGGCCAGTACGGTTTATCAAAAGCGCATATAATTACAAACGGTTCATATAAGCTTACTAAATGGAATACAAATGATTTTGCTGTGAGAATGCACAGAAGCGATAAATACTTTGGCACCTCTACCGCTCAAAATTCTGCCGTATTTATTTCCTATAATCCTGAAACTACTAATATAGAAAAGCTTTCCAAATCATCTGTAGATATTGCAAAGATAAATATGTCAGAGCTTGATGAGGCGGCTTCACATAATTTAAACACTGCGCAAAACCAGAATATAGTATGGGTTATGGAAATAAGCAGCAGCTTTTCAACAGAGCTACGCCGCGCGCTGTTTTTAAGCTTTAACAGAAGCACTTATGCCGGTGACTTAGGTGTTGGCTTTAGCGCCGCATACAGCTTCTTCCCTACCTCTATAACAAGTGAAAATCTTGATTATGTAGGCATACCAAACTACAACATTACGGAAGCCAAAAAATTGTTTGCTATGGCGCTTAAAAACTTTCCCGATAAAAAGCTTCCAAGCACCACTTTGGTTTATTATAACAGCCCCGAAATGCAGTCACCGGTCAATAATATTGTAGGACATTGGCAGAATAATCTGGGCGCTTATATAAACATTCAGCCGTCAAACAGTATCAGCGAAATCGAGAACAGTCTTGCTGCAGGAACTTGCTCTATCGCCATATATCCGATTACTATTACCGACAGCGACCCTACCGTGTTCTGTCACCTGCTTGGCTATGACTATTCGCGTTCAACAAATAAATCCTTAAGTACTGTTCAAAGCAACATAATTTCACAGTACACACTGCTACCTGTTGCTTTTGAAAATTCGGTAGTTTCATATTCGGGTGAAATTATTGACTTTAATTACAGCCTTGGAAACGGTATGATAGATTTTGCATATATAACTAAAAAATAATAAAAAATTAACCCCCTGTGCATTGAAGTGAACCCCAAAGTTTAGACAAAATTAAATATTAAATTGTTAGCGAATGAGTTCGGTATTGTACCGGACTCATTCCTTTTAGTTTTAAGGAAATACGTTCATTGTTGTAGTAATGAATATATTTCTTTAATTCA
>JAZNQX010000026.1:0-6399 GCA_045590395.1 Acutalibacteraceae bacterium
CTTGCAGAACCTGCTCAGGCTATTTTTAGTGACCTTGCAAAGACCTTTATGGCTGATTATGACGATGCGGGTTCAATAGGTAAGCGCTATGCAAGACAGGACGAAATAGGCACACCCTTCTGTGTGGTATATGACTTTGAGTCTGAAAATGATGGCTGTGTAACTGTTCGTGACAGAGATACTATGGAATCCGTACGTATGCCTATCGGTGAGGTTAAGGATTATATCGCACAAAAAGTGGAATTCTAAATAACATAAAAGGTTTTAATAGGTGAGAAAATGGAGTCGATTTTAAAATCTGTGCTTATGATGCTTGCGGGTCTTGCGTTCTTCCTTTTTGGTATGAGCACAATGTCGGGCAGCCTTGAAAAAATGGCTGGCGGTAAGCTTGAAACTACGCTTAAAAAGGTTACCTCAAAGCCACTTATGGGCTTTTTACTGGGCGCAGGTATTACCATAGCAATGCAGTCGTCATCTGCTATGACGGTTATGCTGGTTGGTCTTGTAAACTCAGGCATTATGGACTTTACCCATACCATTGCCGCAATTCTCGGTTCTAATGTTGGTACCACCTTTACAGCGTGGATACTCTCTCTTATGGGTGTAGAGGGGGATAAATTCAGCCTTATAATGCTGCTTAGCCCCGATTATCTTTCTCCCATAGCCGCTTTTGCAGGTATGGTTGTGTTTATGCTTGCTAAAAAGAGTAAACACAAACAACTGGGCACAATACTGTTAGGCTTTGCCATACTTATGTACGGTATGGAATTTATGAGCAACTCGGTTGATTCTATAAAAAATATGAGCGGCTTTGAGCAGTTTATAGATTTTATGAGAAATCCCTTTGCCGCACTGCTTATTTCTACCATATTTACAGGTATTATTCAGTCCTCTGCCGCTACTGTTGGTATAGTGCAGACATTGACTCTTACAGGCCTTATAAACTATCAGATGGCAATACCACTGGTACTGGGCGCTAATATCGGTACCTGTGTAACCGCTCTTATTTCCTCTATCGGTACTAATAAAAATGCAAAGCGTGTAGTTGTTGTTCATCTTTATGTAAATACCGTAGGTTCTGTTATAACTATGGTGCTTATTACCATACTTACTCCCTTTATTAAGGACGCGCTGCTTACTTCTGTTACTCCCTTTGCAGTTTCTATTATACACACCCTCTTTAATGTTTCTCTCAGTATTGTTATGGGTATTACCTATAAGCTTCTTGTCAAGGTCGTTATGTGGATTGTTCCCGAAAAGGACGAGAAGAAAGAGAAGTCTGTATTCCTTGACGAAAGACTGCTTCTTACGCCCAGTCTTGCAATTGACGAATGTAAAACCCTTTGTAATGAAATGGCAGAATACTCGAAGGCGGCCATTCAAAAGGCTATATATGCTGTAGATAATTACAGTGATGAAATAGTAGACCAGATAAGTGAACTTGAAGGACTGACTGATAGGTATGAGGATAAGCTCGGCACCTTCCTTGTTCGTCTTTCGGGTAAGAATCTTTCGGGTAAGCAAAGCCATATTATAGGAAGAATGTTACATTCTATTGGTGATATGGAGCGACTTGGCGACCACGCAGAAAATATTGCAATGGTGGCTAAAGAACTTAAGGAAAAAAATCTTGCTTTCTCAAGTCAGGCTAAAAAAGAGCTAAAGGTAATCACAGATGCTATTATTGAAATAGTAAATATAACAACAGATTCCTTTATGCACGACAATGCTGATGTTGCAGGTCATGTAGAGCCTCTAGAACAGGTAATAGATGCCCTTAGAGCACAGATTCAGCAGCGTCATATCCTGCGTGTTCAGAAGGGCGAGTGTACCGTTGAAATGGGCTTTATTCTTTCAGACCTTCTTAACAACTATGAGCGTGTATCAGACCATTGTTCAAATATCGCGGTTTATACCGTGCAGCTTCAGTTCAAAAAGCTGGATGCCCATAAATTCCTCAGGGGTATCCGCGCAGGTAATAACCCTGCCTTTGTTGAAGACTTTAATAAATATGAGGAAAAATATACTATACCGGAAATGGTATAAAATTAAAAAAATCGAGGAATTTTAATGCTGGAACTTAGAAACATCGGCTTTGATGTATATGAAGACGGTGTAAAAAAATCTATTCTTAAAAATATAAATCTTAAAATAGACCAACGCTTCGTTGCCCTTACAGGCCCTAACGGCGGCGGTAAATCAACACTTGCAAAGGTTATTGCAGGTATTATTACCCCTACAAGCGGACAGATTTTTCTTGACGGCGAGGATATTACAAACCTTAGCATAACCGAACGCGCAAAACGCGGCATAAGCTTTGCCTTTCAGCAGCCCGTTCGTTTTAAGGGTATCACCGTTAAAGACCTTATCAGTATGGCAAAGGGCAAGGACATTTCGGTTAGTGAAGCCTGTGCCTATCTTTCCGAGGTAGGCCTTTGCGCAAAGGATTATATAAACCGTGAGGTTAACGCCAGTCTTTCGGGCGGTGAGCTAAAAAGAATAGAAATTGCTACTGTTATGGCAAGAGCTACAAGTCTTTCTATTTTTGACGAGCCTGAGGCGGGAATTGATCTTTGGAGCTTTAATAATCTTATTAAGGTTTTCGAAAAAATGCACGAAAAAATCGGCGGTTCTATTATGATTATTTCCCATCAGGAAAGAATTCTTGATATTGCCGATACAGTAATAGTTATTGCAGACGGTACCGTAAAGAAAAGCGGCAGTAAGGATGAAATATTGCCTGAGCTTTTGGGTGCTGCTTCGGTTTGCAAAACCCTTGAAGAAAAACTGTAAGGAGGCTATTTATGGATAAGTTTCAAAAAGATTTACTTGAAAAAGTAGCCGACCTTCACGAAATACCAAGCGGTGCGTATAATATCCGTGCAAATGGCGGTGCCGCAGGCAGAAATTCTACCGAAAATATTGAGATTATATCAAAAGAGGACAAGCCGGGTATAGACATAATAATCAAAGCGGGCACTAAGAATGAGAGTGTGCATATTCCCGTTGTTATAAGCCAGAGCGGAATAAAAGACCTTGTTTATAACGATTTTTATATCGGGGAAGACAGTGATGTTTTAATCGTTGCCGGCTGTGGTATCCATAATACAGGGGATAGCGAGTCCTCTCACGACGGTATTCACGCCTTCCATGTTGGCAAAAATGCAAGAGTGCGCTATGTTGAAAAGCATTACGGCGCAGGAGATGGCAAGGGAATAAATGTTATGAACCCCACCACCATTATAGAAATTGACGAGGGTGGAAGTCTTGAGATGGAGACCACCCAGATAAAAGGTATCGACTCTACTATAAGAGATACATCAGCAACCCTTGCTGATGGTGCAACTCTTATTGTAAAAGAAAAGATAATGACACACGGTGTTCAGAATGCTGAAACTAATTTTATTGTTAATCTTGACGGTGAGGACAGCTCTGCCCATTTGATTTCCCGTTCTGTTGCTAAGGATAATTCCCATCAGGTGTTCAAGTCCGAGGTAAACGGTAATGCTAAGTGTATGAGCCATACCGAATGTGACGCTATCATTATGGATGATGCTTCTGTCAGCGCTATACCTGAGGTTACCGCTAATCATATTGACGCTCAGCTTGTTCACGAAGCGGCTATAGGTAAAATTGCAGGGGAACAGCTTATGAAGCTTATGACCTTAGGTCTTACCGAAAAAGAGGCAGAGGAACAAATAGTAAACGGCTTTTTGAAATAGTAAAGTAAGTTTGTCATATTTTCTTTAAAAAACATGGTGATAATATGAGAAATAAAGATAACAAGCATTTAGGAATTGAGGTTGAGCCTGAACTTCATGGTAAACTTCATTATATTGCTAAATATGAAGGTCGTTCTGCCAACGGACAGATATTATACTTGATACGCCAGTGCATTCGTGAATTTGAAGAGAAAAACGGCGAAATCGATATTAAAACTAACAAATAAAAATATTTTATCGGCAGTCAGCACCTTGTGTCAGGGTGCTGATTTTATATAAAGCGTATACCTTGCATAATTAGGACTGCTTGACAACAAAATAACGGTATTGTATACTGAAATAAAATAATTAAAAGGACATAAAAAGTATGGAATTTTTGTATTTTCTTGAAAATTTGCGAACCCCTTTTCTCGATAAAATTTTTTCTGTCATAACTCTTTGCGGTGACGAAACCGTTTTTATGGCGGTGTGTATGGTGATTTTCTGGTGCATTGATAAATGGCAGGGCTATTATCTTTTGCTTACAGGCTTTGCAGGGACTGTCATTAATCAGGTGCTTAAAATGGCATTTAAAATTCCGCGACCTTGGGTAAAAGACCCGAATTTCACTATTGTTGAATCGGCAAGAGAAGCCGCAACGGGATATTCATTCCCAAGCGGACACACTCAGTCTTCAGTTGGTCTTTTCGGCGGTGTGGCAAGAGCCAACAAAAATAGGGCGCTGAGAATTATCTCGATTATTCTTTGTGTGCTGGTGCCTTTTTCACGCCTTTATCTCGGCGTACATACACCGCTTGATGTGGGCGTTTCGCTGCTCATTGCTTTACTGCTTATTTTTGCAGGGTATCCGCTTTTCAAAAAGGCACAAGAAAACCCCAAGGTAATGTACGGCATACTGCTCTTTATGACAGCACTTGTAACGGGCGCTCTGCTTTACTTTGTTCTCGGCAGTCACGAAGCAAACGAAAATCTTTACTCGGCAATTAAAAATGCAAGTACACTGCTCGGCTGTATATTAGGTCTTATAGTTGCCTATACGGTAGACACAAAGGCTACAAACTTTGATACAAAAGCAGTATGGTGGGCACAGATAATAAAGGCTGTGGGCGGTATTATACTGGTGCTTTGTGTTAAAGAGGGGCTCAGAACTCCCTTTGAGCTTATTTTTGTAAACGAATTTGTAGCCAGAGGAGCCCGATATTTTATGGTGGTTATAGCCGCAGGCGTTATATGGCCTCTGACTTTTAAATGGTTTTCAAAGCTTGGCAAAAAGTAAATAAAAAAGGACTTGTGCACTGCACAAGTCCTTTTAATTTTATATATCGCTATTAGCAGCAGCCCTGCCACTTCATAGCCTCTGCAACCTTTAAGAAGCCTGCAATGTTTGCACCTGCGCAAAGGTCACCCTCAAGACCGTATTCATTAGCAGCATCGAAGGAGCTCTTATAAATATTGGTCATAATCTGCTTAAGCTTTGCATCAACCTCTTCAGCAGTCCAGCTGTATCTCATAGAGTTCTGGCTCATCTCAAGACCTGAAACAGCAACACCGCCTGCATTAACAGCCTTAGAAGGAGCAATAACTACGCCGTTTTCCTTAAGGTAAGCAAAGGCTTCCTCGGTGGTAGGCATATTAGCAACCTCCATATAATACTTAACACCGTTTGCAACAATGCTCTTAGCGTCTTCAATACCAACTTCGTTCTGGGTAGCGCAAGGCATAACAACGTCAACCTTAACCTCCCAAGGACGCTTACCTGCATAGAAGGGAACACCAAATTTATCAGCGTAATCTTGTACTTTGTCACGGCAGGAAGCACGCATTTCAAGCATAAAGTTGATTTTTTCTTCGGTATTGATACCGTCTTTATCATATATGTAACCGTCGGGACCTGAAATAGTAACTACCTTACCGCCAAGCTCGGTGATCTTTTTAACGGTACCCCAAGCAACATTACCAAAGCCTGAAACAGCAAAGGTCTTGCCCTTAATATCCTCGCCGAAGGATTTAAGAACCTCAGCGGTGTAGTAAACAGCACCAAAGCCTGTAGCTTCGGGACGGATAAGAGAACCGCCGGAAGCAACTGCCTTACCGGTAAGAACACCTGTAAACTCGTTACAGATTCTCTTATACTGACCGAAAAGGTAACCAACCTCTCTTGCACCTACACCGATATCACCTGCAGGAACGTCGGTGTCGGGGCCGATGTGTTTGCAAAGCTCGGTCATAAAGCTCTGGCAGAAGCGCATAACCTCGGCGTCAGACTTTCCTCTGGGGTCAAAGTCAGAACCGCCTTTACCGCCGCCCATAGGAAGACTTGTAAGGCTGTTCTTAAAGGTCTGCTCAAAGCCTAAGAACTTAATGATAGAAGCGTTAACTGACGGGTGGAAGCGAAGACCGCCCTTGTAGGGGCCGATAGCAGAGTTGAACTGTACACGGAAACCGCGGTTAACCTGTACCTTGCCGTTATCGTCTACCCACGGAACGCGGAAAACAATCTGGCGCTCAGGCTCTACCATACGTTCAATAACGCCTGACTCAATAAAGTCGGGACGCTTTTCAACAACAGGCTCAAGACTGGCAAGTACTTCGGTAACAGCCTGAATAAACTCGGGCTCACCGGCATTGCGCTTCTTGACATTTTCAAGTACGGAATTTAAGTATTCGTTTTTCATTT
>JAZNQX010000027.1:0-3641 GCA_045590395.1 Acutalibacteraceae bacterium
TTAAAGGTAGTACCTGTAGTTGTTTCGTAGAAGAAACCGCCTCTTTGTGCGCTGTTGTTAGTTGCAGTAATATTGTAGAAGCTGCCTTGAGAATTATTTGAAGCATATATACCGCCGCCGTAATAACCACTGTTGCCTGTAAATGTACAGGAGTGAACAAGGTTATTTTTTTCGTTATTGTAGAGGAATAGAGCACCGCCGTTAGAACTTGAAGTAGCTCCGGTAGTTGCATTGTTTATAAATTCAGTGTTATAAATTTCACTGGATGCGGCGCTATATACGGTAATGGCACCACCGTTGCCAGCAGAGATATTTTCTGTAAATGAGCTATCGTATATCTTAATGGCACCATCAGTATTATGCATAAAGCCACCGCCGGTACCTGCTGAGTTCTTATTAGCAGTAATATCATATAAGGTTACGGAAGCGGCACCGTCAATACGAATAGCACCACCACTCTTTGCAGCTGTGTTTTCAGCAAATTCTGCGGTTTCAAATGTTAGGTTGGCACCATAGAGGAATAAGGCACCACCGTTACCTGTTATTGCAGAGTTCTTGGTGAGTTTTACATTTTTGAAAAATGCTTCAACGTCGGATGCAAACTGCATTGCACCACCATTTGATTCGGCGCTGTTTTCGATAAATTCAGTATCTGATACATAAAGTATACGCTTGTCATTTTCCACTGTTTGTCTGGTGGCGTAAATAGCACCTGCATTTCCGCCTGCATAGTTATTTTTGATGATAGAATTAGTAATTTTAACATCAGAGTTAACAGGACGGGAACTCTGGTATGAAATATAAATTGCACCGCCGTTGTTAACAGCACTGTTTTTAGATAATGTAATGTCATCGGCAGTAAGCTTTGAACTTCTTACAACTATAGCACCACCGTGAGTACCGCCCTCAGCAATAAAGTTAGAGGTAAAGGTGGAACCACTGATGCTAGAAACACTTTCACCTGCAAGATAAATTGCTCCTGCTTCGTTTGCCGCGCTGTTCTGTGTAAAGGAAGAATCCGTGACAGTAAGTGTCGACTTTCTGTCCGCAAGTATAGCACCACCGAAAGCAGAGGAAGGACTGTCAAAATTCTTAGCAGCAGTATTTTTCTTAAAGGTACAGTTATTTACATTTACAATAGCGCCGTTTTCTATTGTAGATGAGGAAGCGTACACGTTTAAAGCGCCGCCGAGAAGGGCAGTATTGCTTATGAATTTACAGTTATCGAACTTAATATAGCGTGTTATGTAAGTATTACTTGAATTAGCAACATAAACTGCGCCACCTCTTGAAAATGCGGTGTTACCGGTATAGGTTGTGCCTGTTGAGGTCAACTGACCGTAAATACAAAGCGCACCGCCACTGCCTTCTAAGGATTTATTATTTTTAAAAGTAACATTTCCGCTAATAAGGGTAGCACAAAGGCTGGAGGTAAATATAGCACCGCCGTGATTAACAGAGGTATTATTTTCGAATAATACCGAGAAATCCCCTGCATTATACTGGGTACCGATACGCAGATGAGCTGCAGCGGTATTAGGCATATAAACAACACCGCCGTTAACTGTTGCGTGGTTGTTTATAAAGGTGCCGCCGTAAATCTTAACGGTACGGTAGTTATAAACAATACCACCACGAGCAGCTGTGTTACCGTCAAAGGTACCGCCGCGTATAATTACATTGCTGTAGTTATAAATAAGTCCGCCAATAGAGGAGTTACGGCCAGAATCATCAGCGGTGGTAGTATCTTCATCTGCAATGCGGTTGTTTTTATAGTTACCGCCGTGAATATCAAGAGTACCACTGTGAACTATAGCAGCAGCACCGCCTATACGGTTAGGTCTAGAGAAACTGTATTTTGCCTCATAGGTTCTCTCGTTGTCCGTCTTATAGCAGTTAGTTATTGTAATGTTATCATATAATTCAACAACAGAGCTATTGGTGATAAAGAGAACTGTACCCTTAACCTCATCGTTCATATTGGCCGAGTTACCGTCAATAGTTAAGAGATTTTCCTTAACAGATAACGGGTTACCAAGAGTAAGTGTTACTCTGCCGTAATCCACAAGTGAGCCAACTGTTCTGTCGGTTTCACCGATAACGAAGATATCTCCTGTGAAATCGGGAGAACGGGTTAATGTATAGGGAGCGGTAGAGAATATGGTTATATTTCTGCCGATATAAAATGTTCTGTCAATAGTAAAGTCAGATATAATACGAATATGCTTAGCATCACTTTTTATTGCGGCTTCAAGCTCGGCACTGTTTTTAACGTCAACAGCGTCGCTCATATGGTCGTATGCTTCGTTACCGTAATCAAGATATTTCGGAACCTCTCCTGTAATTTCGTTTACGGTTAATTTATTGTATATAGCCGCTGACCAATAAGCACTGTCATAAGTGCCTGTATGGTCAAGGTCGGTGTACTTGGATTTATCAATATTAAGAACGGCATTATATGTATTACCCCAGATAATAGGACCGCCGGTGGTAGCAGTATTACCCTCAAAGGTAGCGCCGATAAGGTTAACTACTGTTCCCGAAACTGTAATATACATAGCACCGCCTTTATCAGAGCTGTTATTTTTTGAAACAATATTGTAAATATCAACAGTAGGACCGTTAGAAATCCATATACCGCCACCTATAGTTCCACTTGTGTTACCTATAAAGGTACAACTATGAATAAGGTCATAAAGACCGGCGTTATATAGGGCAAGCGCACCGCCATTATCGTCAGCCGTATTATTTTCAAAGGTACTTGCATAAAACTTGGCGTTAGAGCCCGTTTCCACATATACTGCACCGCCGTGTGTACCGATAGCACTACACTTTTTGATGTGGCTATTATAAAGTTCTAAATTGGAATTCTTAACAAAAACCAAACCACCTGTATTTGCAGAACAGTTTTCACCATCTATTGCATTTAAAAGTGCAGTTGAATTGGTATAAATAGCAACAAAACCACCAACAGAAGATGCAGTATTGTTTTTGGCAGTTGAGGTATTGATATCAATATTACCATTTGTAGCATATGCTGCACCGCCTGAGGTTGCGCTGTTGCCTGTAAAGTCTGTCTTCACAGCATACATACGAGCAGTGCCGGTAACATATATGGCACCGCCGTTATTAGTGGCAATGTTTGAATTAAAATCAGAATTTGAAATAGTCAAATCCTTTTCAATACCTTCAACGGCACCGGTTACATATATAGCTCCACCGTGAGTCGAAGAGGCGTTTTCTTCAAAGGTGGTGTTGTTAATCTTTGTGTTACAGTCCGTAAGATACAGTGCGCCACCGTATGAACCGGATGTGTTTTTGCTGAACAAAGCATTATCAATTTTCAGATATTTTTGGGCGTAAATTGCACCGCCGTTACCGGTACATGTGTTTTCGGTAAAGATTACATAGCTTTCAACTAAATCATTATCCGTACCAATATTGGTAACTGCAGCTGTTGAGGCAGGAATATAAATTGCACCGCCTAAAGATGAAGCAGTATTGCCTTTAATGGTCGCATTATAAATGTTTGCGGTACGGTAGTTGTAAAGAAAACCTGCGCGGTTAGCACTGTTGTTTTCAAATGTACCGCCGTAAATATCAATACTACCATGGTTGAAGATAGCGCCGCCCCAGATAGA
>JAZNQX010000028.1:0-26685 GCA_045590395.1 Acutalibacteraceae bacterium
CACGGTTAACCTTTTTAATGTTGCCTTTATTTCTATGGGTAGCGCTATTGCCATTATGTTAGGTCAGGCGCTGGGCTCGGGAGACACCGAAAAGGCAATGGATATGTGCTGGAAACTGCTGACCCTTTGTGTTTTTGTAAGTATTATAACAGGCGGTATGTTGGCGCTTATAGCAGATATAATACCGGGTATTTATAATACAAGTTCTGCTGTTAAACAGTTGGCAACAAGGTTTTTATACATAGTAGCCGCTATTATGCCTTTTCACTCCTTTGTTCACGGTTGTTATTTTGCGGTGCGAAGCGGCGGGCGAACAGGAATTACCTTCCTGTTTGACAGCGCTATGATGTGGCTTCTTAATATCCCAGTCGCCTTTGTTCTCTCAAATTTTACAAACCTTCCTATAGCCACAGTATTTTTTATTGTGGAAAGCATTTATATTATAAAATGTATTATAGGCTTTATACTTGTAAAAAAGGGCATTTGGATTCGCAATATTGTTAACTGATTTCACAGCCCTTATAGTACCATTTCAGTATTTCGGTATAGGTGCTTCCCTGAAGCGCCATATAGTTTGCACCGTACTGGCTCATCCCTGCAAGATGTCCGTAGCCCCGTACATTAAAATTAAAGGTGTTGTTTTCAAACACTACATCAAAATTGGCACTTTTAAGGGAAAGGTAGTCTCTGATTTTACTTCCCGCAATACTTTTATCTGCGAATTTCATAGTAAGCACCGTTCCGCTGTCGGAATACTGGGGAGATAAAAACCAGTTTTTATAGGGGATATCTTTGAGCTCGGGAATTTTTTCAATAATCTGAGCCTCTGTAAAGGAAGCGGTGCTAAGGTAATCGGGACTAAGCAGGTCGCCTATACTCTCTACAGGTGTAAGATAAGAAATATCCTTTCCCCATATATTTTTAGCCGCTTCGGTTTTACCGCCTGATATTGCGGTATATACCGTCAGGGCGCATTTGCCGTCATAGGTTACGGTCTGTCCAAGAACACTTGTTACGGCATTACTTATTTTTTCACTGTATACGCTATACTTATCGCCCCATTTTTCCTTGGCGGCTTCATTTGTAATATATGCCTGGTCAAGAGAACTGCTGGTTGTTATATCGTAGTCTTTATCTTTATTTTCCTCTTTTCTGTAAAGGGCAAAGGTATAAGACGCAACAGCCTGCGCCTTTAAGGCTTCTTCATGATAAAGGGCAGGCATTTCGGCAGAAACCACCCCTATAATATAGTCCTTGGCGCTTATTTTTGTAATTTCACCTGTATCGGCGTCTTTAAGACGAAAAAGTTGCTCGGGCTGAGTATCAAGGGGCAGGGTATTTACCGCTTTGGCTTCGCTTTTGCCGGGGATAAGCGGTAAAAGTAAAAGCACAAGGCATAAAAAAACACTTAAGTATCCGTATAAATTTTTCATAATATTCATCCTTCATTTTTAATTAGTATATAATATGACATAATAAGCAGAATTATTCGGAGGCATTATATGAACAAAAAGACCATAACGCTGTTTTCCTTACTTGTTACAATAGTATGTATTGCCGCCAGAACGGTTACCCTTGTTTATGCAACAGAGTCTGCTACAGGCTTTTTTGTATCAAGGCTTTCTTTTCTTGGCATAGCACTTAGCATTACGGTGCTTATTCTTACCGTTCTTGCTACGGTTTTTGCTGTTTTTTCGGCAGAAAAGGCGGTAAACGGCTTTGAAATTAAAAAGCCAAACGGCGTTTTAAGCATACTTGTAGGGCTAAGCCTTATTGCTTACTGCTTTGGCTTCGGGCTTCACGACAGCGCGTTTTTGTGGCAGAGAGTACTTGAAATTGTAAGCGGAATTTTATGTGCTGTTTACTTTATAGCCCTTGGTGCCTCGGCTTTTTGTGATATAAAACTGCCGGTTATAGCCAATGTAATTCCTGCTGTCCACTGGATTTTCAGACTTGTGGTGGTTTTTGGCACCTTTAGTTCAAACGCCCTTGTGGCAGAGCATATTTTTTCCCTTGCTGCACTGTGTGTTTCCTGTGTATTTATGCTGCTTCTGGGCAAAAACCGTGCTGAAATACAAAGCGATAAAAAGGCGGGACGGCTTTATCCCATAGCCATTTGCGGTACTATACTTAACCTTACTTCAGCCGTACCCCGTATAATCGTTAC
This sequence comes from Acutalibacteraceae bacterium, assembly GCA_045590395.1. GTDB lineage: Bacteria > Bacillota > Clostridia > Oscillospirales > Acutalibacteraceae > SIG607. The sequence goes on from JAZNQX010000028.1 coordinate 2,168, forward strand.
CCTGCTTGGTAATGGTGATAAGGTGCACGGCGAAGCAAATATAGATGCGGTTACACTTTTACTCGGTATATTTATGCTGATGTTAACAGCAGATATAAGTAATGCAAAAAAAATAGGAGAGAAAGAGAATGGAATTTAATGTAAACAGCCCCATTATTTTTGCCCTTGTAGGCGTAATAATCCTTGCGGTGCTGGGACAGTCTATTTATTTCCTTATCCGCGCAGTAAGACGCGCCAAAGAAAAGGGAATGGATATGGGACAGATTAAAACAACCATTATATCCTCAGCAATTTTCACTGTGGCTCCTGCCATAGCAATACTGGTAGGCGTAGTGTCACTGTCTAAAAGCCTTGGTGTTGCACTTCCTTGGCTTCGCCTTTCGGTTATAGGCTCACTGTCCTATGAAACCATTGCCGCCGAACGCGCAGTAAGTGAGCTCGGACAAGGTCTTGAAACCGAAATCACCAGTCCTACCGCCTTTGTTACGGTTGCCTGGGTTATGACACTTGGTATTCTTATAGGTCTTATTCTTGTTCCTGTACTGACCAAACGAATACAAGGCGGAATGGATAAAATCGGTATGAAGGACAAAAAATGGGCGGAAATTTTTAATAATGCTATGTTCCTTGGTATGATATCTGCATTCTTAGGCTTTGTTTTCTCAAATGTTTCTCGTCTTTGGGATGAGGGTGCCAGAGTTGTTACCGAAAAGGTACTGCAGTCTGACGGAACAATGCTTGAAACGATTATTAACTACAGCAACACCTCGGGTCTTATTCCTGTGTGTGTAATGGCTGTATCTGCACTTCTTATGGCCATTTGCGGTATATTTGCCAAGACGCTTAAACAAAACTGGATGAACGATTACGCTCTGCCTATTTCTCTTGTAGGCGGTATGGCGGCAGCTATACCCATTACAAGCTGGCTTTCTTAAAGATAGGGGGTTTAAAAATGAAAAAAGAAATGACTTATCTTGAGAGCGTTCACCGCGACGGAAGAATATGGGGCGTTACCATTTTAGTGCTTATTCTTATGTTTCCTACGGCACTGTGTCTTATATTCAATGTTCTGCCTGAATGGAAGGCACTGTTTAAAGCGCTTATTGCCGTGCTTCCTATGTACTGGGCAGTTGGTATAGTAGAAATTTTTACATACGTTCCTATGCTTGGTGCAGGCGGTGCCTACCTTTCCTTTGTAACAGGTAATATTTCAAATCTTAAGCTGCCCGTTGCTATCGATGCTATGGAGAAAGCAAAGGTTAAGGCTACAAGTGAAGACGGTGAAATTATCTCTACAATTTCTATTGCCGTATCAAGTATAGTTACCACCCTTATAATTATTATCGGTGTTATATTACTGCTTGTAATTGAGCCTATAGGTACATTCCTTGCTTCCCCCGTATTAGAGCCTGCCTTTGCGCAGATTTTACCTGCACTTTTCGGCGGTCTTGCAGTTGTATTTATTTCAAAGAATCTAAAGCTTTCTATTGCCCCCATAATACTTATGCTCTTCCTCTTTATATTTGTTCCCGCGCTGAACGAAGGCACTGTAGGAATTATGGTGCCCGTAGGTGTTATATTCACCGTTATTGTTGCCCGTATAATGTATAAAAAAGGATGGATTTAATCTATGATAGCTTTATATATAGTTCTTATCCTTATTGCGCTGTTTTTTGCCGTAATAATTATAAGAGCACTTGCCTTCAACCCTCGCGCTGCAGTAAAGGCAGACCAGGAGGAAATAACCTTTGACAGAGAAAGGGCAATATCTTCTCTTCAGCGCCTTGTACAGTTTAAAACCGTTTCCTACCACGAAAGCGAAAAAGAAGACGCCTCTCAGTTTGAGGCGCTGACAAATGAACTTCCAAAGCTTTTTCCTAACGTGTTTAAGGTTTGCGAGTATAAAGAACTCCCTAACCGCGCCCTGCTTTTTAAGTGGAAAGGCAAGGGTGACGGCGCGCCTGCAGTTCTTATGGCGCACTATGATGTAGTGCCTGTAGATGAGGACAAATGGGAAAAGCCTGCCTTTGAGGGCATTATTGAAGATAGCATTTTATGGGGCAGAGGCACCCTTGATACAAAGGCAACCTTTAATGGTGTGCTGTGCGCGGCAGAAGAACTTATTTCTGCAGGCTTTACCCCCGAAAACGATATTTACTTTGCCTTTTCGGGCGGTGAGGAAATCAACGGCAAGGGTGCTGTTAATATAGTTGATTATTTTGAAAAAGAGGGTATTACCCCTGAGCTTGTTGTAGACGAGGGCGGCGCCGTAGTAGAAAATGTGTTCCCCGGTGTAAAAAGCCCCTGCGGTCTTATAGGTATTGCTGAAAAGGGTATGATGAATGTAAAGTATACCGCGGCTTCTTCAGGCGGACACGCGTCAGCCCCCAAGCCCAACACCCCTGTGGTGCGACTTGCAAAGGCTTGTCTTGCCCTTGAAAATAATCCCTTTAAGCGCCATCTTACAAAGCCTGTTGCCCAGATGTTTGATACCCTTGGTAGACATAGTACCTTCGTTTATAAGCTGATTTTTGCAAATTTATGGTGCTTTTCTCCTGTGCTTGATATTATATGTAAAAAAAGCGGCGGAGAGCTTAACGCTATGATGCGTACAACCGTTGCCTTTACTCAAACAAAGGGCAGTGACGCGCCTAATGTTATACCCACAAGCGCAAGTCTTATTTCAAATATGCGCCTTAATCCGCAAGATACGGTAGACAGCGCTTTAGAGTATCTTAAAAAGACGGTTAATGACGATATGATAGACATATCTATACTGGACAGCGTTAACCCCAGCAGAATATCAGATACCGACTGTGAGGGCTTTGAAAGGGTAGCAAAGGCGGTGGCTTCTACCTGGAAGGGCAGTATAGTTTCGCCCTATCTTATGGTGCAGTGCTCTGACAGCCGCCATTACGGAAGAATAAGCGATAAGGTATACCGCTTTTCCGCAATGGATTTAACAAGTGAAGAAAGAGCCACCATTCACGGAAATAACGAAAGAATACGGCTTGACTGTCTTTGCCGCGCTGTAGAGTTCTATATAAGACTTATTAAACAATGTTAAAAAAATAAGTGAGTACAAAACGTACTCACTTATTTTTTATTCGTAATCTACAACATTTACCCAGGACAGCAGGAATTCCCGCTCATCCTCGTTGCCCTTTACCGACTGTGAAGCCGCTACAATAGGCATCCATTTCTGAACATACTGCTTTGCAGTATCGCTCTTTTTGCAGAACAGGTTAAGATATTTTTCTGCAACCTCTTTGTCTCCATTCAGACAAAACAGCAAATAGGTTCTTGCCGCATCGGCAGAAGCGTTACCCTGTGTTGCGTGTGCCCAGTCAATAATATAGGGTGTGCCGTCCTCGGTGATAATGATATTAGAGGGATTAAAGTCACCGTGGCAAACCTTTTTGTGCTTAGGCATACCTTCAAGACGGGTGTGCAGCTCATAACGGGTAGTAGCATCAAGCTCTGAAATGCTTATTTTACGGTTCATTTTATCCTTAAGCTTATTAAGCAGAGGACTGGTTTTTGAATGAACCTCTAACTGTAAGTCAACCAAAAGCTCTAAATATTCATCTGTCTTTTCGGGGTTTTCTTCCATTAACTGCGCTAATGTTTTTCCTTTTATATACTCTAAAACTATTGCCCATTTTCCATCACACATGGTTACTTCCAGTATTTTTGGAATATTAAGGCCCGTTTCCTCAATTCTCGCTTGGTTCAGCGCCTCGTTTAAAACATCGGCTTTGGAATAATCATTGTTAAAAACCTTAATACATTTATTACCGTCTGCATAAACGGTTTTGTTACTTCTTACTGCAATTACATTGTCAAGTTTCATAACTTTGCCTCCTTTTACTTCGCTTTTGGCATTTCAGGCTCTGTAAAATGCTTACCGTAATAAGCGTTTAAATACATCTGTCTTATTTCACTCATAAGAGGATATCTCGGGTTCGCACCGGTGCACTGGTCGTCAAAGGCCTGCTCTGTCATATCGTCAAGACGGTCAAGGAAGTCTTTTTCGTCAATTCCGTAGTCCTTAATGGTTTCCTTTATACCAACCTTTGCTTTAAGCTCATTAATAGCCGTAATAAGATTTTCAAGCTTCTCGTTATCATCCTTACCGCCAAGACCCAAATAGTCTGCAATTTCAGCGTAACGGGCAAGGGTATGCGGATGGTCATACTGTGAAAATGTACCCATCTTAACAGGTTTTTCAGAGGCATTAAAGCGTATAACCTCTTCTATCATAAGCGCATTTGCTACACCGTGAGGCAGGTGGTGGAAGGCGCCCAGTTTATGTGCCATAGAGTGACAAACACCAAGGAAAGCATTGGCAAATGCCATACCTGCCATTGTTGCGGCGTTAGCCATTTTCTCTCTGGCTTCAATATCGTTTTGTCCGTTATCGAAAGCTCGGGGCAGATACTTAAATATATTCTTTAAAGCCTGCAGGGCAAGGCCGTCGGTATAGTCGGTAGCAAGCATTGCTACATAAGCCTCAACAGCGTGGGTTACGGCATCAATACCCGAAGCGGCGGTAAGACCCTTTGGTGCACTCATATGGAAGTCGGTATCAATAATAGCCATATTGGGCAGAAGCTCATAATCGGCAAGAGGATATTTAACACCGGTTGCCTCATCGGTAATAACGGCAAAGGGAGTAACCTCACTTCCTGTACCTGCAGAGGTGGGAATAGCAATAAAGTATGCCTTTTCACCCATCTTGGGGAAGGTGTATACACGCTTTCTTATATCTATAAAGCGCATTGCCATATCCATAAAATCGGCTTCAGGGTGCTCGTAAAGAACCCACATAATCTTTGCGGCGTCCATCGCAGAGCCACCGCCCAGCGCTATTATGGTATCAGGCTTGAAGGCTGCCATCTGCTTTGCGCCGTCCTTGGCATTTTTAAGGGTGGGGTCGGGCTGAACATCAAAGAAGGTGGTGTGTGCAATACCCATTTCGTCGAGCTTCTTAGTAATAGGCTCTGTATAACCGTTTTCATAAAGGAAGTTATCGGTAACAATAAATGCCTTTTTACAGCCGCGAACGCTTCTTAGCTCGTCAAGAGCCACAGGCAGACAGCCTTTTTTGATATATACCTTTTCAGGAGCTCTGAACCAAAGCATATTTTCCCTTCTTTCTGCTACTATTTTAATATTTAACAGGTGCTTGACACCAACGTTGTCAGATACACTGTTGCCGCCCCATGAACCGCAACCAAGGGTTAAAGAGGGGGCAAGCTTGAAGTTATAAAGGTCACCGATACCGCCGTGGGAGGAGGGGGTGTTAACAAGTATACGGCAGGTCTTCATACGGGCGGCGAATTCGCTTAACTTTTCCTGCTCTGTAACCTCATTAAGATATATGCTGGAGGTATGACCGTAACCGCCGTCGGCAATAAGGTGCTCCGCTTTATTTAGAGCATCTTCAAAATCGGTTGCCTTGTACATAGCAAGTACGGGGGAGAGCTTCTCGTGGGCAAATTCTTCAGAAAGCTCAACACTTTCTACTTCGCCTATAAGAATTTTTGTACCCTCAGGGACCTTTACGCCCGAAAGCTCTGCAATTCTAAAGGCAGACTGTCCAACAATTTTAGCATTAAGCGCGCCGTTAATAATTATAGTTTTGCGTACCTTTTCGGTTTCATCATCATTTAGGAAATAACAGCCGCGTTTTGAAAATTCCTCTTTTACTTTGTCGTAAATGGTATCAAGCACAATAACCGACTGTTCGGAAGCGCAAATCATACCGTTATCAAAGGTCTTAGAATGAATAATTGAGTTTACTGCCAGTAAAATATCAGCAGATTCATCAATAATAGCAGGGGTGTTACCTGCGCCTACACCAAGGGCGGGCTTACCGCTTGAATATGCCGCTTTAACCATTCCGGGACCGCCTGTAGCAAGAATAATATCTGCTTCCTTCATAACGGTGTTTGTCATATCAAGGCTGGGAACGTCTATCCAGTCAATAATACCCTCAGGTGCGCCTGCGGCTACGGCGGCCTCAAGCACTAATTTTGCGGCGGCTATGGTGCTGTTTTTTGCTCTGGGGTGAGGAGAAATAATAATAGCATTTCTTGTTTTAAGAGCAATAAGGCACTTAAAAATTGCCGTTGAGGTAGGGTTGGTGGTAGGAATAACAGCGGCGATAACACCAATAGGCTCGGCAATTTTCTTTATACCGAAAGAGGTGTCTTCCTCAATAACACCGCAGGTTTTTGTGTTTTTATATGCGTTGTAAATATATTCAGAAGCATAGTTATTTTTAATAACCTTGTCTTCTACAATACCCATTCCTGTTTCTTCTACTGCCATTTTAGCAAGGGGAATTCTAGCCTTGTTGGCGGCTGAAGCGGCTGCTAAAAAGATTTTATCTACCTGCTCTTGAGTAAAGAGGGCAAATTCCTTTTGCGCCTTTCTTGTGCGTCGAATAGCCTCTTCAAGCTTTTCTACGCTGTCTACCGTTAAATACTTTTCTGACATTAGGGAAACCTCCTGTAGTGCGGTAAGTGCTTGTTATTTTTTTAACAAATACTTTAAAAATATATTGCTGAAAATCAGCAAACTCTCAGCATTTAATTTACACAAATTAAATTTATATATCCATTGTAACTGTTTTAAAGGAAAAAATCAATAAATTTTTTCAAAACTAAAACCGACCTTATGTCATAAGGTCGGTTTTACTGCTATGCTGACTGAATAATTGCGGCTATAACCGTTATATCGTCGGCTCTTTTGTCGGTGCGGCGCCGCTTTGCGCCATTGCTTATTTTTTCCGCCAGAGCCTGTGCGCTACCGTCACCAAAGGCCTCTATTTCTGCAGTTATCCAGTCGGTGCCCTCACTTGCCGCACCGTCCGACATCATAACCACTATGTCGCCGGTTTTTATGGTAATGGTGGCTTTGTCAAAGCTGACACCCCTTAAAATTCCTGCAGGAAGGGAGGTGCTCTGGGCTTTACCTGCTCTGCCTGAACGGCGGACTATTGTGGGCGCTGCACCTGCCTTTAAAAGCTCAGTTTTTCCTGTGAATAAATCTACTGATACTATGTCAAGGGTGGCAAGTGATTCATCGGTAGACTTAAACAGCATAGCGGAATTCAGTATTTTAAGGGCGGCATCAAAATCAAAGCCTGCCTTTATAAGTCGGCTCATAAGACCGCTTGCCATAGCCGAATCAACGGCGGCTCTGCCTCCTGTTCCCATACCGTCGGATAAAATTATAATAAGCTTTCCCTTGCCGTCAAAAAAGTAATCGTAAGCATCTCCGCAGATTACATTGCCGCCACTGCCTATCTGGTTAACACCGATATCGGCAGTATATTTTGAGTGCTCACTTACCGTTAAATATGCAGTATTGCCCGACATTGTAATGCAGGGCGGGTCAAAATCTCTGTCACAGGAAATACACAGCGCCTGCATAATGTCTGCGCGGTTAAGCACTATGTTGTTAGCGTTTTTAATGCTTATATCAACGCTCATTCTATCATATTTATCAAGCTTTACACCGCACTCGCTTATAACTATGTCAATATTTTTAAGGGCTCCTGCAATTCTGGCGGCGGCAAGGGTGTCGTATCTTTCGTCGGTGTCAAATTCTTTTGCTAGGGAGGAAAGCATAGCTGAAATTCCTGCAAACTGGTCGGTAACAACACTTCGCACCTCGTCTATACGCTTTTCTGCCGCAATAGAGGCAGCATATTCGCTGTAATATTTGTAGACACAGGTGGAAATTTTTGAAAGGCGCAGACATCGGCATTTGAATTCTTCATTTAAAAACTTTTCAGGGGTGGTTTCTCCGCTTCGCACCGCTTTGGTAAGGGAGAGTACGGCGCCAAGGGTTGCATCGTGCTTTGTTTCCCAACAGTGTACTCTTAGCGAACAACCGTTACAGGCCTCGTTTTCTACGCGAGAAAGCACCGTTTTAAAATCAGGAGAATTGATTTTTGAAAGCTCCTTTGAAACATTTTCTACGGTAGAGGAAACATCTTCAAGAGCCTTTCCTGCAAAGGCAAGGCGCATTGTAAGTGCTTTTTTCAAGCCGTCGGGGCGGATAACAGTAACCTTTGCGGCAAAAACTCTGCCAAGGCGGCGCAAAACGGTTTTGGGTACTAACAGATAAATGCCCGAGCCAATAAGAGCCTCGGCAAGTATACCTACAGTATCCTTTGAAAAACCGCCCAACACCGCGCCTATAACGGCGGCAGATAAAAAGCCGAAAACCTCGGCAAGTTTTCCTATATCGGCAAAAACCCCTGCCATAAGACCGCCAAAGGAAAGCATTACGGTAACGCTGGCATCTGCTCCCGATAAAGCCGAGCACAGCGAGGCGGCAACCCCTATAATTGCGCCTGTACCTGCCCCTGCCTGACGGGCGGCAAGTAAAATAAAGAACACAAACAGTATTCGCCCTGCCGATATTCCGTTAACGCTTAGCCTGTCCATACCCGATAAAATAAGGGATAAAGTGATTATTACCGAGGTAAGCTGTGTGGTGGAAAGCCCCGTATCACATTTTAGTATTTTTTTACTGCCTGTATGTATAAAGTAAGCACCGCCGCAGCAAAGCAGAGCCTCAACGGCGGCAAAGCCTACACCGCCGTTAATGCCCTTAAGTACGGCAACACCCGTAAAAAATATGGACAAAAAGGAAATAAAGGCGGCAAAAATAGGGCTTTCCTTTGTAAATTTTATTTTAGAGGTCAAAAACCTTATTGCCATTACCGAAATTATGGCGGCTATGTATCGAAATCCTCCTTGGCTTGTAACAGGCAAAAAAGAGCCTATAATGGCGCCCAGCGCGCATGATGGCATATAACTTAGCGGACTGCCTGCCGCCGCCGCAACACCAAAGGGCAGATATTTTCCAACCACCGAGGTAGAGGCGGTAAAAAAGCCTGCCACCAAAAAGCAAAGGTGGTATATGGCCTCAAAAAGAAGCTCTCTTCCCGTAAGGCTTGTCCTTTCTGATACTTTTTTAATTTTTTCGGTTAGAAAAGTTGCTGATGCTTTCATTTTTTACACCGTCCGTTTAAATGATTTGACTATACATTATTTAATATTAGTATAAAGCAAGCGGTGTAAAAATTATGTCAAAAGAGGGTAGCAAAAGAAAACTATTTTTATCGAAAAAAGAAATAGTATGAAATATTGCAAAAAGTGTATTATTATGATAAAATAAAATGAATATTTAAATGCTTTGGATAGGTGTAGCTATGGCAGAAAGAACTATAGCCGCCGTTGCAACACCCCTTGGTGAAGGCTCGGTAGGCGTTATAAGAATTTCCGGCAGTGAAGCTTTCAGCGTTGCTGATAATGTTTTTAAAAGTGTGTCGGGCAAAAAAATTAAAGATATAGCAGGCTATACTGCGCTTTTTGGCGAGGTATACAGCGATGACGGACGAATTGACGAAGCTGTTGCGCTGAAATTTGTCGCCCCTAAAAGCTATACGGGTGAAAATGTTGTGGAAATTTCTGTCCATGGCGGCACCCTTATGGTAAAAGAGGTGCTACGGGCTGTGCTTAAAGGCGGCGCCGTTCTTGCCGCACCGGGCGAGTTTACTAAAAGAGCCTTTTTAAACGGCAAAATTGACCTTGTTAAAGCCGAAAGCGTTATGGGGCTTATAAAGGCAAGAAGTATGAGTGAGCTTAAAATTTCAAGCAGTGTTCATGCAGGTTCTACCTCAAAACAGCTTGGCGCTATAGAGAAAAACATAGTATCTGCCGCCGCTTCTATTGCTGCTTACTGCGATTATCCTGAAGAAGATTTAGGGGAGATAAACACCGACACCTTTATTAAAGAGTTAAGCGCGGTGGCTTTTTCCCTTGAAAAAATGCTTAATGAATACGATGCAGGTAAAATTCTCAGAGAGGGTATTGAAACGGTTATAATCGGCAGACCTAATGTGGGTAAATCCACCCTTATGAATCTGCTTAGCGGAAGAGAGCGTTCCATAGTAACCGATATAGCAGGTACAACCCGAGATATTATAGAGGATACCGTTATGCTGGGGGACGTGCCTCTGAGACTTGCCGATACTGCAGGAATAAGAGATAGTAACGACGAGGTTGAAAAGGTGGGCGTTGACCTTGCAAGACAAAGGTTAAGTAGTTCTCAGCTTGTTCTCGCGGTGTTTGATGCATCAGGTAAGCCTTCCCGAAAGGATAAAGAACTACTTGATGAATGTAAGGATAAACCGCTTATAGTTATACTTAATAAATGCGATAAGCAGGGCGCCGACTTTGATGAAGCTTTTGCAAAGGGTACCGAGGTTGTAAGAATGTCAGCCAAAACGGGTGAGGGCATAAACGCGCTTAAAGATGCGGTTGCAAGGGTTACCTTAACCGAGCAGTTAAGCCCCGACAGCGCCATACTTGTAAGCGAGAGACAGAGAAGTCTTGCAGAAAGGGCGCTTTACAGCGTAAACGAGGCTCTTAGCTGTATAAAAAGCGGAGTTACACCCGACGCTGTAGGTGTTTGTGTAGATGACGCCTTAACCAGCCTTTATGAGTTAACAGGTAAGCGCGTTACCGAAACGGTAACTCAGGAAATATTCAGCAGATTTTGCGTAGGAAAGTAGGTAAAGTTATGAACGGATTTAGTGTAAATACCGATATTCTAAACAGCGTGAAGAAAAAGAGCAGAAAAACCGTAAAGAAATATAAAAGGTTTATTGTACCTGCAGTGGCAGTTGCTCTTACAGTGGTTGTTGTTTTGCTGTTTTTGGCTTTAGTTCCCTTAAGAACGGTTAAAGAGCTTGAAAGCTGTATCGCCACCGATACGCAGGGCAACAAAACCATAACTTATTATAATAAGGACGGTAAGGAAGAAACCTCTGAGAGCTATTATAGAGATGAGCTTAATACCGTTAATAAATATTTTTATAATAAAGACGGCAGTATAGCAAAAATGGAAAGCTACTATGTTGACCAGTTAGTAAGCACCGAAAACTATGTTTATGATAAGGGTCTGCTTACCGAAAAGAGCATAGTAGGTGCCGACGGTACGGTTTACGGAAAAACCATGTATACCTATGTAGAAGGTCTGCTTGAGCTTTCTGTTGACTGTAATGAAGAGGGCGAACCTACTACCGAAATTAAGTATAATTATGATAAGAAGGTTCTTACTTCCACCACATCTGTTACCATTGCAAATGGCTATACCATTACTACCGAGTTTACCTACGATAAAGGCAATGTGGTAAAGGAAACCATAACCGCAAACAGTGGTGTGACAAAGGAAATAAGATACACGTATGACCGTTTTGGTAATATGCTTTCCAAAACCGAAGGTGTAGAAGACTATACACTTTATAACTACACATATAAGACAAAGAAAGTCACGGTATTTTATTAAATGATTCCATACAGAGCAGAAGAATATGATATAGCGGTTATTGGTGGGGGACACGCAGGTGTTGAAGCCGCTCTCAGCGCGGCAAGGCTTTCCTGCAGTACGGTTATGTTTACCGTCACATTAGACTGGATAGGCAATATGCCCTGCAACCCTTCAATAGGCGGTACCGCAAAGGGACATTTGGTACGCGAGCTTGATGCACTTGGCGGAGAAATGGGAAAAGCCGCCGATAAAAACACAATACAAAGCCGTATGCTTAACCGTGGTAAAGGCCCTGCTGTTCACTCGCTTCGCGCTCAGATAGACAGAAGAAATTACTCTGCCTATATGAAGCACATTGTTGAATTGCAGGAGAATCTTGACGTAAAACAGGCAGAGGTAGTATCCATTGAAAAAGAGGGCGATTTCTGGAATGTTACCACCAAGCTTGGTGCCGTTTACAGCGTAAAGGCGGTTATTCTTGCTACAGGCACCTTTTTGTCGGGCAAGGTTTATGTGGGCGAGGTAAATTACAGTAGCGGCCCTGACGGTCTTGCACCGTCAAATGATCTTGCCGAGTCACTTAGAAAACTTAATATTCCCCTTCGTCGCTTTAAAACAGGAACACCTGCCAGAGTAGACAGGTCAAGTATCGACTTTTCTCAGCTTGAAGTGCAGTACGGCGACGATGAAATAACCCCATTCAGCTTTTCTTCCTCCCCCGAGGATATTGACAACAGCGGTGTTTGTCATATAGCCTACACAAATGGCTATACCGAGCAGGTGATAAGAGAAAATCTTGACCGTTCACCCCTTTACAGCGGCGATATTGAGGGTATAGGCCCAAGATATTGCCCCAGTATAGAGGATAAAATAGTCCGTTTTGCCGATAAGAAAAGACATCTTTTGTTTATAGAGCCTTGCGGAAAGGAAACCGAGGAACTTTATCTTCAGGGTATGTCGTCTTCTCTTCCCGAAGAGGTACAGATAAAGTTCTACAGAACTATAAAGGGTCTTGAAAATGTTAAAATTATGCGTAATGCCTACGCTATAGAGTATGACTGCATTGACCCCCTTGCTCTTTCCTACACCCTTGAAGTAAAAAGCCACCCGGGTCTTTACGGTGCAGGTCAGTTCAATGGTTCCTCAGGCTATGAGGAGGCGGCGGTTCAGGGCTTTGCGGCAGGTGTTAATGCCGCCCTTAAAATTCAGGGTAAGGAGCCCCTTATATTCTCCCGTACCGAAAGCTATATAGGCACTTTAATTGATGACCTTGTTACAAAGGGCTGTTCAGACCCATACAGAATGATGACATCAAGAAGCGAGTATAGATTACTGCTTCGTCAGGATAATGCGGATGAACGTATGATGCCTATAGGCAGAAAATTAGGGCTTATAAATGATAAGCAGTGGAATGCCTTTTTGCTTCGTAAAGAGCAGAAGGAAGCGGAAATAGAAAGGCTTAAAAATACCACCATAGCACCGGGGGAGAGCATCAATGATTACCTTGAGTCTGTAGGTACTGCACCGCTTACAACGGGTATTCGCCTTGCCGAGCTTATTAAACGGCCTCAGGTCACCTATGACGGTATAGCACCCTTTGATAAAGACAGACCTAATCTTTCTATTGATGTAAGAGAAAAAATTGAAACCGAAATTAAATATGAGGGCTATATTGCAAGGCAAAAAGCGGCAGTTGACGAAATGCTAAGACTGGAAAGACGCAGGATACCTGTCGATATAGACTACTCTCTTGTAGGCAGTCTGCGGCTTGAGGCGGTAGAAAAGCTAAACAAGGTGCGCCCCGAGAATATAGGACAGGCGTCCCGTATATCAGGTGTCAGCCCTGCCGATATTTCGGTACTGCTTATTTACCTTGAAAAAATTAAAAATGGAGAAAATAAATGATAGATTTTCCTATAGAAAAAATCCTTCCTGCCTGTAAAGAAATAGGTGTTGATTTAAATGATGAGCAAATAAAAAATCTTAACACCTATGCGAATTTGCTGGTGTCATGGAACGAAAAAATGAACCTTACGGCAATTACCGAGCCTATTGATGTTGTCTGGAAGCACTTTTACGACTGTATTCTTTTCTTTAAGAATATATCGGTTAAAGAGGGTGCCAGTATAATTGATGTGGGTACGGGCGCAGGCTTTCCCGGTGTTGTGCTTAAAATTGTCCGTGAGGATATAAATTTAACTCTGCTTGACGGACTTAATAAGCGTCTTGTGTTCTTAGATGAGGTTTTAAAGCAATTAAATTTTACTGCCAAAATAGTGCATTTAAGGGCAGAGGAGGGCGCAAAAAAAGCGGAATACAGAGAACAGTATGATTTTGCCGTTGCCAGAGCCGTTGCCAATATGAACACCCTTAGTGAATACTGTATCCCTTATGTTAAAAAGGGCGGATTCTTTGTGGCTCTTAAGGGCCCTACAGGAAGCATTGAAGCCAAAGAGGCAAAGGGCGCTGTAAAGCTGCTTGGCGGAAATGATATAAAGGTGTATAAGGAGTATCACGAAATGCTTGGGGATAGAGTTATACTCGAAATTAAAAAAATAACAAATACACCTCAAAAGTACCCCAGAGCCTCAGGAAAAATATCAAAATCACCACTTAAATAAAAAATAATATCGCAAAGTTTTTCCCCCATTTTCAAAAAGCTACAAAGATATTGTAAATTAAATTTAAAAGCCGTAATTCCTTGTGGAAATACGGCTTTTTTTGTCGAAGTCTTTTTCTTGAAAGATAGGACAGGCTGTGCTACTATAAGGTTGCGAGGAGGAGAAAAAATGAATGTAAGAAAACTTGTTTTTTTAAACCCCTCTGAAATAATACCGCCCAAGGAAAGCAGTGGAAACTGTGACAGATATAAATTACTGCTGCTGAGTGAGAGTATTAAACAAAACGGACTTTTACTTCCCGTAACGGTGGAAAGTTTGGGTTGCGGTTACAGAGTAATAAGCGGCGAGAGAAGGGTAAAGGCTTCAATTCTTGCAGGGCTTAAAAAAATACCCTGTGTGGTTACAGAGTTTCACGATGAAAGACTTTTCAGAGCCGCCGAAAAACTATCGGCAGAGAAGTTTGACCAAAAAGAGCTCCAGATATTAAATAACCGCTACGGTGAGGATTTTGTGGCATCAGCCCTTTCAATGACAACAGGGGAACTTACCAAAATGCTGAACCCTGAGCAAGAAAAACCGCAAAAGGTGGCGGAAAAGACGGCGGTTAAGGAGAAAAAACTGCCACCCATTAAGGATACAAAATTTTTCATTAACAGTATAAAACAAATGATAGACAGCGTAAGCAATGCAGGAACTCCCGTTCAGTATAAGCAAAGCGAAAAAGAAGACTTTGTTGAAATTAAGATAAGGCTTATGAAAAATACTGTTAATCATCAGATGTCTATCTTCTAAAATTGCTCCCCTATTCATCCCTATCCCCTTTTTAAACAGATAACGCCCCGAGAAATCGGGGCGTTATCTGTTATTTATAGGAGTTCAACTCCGTTATCACTACATTCTTTAACCATTTCTTCGGGCCAGTAGGAAGACTGCACCTCGCCGATATGGGCTTTGCATAAAAAGAACATACACATTCTTGACTGTCCTATTCCGCCACCAATGGTGTAGGGAAGTTTGCCCTCAAGAAGTGCTCTGTGGAAGGGAAGGGACCTTCTCTCTAAAGCATTTCTTTCCTTAAGCTGTTTTAAAAGCGCATCTTCGTCAACGCGAATACCCATAGAGGAAAGCTCAAGAGCAATATCTAAAACAGGGTAGTAAACTATAATATCACCGTTAAGCGACCAGTCATCATAGTCGGGGGCTCTGCCATCGTGAAGCTGGCCGTTTGAAAGGGTACCGCCTATTTGCATAATAAATACTGCGCCGTACTCTTTAGCAATAGCCTTTTCTCTTTCTTTTGAGGTAAGGTTGGGGTACTTATCCAAAAGCTCCTGAGTGGTGATAAAGAAAATATCATCAGGTAAAAAGCGATGAACAAAGTCGTATTCGCGTGCTATGTATTCCTCTGTGCTTTTAAGAGCCGAGTAAACCGCCTTTACGGTATCCTTTAAGGTTTGAGTATTGCGGTCAGCCTTGTCAATTACCTTTTCCCAGTCCCACTGGTCAACAAAAACAGAATGAATATTATCAAGGTCTTCGTCCCGTCTTATAGCATTCATATCAGTGTAAAGACCTTCACCGCGGCTAAAACCGTATCTGCCAAGGGCATCGCGCTTCCATTTGGCAAGGGAGTGCACAATTTCCATAGTGGCGCCGGTATCCTTAATATCAAAGGCAACAGGACGCTCGGTACCGTTAAGGGTATCGTTCATACCGCTTTTATCCTCTACAAAGAGAGGGGCAGACACACGAATAAGACCTAACTTTAAAGCAAGGTCTTTTTCAAAATAATCTTTAACCTTTTTAATTGCCACTTCGGTCTCGCGAAGGGATAAAAGGGGTTTGTAGTTTTTTGGAAGCATCAATTTATACATGCTAAAAACTTCTTTCGTATAAAAACTATTAAAATATGTATTATTATCGCACAAAATAAAGCGTCTTTCAACTGTTTTTTGTGTTTTTACTGACAAATATTAAATATTTGTGAATTAACTGTTGCAAAATAGAAGAATATGTACTATAATATAGAACATAAATTTAATATGCCAGTTGAAACTTGCAGGAAAAGCTGTGCTGCCGAAGGAGTAACACTCTCAGGCTCGGGTTTCCCGAAAAGACTGTAAGCGGATGGCACTCTGGAGAAGCCCATTAAATTGGGTGCCGAAGGTGAAAGTGTTAAGCAAATCTCTCAGGCAAAAGGACAGGGGTATGTCAAGTCCGAAAGGACTATTCTCCGGAGCTGTCTTTGTTTAAAAAGGCAGTTTATTTTATTTTTAGGAGGAAAAAATATGTTAGACAAAATCGCGGAAATAAACGGCGCAGTTAACGGTGTCGTTTGGGGAATTCCCGGACTGGTACTTCTTATCGGTACAGGTATTCTTATGACCTTACTTACCAAGGTGTTTCAGATTTCTCACCTTGGTCATTGGTGGAAGAAGACTATAGGCAGTCTTTTTAAGAAGGATGTTATCGGTCATAGTAGAGAAAAAGGCTCTATTTCGCCTTTCCAGGCTCTTTGTACCGCACTTGCCGCAACGGTAGGTACCGGTAATATTGCAGGTGTTGCCGCTGCTATATGTATAGGCGGTGCAGGTGCTGTTTTCTGGATGTGGGTTGCCGCATTCTTCGGTATGATGACAAACTATTCTGAAAATGTACTTGGTATGTACTTCCGCCGTAAAAATCCAAAGGGCGAATGGTCGGGAGGAGCTATGTACTACCTTCGTGACGGTCTTGGAAGAAAGAAAGGCTGTAAATGGATAGGCAAAGCTCTGGCTGTTCTTTTCTGTATCTTTACAATGCTGGCCTCCTTTGGTATAGGAAGTATGGGACAGGTTAATAAAATCGTAGCCAACATTGCCGCTGCTTTTAATGTTGAGGCTCTTTCTTCTATCACCTATGATTCTTTAGGCGGCGTTTCCCTTTATAATATTCTTATTGGTGTAGTAATTATGGCACTTACCGCCCTTATCACACTTGGCGGTCTTAAGAGAATTGCAAGTGTTGCCGAAAAGATTGTTCCTTTTATGGTTGTACTCTTTGTTGTAGGTAGCCTTGTTATTATCGGTATTAACTATAATGCTATTATTCCTGCTTTCAAAGCTATATTTGTAAATGCCTTTAAGCCTGAGGCTTTTGTAGGCGGAGGAATCGGCGGTGTTATTGTTGCTATGACCAACGGCTTTAAGCGTGGTGTTTTCTCAAACGAAGCCGGCCTTGGTTCTTCTGTTATGGTTCACTCTAACTCCAATATTAAAGAACCTGTTAAACAGGGTATGTGGGGTATATTCGAAGTATTTGCAGATACAATGGTTGTTTGTACCATGACTGCTCTTGTTGTACTTACTTCAGGCGGTCTTGCCGGCGGCGCATTTAATGTTGAAACCGGTGAAATTGCTGCCGGTCTTACCGACGCAACACTTGTTGGCGGTGCCTTTAACACAGTGTTCCATTGGGGCAACATCGGTCAGAGATTTATTGCTATTGCAATGTTCCTCTTTGCCTTTACCACCGTTCTCGGTTGGTCACACTACGGTTCAAAGGCTTGGGAATATCTCTTTGGTGCAAAAACCACCTTTATTTTCAGAATAATCCACGTAATTACCGTTATATTCGGCGCTATTCTTTCTTCTTCACTTGCATGGGATATTTCCGATACATTTAACGGACTTATGATGATACCCAACCTTATCGGTGTAGTTGTTATGTCTCCTCTGGTTGTAAAGATTACTAAGAACTACATAAACCGCAGGTTAAGAAATAAGGACGAAAAGCCAATTCTTTCTTACGATTTTGAGATTGAAGCAGAAGCAATAACTCATTTAAATGAAGAATAATAATTAAAATAAAAATGACGCTGATTCCTCAGCGCCATTTTTATTTTAACTTTGAAAGTTTTGCAGTATTTGCAATAACAATAAGCTTGGTTGAAATTTCAAGAGGTGTTGAAGGATCAAAGTCTACGCAAATATCATTACCCTTGCGTATAGCAACAACGTTAACTGAATATTTTTTTCTCAGATTAAGTTCAATAAGGGTTTTGCCCGACCATTCCTCACGAACATCAAGCTCTACCATAGATACTTCATCGGATAAATCCATTAAATCTGCAAAGCCTGAACTGAGCAAATTTTTAGCAAGACGACTTCCTGATTCTTTTTCGGGGAATACCACTACATCCGCGCCAACTTTAAGAAGTATCTTTTTATGCATTTCCTCACCGCATTTTGCAATGACGGTTTTTACTCCTGCCTCTTTGCAGAGAGCAGTTGCCATAACACTTGCCTCAAAGCTTGTCGCCATAGCAATTATTACTACATCAACATTTTTTATACCCAGCTGACGTATAACCTCTTCATCGGTAATATCAGCGCATTTGCAAATAGGCAAAAAAGGCATAGCCTCATTTACAATATCAGGGTTTGAATCTACGGCGATAACATCAGCGCCGCTGTCTACAAGGCCCTTAGCAACTGACAATCCGTATCTGCCAAGACCAAATACTGCGTAGGTTTTGTTTATACTCATAATATCACCCAATTCTTATATCTTCATAAGGATTACTTATAATATTTTTATTTTCTCGTTTGATATTAAAGGCAATTGCCAGTGAAATAGGACCAATTCTTCCTAAATACATAGTTATTATGATAACTATTTTACCAAAAAGGTCAAGATATGATGTTAAATTTCGCGTAAGACCTACTGTAGCAGTTGCGCTGACCGTTTCGTAGATAATATCCAGAAGCGGTTTATTAATATGTCCACAAAGAAGCACTGTAGAGGTTATCATTATTATAAAGGACATACAAACTACTGCAATAGCCTTTTTGATAGATTCAGAGGTGATGTTTCTTCCAAAAACAGATGTTTCGTTTTTGTTTTTGATACTTGCAAAAGCACAAATAAAAAGTATAAACACTGTTACTGTTTTTACACCGCCTGCAGTACCTACTGGGGAACCGCCTATAAACATTAGAAGAAGACAAACAAGAGCAGAGCCGTCAGTAAGATTTTCCTGAGGAATAGTAGCGAAGCCTGCAGTTCTTGTGGTCACAGACTGAAAAAGACTTGTCTGTATTTTTTGGTAAAGAGACATATTTCCTATAGTGGTAGGATTATTATATTCGAAAATAAATATAATAAGAGCACCGGTAAAAATAAGTACGGCAGTTGCGGTTAAGGCAAGCTTTGAATGTAGAGTAAGATGTCTTAAAGCCTTGATTCCTACGGTTTTAAATTTTTTGGAAATTCTTATTATATCCCACCATACCAAATATCCAATACCGCCTAGTATTATAAGGAAAATGGTAACAATATTTACTAGAGGATTTGTTGCATAATCATATAAACTGTGTTCACTTATTATATCAATACCCGCGTTACAAAAGGCAGAAACAGAAGTGAATACCGAAATCCATATACCTTTGACACCAAACTGAGGAACAAAAACCGTCATATATAAAAGCGCACCTGCGGCTTCTATTATAAAGGTGCCTAAAATAACTTTTTTTACAAACCGCACAAGACCTGAAAGAGAATTGAGATTAAAGGCATCCTGAATAAGAAGGCGACTGCCTATATCTATTTTGCGGTGAAGAGCGATCATAATACCTGACATAATAGTTATAATACCCAGTCCGCCTATCTGAATAAGTATAAGAATTATTGCCTGTCCGAAAATGCTCCAGGTAGTAACGGTAGGAAGTGTTACAAGTCCGGTAACACAGGTGGCGGTTGTGGCGGTAAAAAGGGCATCTATATATGGAACGGCAGTACCGCTGGCTGAGCTTATAGGCAACGCAAGTAAAAAACTTCCCAACATTATGGCTAAAAGGAAGCTTAGCATAATTATATGAGAGGTTGAAAAAGTAAAACGTGATTTGTTTTTCATATTTTGACTTCCTTAAACTTATATCTTTTTAAGTATATCACAAAAATTGAAAATAGGCAATATGAATAAAAAAACAGATTTCATCCCTAAGTCCAACACCCGTTATGAAATCTGTTTTTTAATTTATTTTCTGCTCCAGGTTTTTAAAGAGAAGGCAAGTAGAAGCGGATATATTTCAAGCCTTCCCAAAAGCATTGCGAAGGAAAGTACAATTTTAGAGAAAAAGCTGTAATCAGCATAGTTGCTTAAAGGTCCCACACTGGCAAAACCGGGGCCTATATTATTAAAGCAAGCTGCCGTCGCACTTATATTGGTTTCCATAGAAAAATTATCTATGGAGATAATAAGGAATACCGCAAAAAAACACATAGCGTAAACTGCAAGATACGCACTAACGCCGTGGCGGGTAACGGTGTCAAGAGCTTTGCCCTCAAATTTTATTGAGCGGATGGAACGGGGATGAATAAGCCGCTGACATTCCTTCCGTATGGTTTTAAAAAGAATTATAACACGGGAAACCTTTATGCCGCCTGCGGTGGAGCCGGCGCATGAGCCTATAAGCATAAGTATAAACAGTATGCTTTTTGAAAGCTGGGGCCATATATTAAAATCAGCAGTGGAGTAGCCGGTTGTTGTCATTATAGAGGACACCTGAAAAGCAGAGCTCCGTAGGGTGTCGCCTAAGTTCTGTCCATCAGAATAGGTATTTGCGGTGATTATTCCAACACTCACGGCAAATATGGCTATATATGTCCATAGCTCCTCGCTTTTAAAAGCAGAACGGAAGCGTCGTATTATAATAAGGTAATATAGGTTGAAGTTTATGCCGAAAATCAGCATAAATATTGTTATAACCCACTGTACATAGGGGGAAAAGGAAGCAATACTATCGTTCTTCATTGAAAATCCGCCGGTGCCGGCAGTACCGAAGGTAAGCACTGAACTGTCGTACAGACTCAGACCTCCACAAAGGAGAAAGACAATCTGTGTAAGCGTAAGTACAATATAAATCAGATAAAGCACACGGGATGTGTCCTTAACCTTTGGAACTAATTTACCTACAATGGGTCCGGGCATTTCGGCACGTATAATATGGATAGAGCGGTCGGACATATTGGGTATAACAGCTGTTATAAACACCAGAACACCCATACCACCTATCCAGTGGGTAAAGCTTCTCCAGAATAGAGCACCACGGGAAAGTGCTTCAACATTTCTTAAAATAGAAGCACCTGTGGTTGTAAAACCGCTGACAATTTCAAAAAAAGCGTCAACATAGGACGGAATTTCTCTGCTTATATAAAAGGGCAGAGCACCGAAAGCAGACATAAAAAGCCAGGCAAGAGCAACTGTAATAAGACCTTCTCTGGCATAAATAACATCAGATTTCGGCTTGAATATTAAGGTGAGTAATGTGCCTACAACAACGGTAATTGACGCAGATATCAAAAACGCCCATACTGATTTCTCACTGTAAATTAAAGAAACTATTGCAGGAAAAAGCATAAGCAAAGCCTCTACCTGCAA
Organism: Acutalibacteraceae bacterium; assembly: GCA_045590395.1. Taxonomy (GTDB): domain Bacteria; phylum Bacillota; class Clostridia; order Oscillospirales; family Acutalibacteraceae; genus SIG607. Next base: position 23,567 of record JAZNQX010000028.1, read on the forward strand.
AATTTTTCCTGAAATACTAAGAATTATTCGTTTATTCACTAATTTAGCCCTCTTATTTCACAATATCGGTGATTTCGCTCATACCGGGGGTAGCCGAAATAATTATTACCTTATCGCCCGGTAAAAGATAATCGTCACCTGACGGAATTATAGCCTTGCGGTTTCTGATTATTCCTGCAATAAGGGTGCCTTTTTTGGTATTAAGGGTTTTAAAGGGGATTTCTATAATAGAACAGTCGGGCTGAACGTTAAATTCCAAAAGCTCGGCTTTTGAATCCATAAGCTGATAAAGGGTTTCAATTTTACTGCCCAAAGAATTCTCCAGACCTCTTGCATAACGCACTAAAATATCGGCAACAATTTTTCTCGGTGTGATTATACTTTCGGCGCCGATTTTTTGTGCCATATAGGCAAAATCGGAGTTATTTACCTTGGTAATGATTTTGGGAACGTTTAAAGTACCTGCAAAGTAAGACAGCAGAATGTTCTTTTCGTCAGAGCCTGTAAGGGTAAGGAAAGCGTCGGTCTGTTTAATTCCTTCTTCTAAAAGCAGGTCTTTATTTGTGCCGTCGCCGTTTATAATAACTGCACCCGGCAAAAGCTCACTGAATTTAGCGCACTTATCAGTATCAAGCTCAATTATTTTTACGTCACTTGAGCCTGCCAGCAACATTTTTGCAAGATAAAAGGCAGATTTACCTGCGCCTATAATGGTTACGTTTTTAGCTTGTTTTTGATTAATACCAAGCATTTTAAAGAACTTAAGTATTTCCACAGGGGCGGCGGTAATGCCGATTCTGTCCTCACTTTTAAGCACAAAATTACCGTCGGGAATAAAGATTTCCTCGCCGCGCTTTACTATGCAGACAAGCACATTAACCTGAAACTTTTTACGCATTTCAATAAGGCTTAGTCCGTCAAGCACAGAATCAGATTTTAATTTAATTTCTACCATTTCAAAGGTTTTACCCGAAAAGGTTTCAACCTTTGCCGCACTGGGAAGCTTAAGTAAACGGTATATTTCCCTTGCCGCCATAAGCTCAGGGTTTATAGCCATATCAATGCCTAAGTGATGGCGCATAAAGCCAAGGCTTTTATCGTTATACTCAGGGTTTCGTATACGGGCAATGGTATGGGCAGCTCCCATACGCTTAGCAAGAAAGCAGGAAAGCATATTTGTTTCGTCAGAATCGGTGACGCTTATAAAAAGCTGGGCATTTTTAACACCTGCTTCAAGAAGGGTTTCGCAGTCGGCACCATTGCCGCATATACCCATAACGTCATAAAGGTCGGCCATTTCCTCTATAACGGTTGCCGATTTGTCCATAACGGTTACATCGTGACCTTCGTTTACAAGACTTGATACGATGGTACTGCCGATTTTACCGCAACCTGAAACTATAATCTTCATAAAAATCACCTTGTTTTTTAGGTTTATCAATATTTTTCTATTATTATACTACATTCATAACATTTTTTCCATATATTTTTACAAAGATAAAGGACTGACCAAAACGGTCAGTCCTTAAAGGTTATAAAATTATAGCTTTTCAGTATCTGAAAAAATCTTGCAAGGCGCTCGTAAAGAGGCTCGCACTTCTCGCCAAAATGTTCCTTTACCGAAACACCTATTTCGGTTATATCCTTTTCACCGTCAATAAGGGGCCAGACAAAACTGCCGTGCTCATCAAGATGCACATAGCTTATTTTAGGTCTGCCGAAAAGCTTTTGGGCAACTCTGTTTGCCCAGCCCTTGTTTTCAACCTCAAGGGTTATAAGTCCGTCTTCGCCGCTTTTCCAGTTTATATCGGGGTGCTTTAAAGGGATATTTTCAAGAAAATTTGCACTTATAATGTTTTTCTTTTTCATTAGTTTTTCTTCTTAGAAAGGCAGGAAAGCACAAGTGTAAGAATGGTAATTCCAAAGAGAATAAGACTTCCTACGCTCAGTGCCCATTCGGGAAGGTTAATAAAGCCGGATATATCAATCTTATCTGCAATTCCAAGTACGGCAAAGGCGGCAAGAAGGATACCTACAAGGCCTTCACCTGCTATCATACCTGAGCTAAAGAGTATACCTTTGTTAACAGCCTTTTCGCGCTTTTCGTCATTCTTAATCTTATCAAAGAAGAAGCGAACGATACCGCCGACCATAATGCAGGCGTTAAGGTGAACAGGCAGATAAATACCGATAGCAACGGGAAGTACGGGAAGCTTTAAGATTTCAACAACTACGGCAATAAGCACACCAATAAGAATAAGTCCCCAAGGAAGCTTTCCGCCCATTATGCCCTCAATAACCATCTTCATAAGGGTGGCCTGAGGAGCAGGAATAGACTCACTGCCAAAGCTCCAAGCGGTATCAAGAAGATTAAGGGTAAAGCCGATAGCGAATGCTGCTGCGATTACGCCGATAATTTCGCCAATCTGTTGTTTCCAGGGGGTAGCACCCAAAAGGTAGCCTGTTTTAAGGTCCTGAGAGGTGTCACCTGCAATAGCGGCAACAATACAGATAATAGAACCGATAGCGATAGCGGCCTTCATACCTTCGGCACCGCTTACACCTGTAAATTTAAGAATAAGTGTTGAAATAAGCAGGGTGGCAATGGCCATACCTGAAACAGGGTTGTTACTGCTTCCTACAATACCTACCATACGGGAAGAAACGGTTGCGAAGAAGAAACCGAATACAACAACGATAACTGCACCGATGGGAGATACGGGAATTGCGGGAACGAGCCATACAAGAATGGTAAGTGCCAATATAGAACCGAGAACAACACCCATATTAATGTCCTTGTCGGTACGAAGTGAAGAAGAGGAGTTGTCCTTTACCATAATTGTCTTTATGGCATCACGGAAGGTGCGAACAATAAGGGGAAGAGATTTAATAAGGCTGATTATACCGCCTGCGGCAAGCGCGCCTGCACCGATATAACGGATATAAGAGCCCCATATACCGTAAGCGCCCTCGGTAGCAAAAATTTCACCAATAGTGCTCTCAAGGCTGGGATACATAACCATATCAGCGCCGAAAAGCACCATAATGGGAATAAGCACCATCCAGCTGAGTACACCGCCGGCAAACATATATGAAGAAATTTTAGGTCCGCAGATGTA
>JAZNQX010000029.1:0-1568 GCA_045590395.1 Acutalibacteraceae bacterium
GGCAAGAGAACGGGATACCTCATAGTTAAAGTCAACGTGTCCGGGGGTATCTATTAAGTTAAGCTCGTACTGCTGTCCGTCGCTGCCGGTATGGTAAAGAGTAACGGCGTGGGCCTTTATGGTAATTCCACGCTCTCTTTCAAACTCCATACTGTCAAGTATCTGCTCCTCCATTTCCCTTTGCTCAACAGAGCTTGTCAGCTCAAGCAAACGGTCGGCAAGAGTAGATTTTCCGTGGTCAATATGGGCAACTATACAAAAGTTTCTTATTCTTTCAAGGGGAAAGGACAATTTAATTCTCCTATCTTAGTGTTTATGAAAACAGTATATCACAACCGTTTTTCTTTTACAAGTTATTATTGATTTCTTCAAGCTCTTCTCTTTTAAGGCAAAGCTCCTCCCATTTGCTGTAAACAACGGAGAGTTCTGACTCCTTTTCTTCTATTTCTTTTGTAAGATTACAAAGCTTAAAAAAATCACTGGCGATTTCATCATTTGAAAGTTCTGCTTTTATTCCCGCTATTTCTTCTTCCCTTAAAGCGATTTTTTCCTCAAGCTTTTCTATCTTTTTATTTACCTTTGAAAGCTCTTTAAAGGCAGAATAATACTTCCCTTTATTAGTACTAATCTTTGTTTCCTCAGGCTTTTTCTCGGCTTCGGTATCATTTTTCTGCATTGCTTCGTACTCTTTATAGCCGAAATTATAATGATGGGTGCCATTTTCCTCAAAAACAAGCAGACTGTCACAAATTTCTTTAATAAAATATCTGTCGTGGGAAACACAGAGAATAGTGCCGGGGTAGTTTTTAAGCATTTCCTCAAGAGCCTCTTTGCCTACAATATCCATATGATTTGTAGGCTCGTCAAGTATTAAAAAGTTAGGCTTTTTCTTAAGTATTTTGCAAAGACAAAGCCTTACCTTTTCTCCACCCGACAGCACCGAAACAGTTTTAAAAACATCCTCGCCTCTGAAAAGAAATGCGCCAAGGTCACTTCTCACCTGAGTCTGTGTAAGGGTTGGAAATGCATCCCAATAATCCTCAAGCACCGTCTTCTCGCTTACATATTGAGCAAGGTGCTGGTCAAAATAACCTATTCTTAAATTTATACCCTGAATAATACTTCCGCTAATCTGTGGCAGCATACCCATAACCGTTTTAAGCAATGTGGATTTACCCTTGCCGTTAGCACCTATTACACCAAGCTTTTCTCCCCGTTTTATAAGGAAGTTAACGGTAGACAGCTCCTTATCATAACCAATTTTAAGATTTTTAACCTCTAAAACATTTCCTCCGCTCATTATTTCGGGGGTAAAGTCGGCAAAAAAAGCCCTTGTATCACTTTCCTCGGGAGCGCTCAGAATCTCGGTTTTTTCAAGAGCTTTTATGCGTGACTGCACCATAGCCGCCTTTGTAGCCTTATATCTAAAGCGTTCGATAAGCTCGTTTGTTTTTTCTATTTCTCTCTGCTGCGCTTTATATTCCTTAAGGCGCCTTTCCTTATCTTTCTCCTTAGCGTTTATAAAATCACTATAATTTCCCTTGTATCTGTGTATTTTTCCGTACTCT
>JAZNQX010000030.1:0-19611 GCA_045590395.1 Acutalibacteraceae bacterium
TCACTTCGCTAAAGGCGACGTTGCTCCGAAGAAGGTTCTTCGCGAGTTCCGCTTTGAAGATATGAGCGCTATGAATGTTGGCGACATCATTAAGGCTGTCGTATTTGCCGAAGGCGATGCAGTAGATGTAAGAGGTACCTCTAAAGGTAAGGGTTATGCAGGCGTTGTTAAGCGCTGGAACTTCAGCCGCCTTAAAGAGTCTCATGGTACCGGCCCTGTACATCGTCACGGCGGCTCTCTCGGTGTTATCGACCCCGCACGTGTATTCAAGGGCAAGAAAATGGCTGGTCACTTAGGTAATGAGCGTGTAACCGTTCAGAACCTTAGTGTAGTTAAAGTAGATGCTGAGAATAACATCATCGCAGTTAAGGGCGCCGTTCCCGGTCCCAAGGGCGGAATCGTTATTCTTTTCGACAGCGTGAAAGCCTAAGGGAAAGGAGAACTGAATTATGCCTAATGTAGTAGTTTTGGATATGGCTGGCAAGAATGTGGGCGAAATCACATTAAGCGATGCCATTTTCGCAGTAGAGCCTAATGCAGTAGTTATGCACCAGGCAGTAGTAAATTACCTCGCTAATCAGCGTCAGGGCACCCAGTCTACCTTAACCCGTACCGAAGTTTCCGGCGGCGGTAAGAAGCCTTGGAGACAAAAAGGTACAGGCCATGCTAGACAGGGTTCTACAAGAGCTCCGCAGTGGACTCACGGTGGTATTGTTCACGCACCGAAGCCCCGCGACTACTCTTATGACCTTAATAAAAAGGTTAAGAGACTTGCACTTAAGTCTGCTCTTTCCGATAAAGTTATCACCGGCGACCTCATTGTTCTTGATGAGTTCAAGGTAGATGGCTTTAAGACCAAGACTGTTGTTGACTGTCTTAAGGCTATAAATGCCGGCAAGAAGACTCTTATCGTTCTTGAGGACAACAACAATTTTGCTGTTAAGAGCTGTGCAAACATCCCCGGTGTAAAGACCGCTCAGGTTAACACCATCAACACTTACGATATTATCTGCGCTGATACCTTAGTAATTGCTAAGGGTGCCGTAGGAAAAATTGAGGAGGTGTACGCATAATGAAAACCGCACAGGATATCATTATTGCTCCGGTTATTACCGAGAAAAGTATGTCAGGCATTGCCGACAAGAAATACACCTTCAAAGTAGCAAAGGATGCTAATAAGGTTGAAATCGCCAAAGCCGTTGAAGAAATCTTCAAGGTTAAGGTTGCTAAGGTTAACACCTTGAGCGTTCGTGGCCAGGCTCGTCGTATGGGACGTTTCTCAGGCTACACTTCCTCTTGGAAGAAAGCTATTGTTACTTTGGAAAAGGATTCCAAGACAATCGAGTTCTTCGACGGTCTTATGTAATCCCAGTGCCTAGAAGCGTATGCTTCAGGTGATGTATGAAGCCGACAAAACGGTTTCGCTAAGCCTAAATAGGAGAGTGAATTAAAAATGGCAATAAAGCATTATAAGCCGACTACTCCGGGCCGTCGCGGTATGACAAGTATGGATTACTCCATTCTTTCCGATGTAAAGCCTGAGAGAAGCTTACTTGAGCCTTTAAAGAAAAATGCCGGTCGTAACAGCTATGGCCGCATCACCGTTCGTCATCGTGGCGGCGGAAACCGCAGAAAGTACAGAGTTATCGATTTCAAGAGAGAACTTTTCGGTATACCCGCAACTGTTCTTACTCTTGAATACGACCCTAACAGATCTGCATTTATCGCACTTGTACAGTACGATAACGAAAATAAAGAGAAGCGTTACATTATAGCACCTGTTGGCCTTAAGGTTGGCGATGTTATAGTAAGCGGCCCTGAAGCCGACATTAAACCCGGTAACGCACTTCCACTTGCCAACATTCCTGTTGGTACCTTTATCCACAATGTTGAACTTTATTCCGGACGCGGTGCTCAGCTTGCTCGTTCTGCAGGTAATATGGCACAGCTTATGGCTAAAGAAAACGGAATGGCACTTCTTCGTCTGCCTTCCGGCGAACTCAGAAACGTACCTGTAAACTGCATGGCTACCATCGGTCAGGTAAGTAACCCTGAGCATAGCAACATCAACTACGGTAAAGCCGGACGTAAGCGTCATATGGGTTGGCGTCCTACCGTTAGAGGTTCTGTAATGAACCCCTGCAATCACCCCCACGGTGGTGGTGAAGGTAGAGCACCTATCGGACGTCCCGGTCCTGTAACTCCTTGGGGCAAGCCTGCTCTTGGTTACAAGACTCGTAAGAAACACAAATCGACCGATAAGTATATCGTAAAACGTCGTAGTAAGTAAGTCAGACGAAAGGAGATAAAATTATGGGTAGAAGCGTAAAAAAGGGCCCCTTTGTGCAGCCCGTTCTTATGAAAAGAATTCAGGAGATGAATGCTGCCGGTGAGAAGAGAGTTCTCAAAACCTGGAGTCGTTCATCAACCATATTCCCCGATTTCGTCGGACATACCATCGCAGTTCACGACGGTCGCAAACATGTTCCGGTTTATGTTACTGAGGATATGGTAGGTCACAAGCTCGGTGAGTTTGCTCCCACCAGAACCTTCAAAGGCCATGCCGGTGCAAAGACCACAAAGTAAGCGGCGAAAGGAGAGTTTAATTATGGAAGCAAGAGCAATACTTAAATATGCTCGCATTTCACCGCGTAAGGTGAAGATAGTGATGGACCTCATTCGCAATCAGGATGCTGACAAAGCAATGGCTATTCTCAAGTTCACACCTAAGTCTGCTTGTGAATATCTTGAAAAGCTTTTAGCTTCTGCAATTGCAAATGCAGAAAATAATCATCACATGGATGTTTCTAAGCTCTATGTAGCTGAATGTTTTGTATGTCCCGGCCCCACCTTAAAACGTATTCGTCCTAAGGACCACGGCCGTGCTCACAGAATTTTAAAGAGAACATCACACATGACAATCGTTCTTAAAGAACGCGAGGATTAAGGAGGTTAGACTATGGGCCAGAAAGTTAATCCACACGGATTCCGTGTTGGCGTAATTAAAAACTGGGATTCCCGTTGGTATGCCAAGGATAATGTCTTCGGAGATACTTTGGTTGAGGACTATAACCTCCGTAAGTACCTTAAGAAGACACTTCAGTCCGCAGGCGTTCCTAAAATTGAAATTGAACGCAACGCGTCCAAGGTCAGAATCCACATTCATTGTGCAAAGCCCGGTATGGTAATAGGCAGAAACGGTGCTGAAATCGAAAAGCTCCGTCTTACCTGTGAAAAAATGCTCGGTAAAACCTGCACAATCAATATTGTAGAAATCAAAAATCCGGATATGGATGCTCAGCTTGTTGCTGAAAACATCGCTGTTCAGCTTGAAAAGCGTGTTTCCTTCCGTCGTGCTATGAAGATGGCTATCGGCCGCTCCATGAAGTTCGGCGCAAAGGGTATTAAGATTACCGTTTCCGGTCGTCTCGGCGGTAGAGAAATCGCCGGTGCCGAAACCTATCATGAAGGTACTATCCCGCTGCAGACTCTTCGTGCTGATATCGATTACGGTTTTGCAGAAGCAGCTACTACCTACGGCCGTCTCGGCGTAAAGGTATGGCTTTATAAGGGCGAAATCCTTCATGATGTTAAGAAGACATCTAAGAAGGAAGGGGGATCCCGCTAATGTTATTACCTAAGCGCGTTAAATACCGCAGAGTTCAGCGTGGCCGTATGACTGGTAAGGCTTCCAGAGGTACAACAATTACCCACGGACAGTTTGGTCTTCAGGCTCTTGAACCGGCGTGGATCACTTCAAACCAGATAGAAGCTGCCCGTATCGCTATGACTCGTTACATCAAGCGTGGCGGTCAGGTATGGATTAAGATTTTCCCGGATAAGCCGATAACTGCAAAGCCGGCTGAAACTCGAATGGGTTCCGGTAAAGGTTCACCTGAGTACTGGGTAGCAGTTGTTAAGCCCGGACGTATTATGTTCGAGATTGGCGGGGTTTCCGAAGAGCTTGCTCAGGAAGCTATGCGTCTCGCTGCCAACAAACTTCCTATTAAATGTAAGTTTGTTACTAAGGAAATGGATGGTGAGCAGTAATGAATACTAAGGAAATCAGAGAATTAACCATCGCTGAGCTGAATGAAAAGCTTGGTAAGCTTAAGGAAGAATTATTCAATCTCCGTTTCCAGCTCGCTATCAATCAGCTCGACAATCCTATGCGCATTACTGAAGTTAAGAAGGATATTGCACGTGTTAAAACCGTAATTCGTGAAAAAGAACTTCTTGACTCCAAGGCATAAGGAAGAGGGAGGGTAATCGAATGAGCGAAAGAAACCTTCGTAAGACAAGAGTAGGTAAGGTTGTAAGCAATAAAATGGATAAAACCGTTGTAGTTGCTATCGAAGACAACGTAAAACACCCGCTCTACAAGAAGATTATTAAAAACACTATTAAGCTTAAGGCCCATGATGAAAACAACACCTGCAATATTGGTGACAGAGTTCTCATTATGGAAACCAGACCGCTCTCCAAGGATAAGAATTGGCGTGTGGTTGAGATTATCGAAAAAGCTTTGTAGTCTGTAAGGAGGAAACCACTGTGATACAGCAACAGAGTTACCTTAAGGTTGCCGACAATACCGGTGCTAAAGAAATTATGTGCATCCGTGTTCTCGGTGGCTCAAGAAGAAGGTATGCCAATATCGGCGATGTCATCGTTGCTTCCGTTAAAAAGGCCACTCCCGGTGGTACTGTTAAGAAGGGCGATGTAGTAAAGGCAGTTGTAGTTCGTTCTGCAAAAGGCCTTCGTCGCAGTGATGGCACTTATATCAGATTTGATGAGAACGCTGCCGTTATCATCCGTGAGGACAAAAACCCCCGCGGTACCCGTATTTTCGGACCGGTAGCCCGTGAGCTTCGTGATAAGGATTACACCAAAATCCTTTCTCTTGCTCCCGAAGTACTTTAATGGAGGATGAACACAATGAACATTAAAACTGGTGATACTGTAGTTCTCCTCACCGGAGACGAAAAATACCGTGGCAAAAGCGGTAAGGTTCTCGAAGTTAGCCCCAAAGAAGGCAAGGTTATTGTTGAGGGTCTTAATGTTGTTAAAAAGCATATGAAACCCCGCAAGGCCGGCGACCCTTCAGGTATAATTGAGACCGAAAGCGCAATCTATGCATCTAAGGTTCAGCTTGTTTGCCCCAAGTGCGGCAAACCCACCCGTGTAGGCGTTAAAATCTACGAGGATGGCAAGAAGGACCGTATGTGCAAGAAGTGCGGCGAAACATTTTAGTGAGTAAGGAGGACATGACATGTCATTAATGAGAGAAGAATATGTAAATTCTATTGCTCCCGCATTGATGAAGAAATTCAATTACAAGAGCGTCATGCAGATTCCGAAGCTCAATAAAGTTGTAATCAATGTCGGACTCGGCGAAGCAAAGGATAACCCCAAGGCTATCGAAGCTGCTATTGCCGATCTGAGCAAAATCACCGGACAGAAGGCAATCCCCTGTGTAGCTAAGAAGTCGGTTGCGAACTTCAAGCTTCGTGCAGGTCAGCCCATCGGTGTAAAAGTTACTCTCAGAGGTGAGAGAATGTATGAGTTCGTTGAGCGTCTGTTCAACGCAGCTCTTCCCAGAGTAAGAGACTTCAGAGGTATCAATCCTAACTCTTTCGACGGTCGTGGTAACTATTCCATGGGCGTTAAAGAGCAGCTTATTTTCCCTGAAATCGAATTTGACAAGATCGACAAGGTTCGCGGTATGGATATTAACTTCATTACCACTGCGAACACCGACGAAGAAGCCCGTGAGTTGCTTTCTCTTATGGGTGCTCCGTTTGCAAGATAAGGAGAAGAGATTATGGCTAAAACATCTATGAAAATCAAACAGGCACGTCCTGCCAAATTTTCTACCAGAGCTTATAGCAGATGCAAAATCTGCGGACGCCCCCACGCTTATCTTCGCAAATACGGTATTTGCCGTATCTGTTTCAGAGAACTCGCATATAAGGGAGAAATTCCCGGCGTGACAAAGGCAAGCTGGTAAAAGCAACAGAAAAGGAGGTTGACGGCATGCAAATCACCGATACTATAGCCGATATGCTTACACGTATTCGTAACGCTTCTTCGGCAAAACATGATTCGGTAGATATCCCCGCGTCAAATGTAAAGAAGGCTATCGCTCAGATTTTACTTGACGAAGGATATATCACAAGCTTTCAGGTTATTGAAGACGGAAAGCAGGGCATGATTCATATCGTACTGAAGTATGGCCCGAAAAAATCTCAAATCATCACCGGAATCCGCAGAGTTTCCAAGCCCGGTTTGAGAATTTACACCAATGTTGAGGATATGCCGAAGGTTATGAGAGGCCTTGGCATCGCAATCCTTTCCACCTCTAAGGGTATTTTGACAGATAAGCAGGCTCGCAGCGCAAATGTAGGCGGCGAAGTTCTGGCTTATATCTGGTAAGGAGGTGCTTCAGGATGTCTCGTATTGGAAAGAAACCCATTGCTATTCCTGCAGGCGTTGACGTTAAGCTTAACGGCAGCGAAATCACCGTTAAAGGTCCTAAGGGTGAACTTAAAGACACTCTCCGTCCTGAAATGGAAATTGTAATTGAGAATAGCGAAATTATTGTAAAGCGTCCCAATGACGACCAATTAAACCGTTCACTTCACGGTCTTACCCGTACACTTATCGCCAATATGGTTGAGGGTGTAACCGAAGGCTTCAAGAAGGAACTTGACGTAAACGGTGTTGGTTATCGTGTTCAGAAGCAGGGTAAAAATCTTGTTATGAACCTTGGATTTTCTCATCAGGTAATCGTAGAAGAACCTGCCGGTATTACTATTGATGTTCCCGGTCCTAACAAAATCATTGTTAGCGGTTCCGACAAACAGGCAGTAGGTCAGTTGGCAGCTCAGATTCGCGAAAAACGTCCTCCCGAGCCTTATAAGGGCAAGGGCATCAAGTATGTCGATGAGCATATCCGCCGCAAAGAAGGTAAAGCCGCTAAGGGCGCAAAGAAATAATTTAAAAGGAGTGTATTTTAAATGGTTACAAGACCAGATTCTAACAAGGCTCGTCTTAAGCGTCACGCACGTGTACGTAGCAAGATTAGTGGTACTGCTGAGTGCCCCCGCCTTGATGTATTCCGCTCCAACAGCAACATTTACGCCCAGCTGATCGACGATGTTAATGGTGTTACTTTAGCTGCTGCATCCACCATCGAAAAAGATTTCGAAGGTGCTACCGGCAACAAAGAAGCAGCCCGTAAAGTTGGACAGTTAATTGCTAAACGCGCTCTTGATAAGGGTATTGAGTGCTGCGTTTTCGACCGTGGCGGTTATATTTACCATGGTCGTGTAATGGAGCTTGCCGAAGGTGCCCGTGAGGGCGGCCTCAAGTTCTAATTGAAGAGGAGGAATACTTTTGGCTACTAATTTTAACACTAATAATGTAGAATTACAGGAGCGCGTTGTTGCTATCAACCGCGTATCCAAAACCGTTAAGGGCGGTCGTATTATGAAATTCTCCGCTTTGGTTGTTGTCGGTGACGGCAATGGCAAGGTAGGCTTCGGTCTCGGCAAAGCCGGTGAAGTTCCGGATGCGATCCGTAAGGGAATTGAAGATGCTAAAAAGAACATGATTACCGTTGCTCTTAAAGGCACAACTATTCCTCATGAAATCGTAGGTGAGTTCGGCGCAGGCCGCGTGCTCTTAAAGCCCGCTGCAACCGGTACCGGCGTTATTGCCGGCGGTCCTGTTCGTGCCGTACTTGAAACCGTTGGTATTAAAGATATTCGTACCAAGGCTTTACGTTCTAACAACCCCTGTAACGTAGTAAGAGCTACTATTGCAGGTCTTGCCGCACTTCGCAACGCCGAAGAGGTTGCTGCTATCCGTGGTAAGTCTGTTAAAGAAATCGTAGGTTAAGGAGGAGCAAGGATATGTCACTTAAAGTTAAACTTGTAAAGAGCACAATCGGCTCCAAGAAAGACCAGATTGCTACTGCTGCTGCACTCGGACTTAAAAAAATAGGCGATGAGTCTATTCAGCCCGATAATGCTGCAACACAGGGTAAGATTAAGAAAATCGTACACCTCGTTGAGGTGAGTGAGGCTTAATATGGCCCCTAAGTATATCCGTGAAAAGCGGAAAAAACGGAATTCATTCCGTCACTAAGCAAGGAGGTGCGAAAAATGAAACTGCATGAATTATCCCCGGCTTTTGGTTCTACAAAGGAAGCAAAACGCATCGGTAGAGGTCATGGCTCCGGCAACGGAAAAACTGCCGGTAAAGGTCACAAAGGACAGAAGGCTCGTGCCGGTCACGGTATGAGACCCGGTTTCGAAGGCGGTCAGATGCCCCTTCAGAGACGTGTTCCGAAGCGTGGCTTCAATAACATTTTTGCTGAAGAGGTTATTGCAATCAATGTTTCCGCTCTCAATGTATTTGAGGATGGTGCCGTTGTAGATGCAGCCGCTTTGGCTGATAAGGGTATCGTGAAGAAGGCTTCTTACCCTGTAAAAGTACTCGGCAAAGGCGAAATCACTAAGAAGCTTACTGTTAAGCTTAACGCTTTCTCTGCTTCTGCTGCTGAAAAAATCGCTGCTGCCGGCGGAAAGACCGAGGTGATTTAACCGTGTTAGAGACTATTAGAAACGCCTGGGCTATCAAAGATATCAGACGCAAGATACTTTTCACGGTTTTCATCCTGATTGTTTTCCGTATAGGTTCAATCATTCCGGTTCCCTTTATTGACGTGGAAACCTTAAAAACAGTTATGGACGCTAACGTTGGTCTTACCTCTATTTCGGTATTGACCGGTGGCGCTCTTGACTACGGTGCAATATTTGCACTTTCGGTTACCCCGTACATTAACTCATCAATTATTATACAGCTGTTGTCAGTTGCTATACCTGCTCTTGAAAGACTTTCAAAAGAAGGCGAAGAGGGCAGAAAGAAGATTGCGCAGATTACCCGTTATATAACAGTAGCTCTCGCTCTTCTTCAGAGTACCGCATTTTTCTTTTATCTGAATTCCAATGGTGTTAACTGTATTAACGCTAAGGGCGGTCTTGTATGGCTGGCAGGTGTGGTTGTGGTTCTTTGCCTTACCGCAGGTTCTACCCTGGTTATGTGGCTCGGTGAACAAATCGATGCAAAAGGTATCGGTAACGGTATTTCTATGATACTGTTCAGCGGTATTATCGCCAGAGGTCCTGATGCTGCAGGAGTTCTTTGGAAAAACCTTACCATTAACCCTGTTGCTGTTGCAGCAATCGTTGTACTTTTCCTATTACTCATAATGTTCGTTATCTGGATGACTGCTGCGGAACGCAGAATTCCCGTGCAGTATGCAAAACGCGTTGTTGGTAATAAAATGTACGGCGGACAGAACAGTCATATTCCGATTAAGGTAAATATGTCAGGTGTTATGCCTGTAATATTTGCAAGCTCTATACTGATGCTTCCCACTATGATTATGGGCTTTATGAAGAATACTGAAAGCAGTATGTATAAGTTCTTGTCACTTTTCAGCACACAAGGTGTGTTCTATGCAATAATCTACTTTGTACTGATTATCGGTTTTGCATACTTCTATGCAACCATTCAGTTCAATCCTGTAGAAATGACCAATAATCTTAGAAAGAACGGCGGTTCAATTCCCGGTATTCGTCCCGGAAAGCCTACCACCGATTTCATTTCAAAGATTTTGTCAAGAATTACTTTGATGGGTGCATTTTTCCTGAGCATAGTTGCAATACTTCCTATCGCTGTAGGCAGAATAGGCGCTATGAATATCTCTCTTGGTGGTACTTCAATGCTTATTCTTGTAGGTGTTGCACTTGATACAGTTCAGAACCTTGAATCTCAGATGATGATGCGTCATTATAAGGGATTCCTTGACTAATAAAGGAGACCATAGATGAAACTCATTCTTTTGGGAGCGCCCGGTGCCGGTAAAGGCACTCAGGCAGAATTTATTTCAGAAAAATGTAATATCCCAACCATTTCAACGGGTAATATTATCCGCGCCGCACTTAAAAACGGCACTGAAATGGGTTTAGTTGCTAAATCTTATATAGATGCAGGAAGTCTTGTTCCCGATGATGTCGTAATAGGCATAGTAAAGGAAAGACTGAGTGAAAAAGACTGCGAAAACGGTTATATTCTTGACGGTTTTCCCCGCACAATTCCTCAGGCGCAGGCACTGGATAATATGGGCGATACTGTTGACAAAGTTCTCTCTATTGAAGTGGACGATGAAGAAATAGTAAAGCGTATGTCAGGCAGACGCGTTTGTGAAAAGTGCGGAGCAAGTTATCACACTGAATATAAGAAACCCGAAAAAGAGGGCGTATGTAACCTCTGCGGCGGTAACCTTGTTATCCGTAAGGATGATGAACCTTCAACGGTGCTTAATCGTTTAGAGGTTTATCACGAGCAGACAGAGCCCCTTATGGCTTACTATGAGAAGCAGGGTAAACTTATCAGTGTTAAGGGTATGGATACTGTTGAGAAAACCACCAAAGCAGTTTTCAAAGCATTGGAGATTTAGTTATGATAGTGCTTAAAACCAGCCGTGAACTTATCTGTATGCAAAAGGCATGCAGAATATCGGCAGGAGCATTACAGCTGATAGGCAAGTCCATAGAACCGGGAATATCTACCGGAGAACTTGATAAGATAGCTGAAGACTATATAAGAAGTCAGGGCGCAGTTCCTAACTTCAAAGGTTATTCCGGTTATCCCGCTACGGCTTGTATATCTATAAATAATGAGGTGATTCACGGCATACCTTCAAAGAAGCGACTGCTTAAAAGCGGTGACATAGTCAGTGTCGACCTTGGCGCAGCTTTTGAAGGCTATAACGGTGATAACGCCGCCACTTTCGCAGTCGGAGAAATTTCCGATGATGCGAAGCGGCTGATAGACGCGACCAGAGAGAGCCTTTACGAAGGCATCAAGGCTGCTCGCGCAGGCGGCAGAATCGGCGATATAGGCTATGCTATTAAGCATTATGTCGAGGAGAGGGGCTTTTCCGTTGTCCGCGAATTTGTAGGACACGGTATAGGCACAAAACTCCATGAAGCACCAGAGGTCCCGAATTACGGTACAGCCGGAAAGGGAATCCGCTTGATGCCGGGAATGACAATCGCTATTGAGCCAATGATCAATTTCGGTTTGCCCGGTGTTAAAACCTTATCGGACGGTTGGACGGTTCAGACAGTTGACGGCTCACTTTCTGCTCACTTTGAGCATACAGTAGCCATAACAGCTGACGGCCCGCAGATTTTAACTGTTGTCTGAAGGTGAAACAATGAATACCGGAAGAATAGTAAAATCTTGTGCGGGAAGAGATAAAGGAAAATTACTCGCTGTTGTAGGTGAGTGCGATGGATTTTTACTTGTGGCGGACGGTAAAGAACGCCCCATAGAAAAACCAAAACGCAAAAATTTAAAACATATCTCTTTTATCGGACAGTGTCTGGATGAAAAAATGTTTATTTCAAATAAATCGTTAAGACGCGCACTAAGACAGTGCGAAATTAAGGAGGATTTCTGATTATGTCTAAAGAAGATGTAATTGAACTCGAAGGTACCGTTGTCGAGTCCATGCCGAATGCAATGTTCAAAGTTGAAATTCAAGGCGGACATACAATACTTGCTCATATCTCGGGAAAGCTTCGTATGAATTTTATTCGTATACTTCCCGGTGATAAGGTAACTGTTGAAATGTCCCCGTACGACCTGTCTAAAGGACGCATTACTTGGCGTTCTAAATAAGACGGTCAAAAAAATCAGGGAGGGTAATCCAAATGAAAGTCAGACCTTCTGTAAAAAAGATTTGCGAAAAATGCAAAATCATCAAGCGCAAGGGTAAAATCATGGTAATCTGTGAAAATCCCAAGCACAAACAGCGTCAGGGATAAACCCGCGCTATACAGTGGAGGTGTATTAAAAATGGCACGTATTGCTGGTGTAGATCTGCCGAATAACAAACGTGTAGAGATCGGTCTCACATATATTTTCGGCATCGGACTTACAACATCCAGAGAAATTCTTGCGGCCACCGGAGTTAATCCGGATACCCGTGTCAAAGATTTGACCGAAGATGATATTTCTAAGCTGCGTGAGTATATCGACCATAACCTTCAGGTTGAAGGTGACCGTCGCCGTACCGTAGCATTTGACATCAAGAGACTTATTGAAATCGGAAGTTACAGAGGCCTTCGTCATCGTAAGGGCTTACCGGTAAGAGGACAGCGTTCCAAGACCAATGCCCGTACCCGCAAGGGTCCGAAGAAGACCATCGCTAACAAGAAGAAATAAGTCAGGAGGAAGATAATATGGCTACTGCTAAGGCTAAAACGACATCTACCCGTAGACGTCGCGAAAAGAAAAATATTGAACGTGGTGCTGCTCATATCCAGTCAACCTTCAACAACACAATTGTTACTATTACCGATTCACAGGGTAACGCTCTTTCTTGGGCATCTGCCGGCGAGCTCGGCTTCAGAGGCTCCAGAAAGTCTACTCCCTTTGCTGCTCAGAGCGCTGCAGAAACAGCTGCTAAGGCTGCAATGGAACACGGTCTTAAAATAGTTGAAGTGTATGTTAAAGGCCCTGGTGCCGGACGTGAAGCCGCTATCCGTGCATTACAGTCTGCAGGACTTGAAGTTACTATGATTAAAGACGTAACTCCTATCCCGCACAACGGCTGCCGTCCTCCTAAGAGAAGACGCGTATAACCGAATTTATTGGAGGTGTAAAAGATGGCAAGATATACCGGTGCAGTTTGCAGACTTTGCCGCCGTGAAGGACAGAAGTTGTTCTTAAAGGGCGAACGCTGCTATTCTGATAAATGTTCTATAGCTGTTAGAGCTTATGCTCCCGGACAGCACGGACAGGGACGTAAAAAGTCTTCTGAATACGGTCTTCAGCTTCGTGCTAAGCAGAAGGCTCGTCGTTTCTACGGCGTTCAGGAAGGACAGTTCCGTCACTATTTTGAAATTGCCGAGAGAAAACAGGGTGTAACTGGTGAAAACCTTTTGAAGATTCTTGAAAGCCGTCTCGATAACGTAGTTTACAGAGTTGGTTTTGCTTCTTCCAGAGCCGAAGCTCGTCAGCTTATCGGCCACGGACACTTTGAGGTTAACGGCCACCGTGTTGATATCGCTTCTTATCTTTTAAAGGCTGGCGATGTTATCGCTATCTGTGATAAGAGCAAGGCACTTGAGAAAATGAAGGGTGTAGTTGAAGCAAACGCTTCCAGACCTGCTCCCGCATGGATCGACGTTGATAAGGACAACTGCTCTGCTAAAGTTATTGCTTTACCTGAGCGTGACCAGATTGATGCTCCCGTTGAGGAACAGCCCATCGTCGAATTCTACTCTAAGTAATCAGTTAGTTTTCATACTGATATTTCCGGATTTATTCCCGTATAATTTATCCGGCAATAAAAAATATATTTACGGAGAATGGAGCTTTTAAATGATAGAAATTGAAAAGCCCAGAATAGAAACGCTTGAATTGGCAGCCGACGGAGCTTACGGAAAATTTGTAATGGAGCCTCTTGAGAGAGGCTACGCAACAACACTTGGTAACAGTATGCGCAGAGTTCTGCTCTCTACCTTACCCGGTGCTGCTGTAACAACCGTTAAAATCGACGGTGTAGTTCATGAATTTTCCACTCTTCCCGGAGTAAAGGAAGAAGTTACCGAAATCATACTTAACATTAAAGGTCTTGTACCGAAGCTTCACAGCGACGCTCCCAAGACTGTATATGTTGAAGCAGAAGGCCCCTGTGTTGTTACAGGTGCCAGTGTCAAGTGTGATTCTGAGGTCGAGATTTTAAATCCTGACCTGTACATTGCTACTCTCGGTGAGGGTGCAAAGCTCAATATGGAAATGACCATAGAAAAGGGCAGAGGTTATGTACAGGCTGACCAGAATAAACCGGCGCAATCAGTTATCGGAGTTATCCCCGTAGATTCGATTTTCACACCTGTATTAAAGGTTAATCCTACTGTTGACAATACCCGTGTTGGTAAGGTTACAGACAAGGGCAGACTGACTCTTGAGGTGTGGACTGATGGCTCCATCAAAGCAAATGAAGCAGTTTCTTTATCTGCAAAAATCCTTATGGAACATTTTGAACTCTTCCTTGAACTCACTGAGGGTGCAAGTGAAACCGAGAGCATAATGGCCGTTAAGGGCGACAGCAATAATGAAAAGGTTCTCAATATGACTATTGAGGAGTTGGATTTGTCTGTTCGTAGTTTCAACTGTTTGAAACGCGCAAGTATCAATACGGTAGAAGACCTTATCAACAAGTCTGAAGAAGATATGATGAAGGTAAGAAATCTTGGCCGTAAATCACTTGAAGAGGTTATTGCAAAGCTGAATTCCTTTGGATATAGCCTTAAGAGTGACGACGAATAATAGTAAGGAGTGAATATCCATGCCCGGTACAAGAAAACTCGGCAGAACCAGTGAGCAGAGAACTGCTATGCTCAGAGCTATGGTTACCTTTTTGCTTGAAAACGGCAAAATTGAAACAACCGTAACCCGTGCTAAAGAAGTTCGTGCTATGGCTGAAAAATATATTACACTCGCTAAAGATAACAGTTTACACAGCAAACGTCAGGCATTAGCTTTCATAACTAAGGAAGACGTTGTAAAGAAGCTTTACAACGAAATCGCTCCCCGTTATGCTGACAGAAACGGCGGTTACTGCCGTATCACCAAAACCGGCCCCCGCCGTGGTGATGCTGCTGAGATGGCTATTATCGAGTTAGTATAATCAGCAACTCTTCGCCATCACATTGTAAGGCATAGCGCTTGCCTTTTGATGTGGCGGCTAAGAATAAAATTCAACACCCCTGTGAAAACAGGGGTGTTTTTCTTTACTTTTTTAAACTATTATGGTATACTTTTCCTGTTAATGACCTAAGCTTTGGAGAAATTTATGAAATCTTTTTATCTAAAACCTAAATTTTTTGAAACAATTAAAAATTACAATAAGAAAAAATTTTTAAATGATGTTATTGCAGGTATTATAGTTGCAATAATTGCACTGCCTTTATCTATTGCACTGGCTCTCGCCTCGGGTGTTGAGCCGGCATGTGGTATATATACTGCCATTGCCGCAGGCTTCTTTGTTGGCCTTCTTGGTGGTAGCCGTGTGCAGATTGCAGGCCCCACCGCCGCCTTTGCTACGGTAGTTGCAGGTATAGTAGCAACCGAGGGAATGGACGGTCTGTTTGTAGCGACGGTACTTGCGGGCGTTATACTAATCCTTATGGGTATATTAAAGCTTGGCTCGCTTATCCGCTATATACCTGAAACAATTACCGTAGGCTTTACAGGCGGTATTGCCGTTACCATTTTCATCGGTCAGATTAAGGATTTTCTCGGTCTTACATATCAGTCAGGCGTAAGACCTATTGAAACTATAGAAAAAATTGAGGCTAATATTGAGGCTATATCAACTTTTAGTTGGCAGGCGCTTGTTATTGGTGCATTAAGTCTTCTGGTGCTTATTTTCTATCCCAAAATTGAAAAGAAAATACCACCATCACTAATAGCCGTAATTGTAGGCGCAGTTGTGGTATCCTTAATACCGATTTTCAGCGATAATGTTTATACAATAGGTGACCTTTATGATATACCCAAAGGCCTTCCGAAAATTAACCTTATGGGAATGGACTTTAGTATTGAAAAGATTTCAGCAGTTCTTCCCAGTGCCTTTACCATAGCTATTCTGGCAGGTATAGAATCTCTTTTATCCTGTGTTGTTGCAGACGGTATGATAAAAAGTAAGCATAATTCTAATGCCGAGCTTGTGGCACAGGGTGTTGCTAATATTGCATCGGTGATGTTCGGCGGTATTCCTGCTACGGGCGCTATTGCAAGAACGGCAGCTAATATTAAAAACGGCGGCAGAACTCCTGTTGCCGCAATGGTGCATTCCTTTGTGCTTCTTTTGGTGCTGTTATTTCTACTGCCCCTTGCAAAGCTTATTCCTATGCCTACTATTGCCGCAATTTTGTTTGTGGTAGCCTATAATATGAGCGAATGGCGTCATTTTGTTGCTATATTCAAAAAGCGCCGTATAGACAAAATTTTGGTGTTACTTGTAACCTTTGCCTTTACCGTTATATTCGATTTGGTTGTTGCTATAGCGGTAGGTATGGCTCTTCACGGTATTATTTTGTTAATTAAGAAAATACTAAAAGTAAAAAAGGGAGATGTTAAAAATTAAAGGCAATTTCAAAAAGGCTTTACAGCTGTTTATAACCTTCTTTAAAATAGGCGCCTTTACCTTTGGCGGCGGCTATGCTATGATACCGCTTATTCAAAGAGAGGTTGCCGAAAATAAAAAATGGATAACCGATGATGATATTCTTGAAATTATCGCTATTTCGGAGTCTACTCCGGGCCCTATAGCTATTAACTCGGCTACCTTTGTGGGATACCGTGTCTGCGGCTTTTGGGGTAGCTTCTTTGCTACCCTTGGTGTAGTGCTTCCGTCTTTTGTAATTATTCTCATAATTTCCTTTTTGCTTGAGGGCTTTGGGGATATAAAGCCTGTAAAATATGCCTTTAACGGAATTAGAGCAGGTGTACTGGCTCTGCTTTTTAAGGCACTTTTCACAATGTATAAAAAGTCACCAAAGGGTATAGCTTCCTATATAGTTATGGCGGCTTCCTTTTTGTTGACAGCCTTCCTTAATGTGCCAGTTATTTTTGTGCTTATAGGCTGTGCTGTCTTCGGCCTTATTACTTCTTTTATTGCTGATAGGAGGAGTAAAAAGCTATGATATACCTTGAACTGTTTTTAACCTTTCTTAAAATAGGCGCCTTTACCTTTGGCGGCGGATATGCGATGCTTCCTTTAATAGAGGAGGAAATAACCGCAAAGGCTTGGATGCCTCTTGAGGAACTTGTAAACTTTATTGCGGTAAGCGAATCTACTCCGGGACCCTTTGCCATAAATATTGCCACCTATGTTGGCAGTCAGGTTGCTCCGATTAGTATTTTAGGCTCTGCTTGTGCAACTCTTGGCGTAGTTCTTCCGTCCTTTGTTATAATTCTTATTGTTGCAAAAATATACGATAAATTTAAAAACAGCAAAACGGTGAAGGGAGTTATGACAGGACTAAAGCCTGCCGTTGTGGGCCTTATTGCTAATGCTATAATTTCAATAGCCGTAACCGTTCTTATACCAAACGGATTTTCCCTTGTTGTATTTAAAGATGTTATGCTTTATATAAACCTTTCAATTTTTGCTATATCTACTATACTTGCCTTTAAAAAGGTACATCCCATAATTATAATCTGCATTTCGGCAGTACTGGGCATAGCCGTAGGATATTTACTGTAATAAAAAAAGTAGTGGCAGAAACCACTACTTTTTTTAATTATCACTATCTTTTAAAAGCTTTGATACCGCCTCTTTTAAGAGGGGGTATTTTTTTAGGTCCTTGCTTTCGGAAATTATCTCGTTTGCCGCTTGGCAAGACGCCTTCATTAGCTGAATGTCGCCGCTTAAATCTGCAATTTTAAGCTCGGGAAGACCGTGCTGACGCTTTCCTATAAAATCGCCGGGACCTCGCATTTTAAGGTCTTCATCGGCAATTTTAAAGCCGTCTGCAGTTTCGCACATTGTTTTAATTCTCTTATTGCTTTTAGAGTCGGAAATAAATATGCAGGTAGATTTATGTTTGCCTCTGCCGATGCGGCCTCTGAGCTGATGAAGCTGACTCATACCAAAGCGCTCGGCATTTTCAATAACCATAACTGTGGCATTTGGTATGTCAACACCTACCTCAACAACAGTTGTGCAGACAAGAAGGTTAATTTCGCCGCTTAAAAAGGCACTCATAACGGCTTCCTTATCCTGAGCCTTCATTTTACCGTGGAGAAGCCCTACTTTATAATCTTTAAATTGCTTCTGACTGATTTCCTTAAAATATTCTTCAGCGCTTTTTAAATCGGTTTCGTTATCTTCAACCAATGGGCAAACAATGTAGGCTTGTCTGCCGCTATTTAGCTCTTTTTTTATAAAATTATAAACACGCTCACGAAGTGATGAGGTTACGCTATAACTGTCAATAACCTGACGGTTTTTGGGGTACTCATCAATTATGCTTATGTCAAGGTCGCCGTAAATAATAAGGGCAAGGGTACGGGGTATTGGGGTTGCCGACATAACAAGGCGGTGAGGGGTATTACCCTTAGCCGATAGCTTAGCCCTTTGTGCCACACCAAAGCGGTGCTGCTCGTCGGTTATAACAAGACCAAGGTTATTAAAATCCACACCGTCGCTTATAAGAGCGTGGGTGCCGATAGCAATATTTATTTTACCGCTTTTAAGCTCTTCCCGTCTTTCCCGTTTTTCTTTAGCGGTAAGTGAGCCTGTAAAAAGCTGACACGAAATATCGGTATCCTTAAAAAAGGCTTTAAAGGTGTCAAAATGCTGTTTTACAAGTATCTCGGTAGGCGCCATAATGGCAGACTGATATCCGTTTTTCGCAAGTGTATAGCAAAGGGCGGCGGCAACGGCAGTTTTTCCGCAGCCTACATCACCCTGAACCAGTCGGTTCATAGGAACACCCGACATTATATCTTTAGTACATTCCTTTACAACCTTTACCTGAGCATTTGTAGGTGAAAAGGGGAGAAGCGAGAAAAATTCATCACTGAAATCCTTTTTCGGCTTTATTGCGCTTTCTTCTTTGTTTTTGCCCTTTAAAAGAGCAAAGGCGGTCTGAAGAACGAAAAGTTCTTCAAAAACAAGCCGCTTTTTAGCTGCATCGCGTGACGCCGCCAAAAATGGTAAGTGAATATTGCGTATAGCATAGTCAAAATCGCAAAGGTGATAGGTTGTTCTGATATGCTCCGGCAAAATATCAACAGGTGTGTGGCTGTTCAGTGCGCTTTCCACCATACGCGAAATCTGCTTAGAGGTTATGCCGCTTTTAAGCGGATAAACGGGCTGAATACGGCTTTCATTCTTAAATACAACGGTAGGGGAGGACAAAACTGGGTCAAATAAACTGCCCTCGGCTTTGCCTGAAAAGATATACTCTGTATTATATTTCAGGTAAAAGGGAACCTGCCGTTTGTGGAAAATTACAACGGTCATACTGCCGCTTTTATCAGCTACCTTAAAGGTGGAACGAGATATAGGCTGACGATAAAGATTTTCGGTTTTAATTTCACCGGTAATAGTGCCCTTGATGTTTACCTGTGTGCCCGGAACAACATCGTTTATAGGGGTTATTACGGTGTAATCCCTATAATCTCTGGGATAATAACGCAAAAGAGCATCGACGGAGTCAATGCCCAGCTTTGAAAGCTGAGTAATCTTTGCTTCGCCGATACCCTTAACATTTAGTAAATCGCAATTTCTGTTTTTCATATTATTCAACCGAGAGGAAGAAATAATATATAGGCTGACCGCCGTTTACCATAGTGATTTCTACCTTATCACCGAATTTGGCGTTCAAATCGGCCTCAATAGCCTCTGCCTGCTCATCGCTTATGTCTTCACCGTAAATTACGGTTAAGAACTCGCTGTCGCGCTTAAGCATTGTTTTTACAAGCTTTGCAACAGATTTTTCAATATCTGTA
>JAZNQX010000031.1:0-16143 GCA_045590395.1 Acutalibacteraceae bacterium
CTCTAATGCGGATTTAATGCTGGATTCAACCTTTGAAGATGAGGCTTCCTTAAAGGCTTACGCTGTACATCCCGACCACGTTTTTGTGGCAGATACCTTTGTTCGTCCCTTTACAGCCCAGAGAAGCTGTCTTGATTTTGAAATTTAATTTTTTAAAAAAACTGTGCAGAAAATTTCTGCACAGTTTTTTTATGTAACTATACGGCTTTTTCTGTACTTTGTGGGTGTCATTTTCATAAATGAATTAAAAACCTTTGTAAAATAATACTGGTCTTTAAAACCTACTTCCTGACTTATCTCCCCCACCGTTTTACCACTGCAAAGAAGCAATCTGCAGGCGTTTATTATTCTGGTGTGGTTTATGTAGTTAACCGAAGTAGTACCAAGTTCTTTTTTAAAAAGTCGCGCTATATAAGACTCTGAAAAACCGAATTTTTGTGAAAGTGATGAAAGTGTAATATCGTTAAAATAATTACTGTCTATATATTTTAAAATATTTGCCATATTATAGCTTATTTTTTCACCGCTTATATTTTGCTGTGATATAGTTACTATGAGTTCTCTTATAAAGCAGTCAAGAAGCAGTTTTTGTTCATTTGTTTTTATATTTAAAGTAGCTATTTTATTTAAAATTTTACGAACAGCATCATCATCGGCAGTATGGCTCAGTGTATTTATTTTTACATTACTGTGCCCACCCCAATAAAAAAACTCAAATTCGCCTTCAGGCAAAACAGGGTTAAAGCGCATATGTAATTGTTCTTCTTTTTCCATTGCAGTAACGGCTGAAAAATGCAGAAAATAATAGCATACTTCCTTTACCTCTAAAGGACGGTAAAAAGTATTTTGAGGAACAAAAAGTATATCCCCTTTTTGCATACTGTATACGGTTTTTTCCACCTGCATTTTAAGAAAGCCCTCTTCCAAAACCACAAACATATGGGTATTAAGGCTTCTTCCGTTATGCCATGGTGTTTTATCCTTGCTCACTCTGCCGTAGCATATTGCTTTTATGGGAGCATCGGTATTTATAATCATTTATTATCCCACCTTTAAAATTATTTTAGCATAAAATGTGTTTTAGTTCAATATTTTATTAAAAAGTACAGTAAATTACATTGTATAGGTTTAGTATTTTATATATAATTGGTTTAAAGGAGTGATATAAATGATAGTTAACATTAAAGATTTCGGCGCTATTGGTGACGGAAAAACCCTGAATACCACAGCTATTCAAAAGGCTATTGATACCGTAGGTGAAAAAGGCGGCAGAGTTCTTATTGAAGATGGTATTTTTATAACCGGTACAATTAAGTATAAAAGCAATGTGGAAATACATATTGCAGCCGATGCCACACTGCTCGGCTCCCCTGACTGTGATGATTACCCCGAAAATGAAGCAAAACACGTAATTTCTTCGCTTCTTCCCCGTTGGAGAAATGCCTGTCTTATTTTTGCCGAGGAGTGTGAAAATATTGCACTTACCGGTATGGGTAAAATTGACTGCAACGGAAAAACCTTTGTACTTCCCGGAACCCCCGGACAGTCTTGGAAATTCCACCGTGACTTTAACCGCCCTACCCCGCCCAGAGCTGTATTTTTTACAGGCTGTAAAAATGTTAAGGTAGAGGATATTACAATGGTAAATCAGCCTGCAGGCTGGTCTTACTGGATACACGACTGCGACTATGTAACCTTTGATAAGATTAAAATTAACGCCGAGGTTGAGTACCCCAACAACGACGGTATACACGTTAACTCAAGCCGTAATGTTACAATCTCCAACTGTAATATTACCTGCGGTGACGACTGTATAATTGTTCGTGCAAATAATGTATCCCTTCATGATAACAAGGTTTGTGAAAGAGTAACGGTCACTAACTGTAACCTTACAAGCTATTCTTCCGGAATTCGAATCGGTTGGATAAACGACGGTGTTATAAGAAATTGCACATTTTCAAACCTTGTTATGACCGACTGTTCTGTCGGCATAGATTTCTTTTTGCCCTATATCAAACCGGATAAAAGCAATCCGGGAAGCGCCGATATAGGCAGAGAAGCAACCCTGATAGAAAATATGACCTTTAACAATATTGTTATGGACAAAACCTTTTCCACACCTATTAACATAGATGTTAATGAAAACCCCGATGTTAAATTTGAAGGTATGAGAAAAATTTTCTTTAATAATATAATCTGCAACGGCCCTCAGTTCCTATGGATAACGGGCAAAAAGGAAAATCATGTTCGGGATATTGAATTTAATAACTGCTCATTCACCCTTACAAACGGAGACGAATTCGATGATAAAAACAGTCACGGTGCTATTCGTCACAACTACTATAATGTAGACTATCATCCAATGTATATCCAAAATGCCGATAATGTAAGATTTAATAACACTTCATTTAATACCTGATACAAAAAAGGACTTGGGAATTCCAAGTCCTTTTACTTTTTACATTATGGTTTCCACTATGCACTGCGCTACCACTCTTGCCCAGAAGTCATTTCCGTGGTTAATATTGTTTGAAAGATAGTCTTCGAAGTCTTTACTTTTAATAATTTCCTCGAAAACGGGTGTAACCTTTGCCGCAATACAGTTATCAAAGTTGTCTGCTATTTGGCACTGTGCTTCTTGAAGCTTTGCTACATTTTCTCTTGCTTCTCTGAAAATATAGCATTTTTCATTATTTATTTTACCTGACACAAGTACAATAAGCGCCTCGGGGTAAATTTCTCTGAAGGTTTTAACTATATTCTCCATAGAAGCCCTGTAAGAATCAACGTGAGTGCGCACATCATTTGCCATAAACTTAATATAAACAATATCGGCTGTTACGGTTTTGCCGTAATATTTATTCATAAATTCTATTCTTGGTAAAAGATTTTTATTGCCCCAAGCAGCATCCTTACCGCCGCAAGAAATATTATAGTAATTAATTTTATTTTTATTTCCCTTTTTACGTACAATTTCCTCGGTTGCCTGTTCAAAAAATGTTGGCGCATTTACACCGTTTTTCTTTTCTTCTCGCATTACGGTGTAGTCATCGTTCTCGTCAGGGGCGGCGCTGAATAAATCATAGTTTACATTAAAGCCCGTAGAGCTCATACCTGTTGCCGTAGAATCACCGTAAACAAGGACATTTATATCCTTTCCCATAGATAGCTTTTCGTAAAGATATTTAACTTTTTCTTTACAGCTATGTATACACTGTGGGTCAAAGCCCGTTACACCTAAATCCGCCCAGGTTTTTGAGTGTTTGTATGTAACATAAACGGTTTTATCTTCGTGATAACCGTCAAAAATAAGATTAAGACCTTTTTTGCCGTTTGAGTCAAGCCTGTACCAACCTGCAGCATTACCGCTGGTGCCTACATTAAGCGCAGGGTCAACATAGCTATCATTTTCCTCGGTAGATACGGTTAAATTACCCTTCCAGACAGGACATTCGCCATCTTTCAGCCATACAAGCTTACCGTCTTTTACGTCATAGTCAACACCTAAAGTATAACATTTATCAAGCTTATCGTTTCTGACGCAAATCACCTCATCAATAGGATAAAGAAGCTTTTTTTCGGTATAGTTATAGCCGTCTGCACTATCAGTAAACATTACAGCTTCGTGATAAACCACATCTCCCCTAAAGAAAGAAGACATATAAATATCGTGATTATATCTATTCAGTACTAAATCATTGCTCATATTATCACTCCGAAAAAGTTTTTTATATTATACAATACTCTTTGACAAATGTAAATAAAAAATGACTTGGTTTCCCAAGTCCTTTTTTATTATTCTTCCGGGCTGAACATATCTTTGCCAACACCGCATAAGGGGCAAACAAAATCTTCGGGTAAATCTTCGAATTTTGTACCTGGGGCTATATCAAGCTCGGTATCGCCCTTTTCTTCATCATAAGTCCAACCGCAAGCATCACATACGTATTTCATTTTTGTTCCTCCTAAAATATTATATATCTGCTTTCCACAGGCCGTGGAGATTGCAGTAAGCATAAACAGCTACCGGTTTTTCATCACAAAGCGCAAATTTAACCTCTGGGCTATCGCCTACCTTAAGGCATTTACGCTGACCGCCTCTGTCGGTCTGAAGATAAACCCATAAAATGCTGTGCTTTTCTTCCATAGGATGTAAAACAGAGCCTATATTAACATAAACCACGTAGTCTTTTACCGAAACTACCGGAATATGTTTTTCTTTACTTGCCTCCACAGTGCCGGGGATAAGCTGAGTCATTTTTTGACCGCAACACATCATTGGCACACCTGCATCGTGAATCATTCCGATAATATTACCACAATGTTCACAAATGTAAAATCTGTTTTCCATAATTTTTCCTCCTTTAAAGCTCATTAGCTAATTTTTCTATCTCTTTTATATTATCCTCACTAAGTGAAGAAATAATACTTATTTGTTGCTCTGCAAAGGTAAGATTTTTGCATTTTTCAAGCATAGCTTTCATAACCTTTGCCGCAGTAGGTGCCCAACTGCCGTTTTCAATAAAGGCAACCTTTTTCTTCTGGAAATTACGCTCGGTAAGATGGTTTATAAATTCCTTCATAAAGGGGAAAATATCTGCATTATAGGTGGTTGTCGCGAATACCGTTTTACTGTAACGGAAGGCATCCTCAACCGCTTCCGCCATATCGCTTCTTGCAAGGTCACAAAGCACTGCTTTTTCTCCCTTTTCGGTAAGCTTTTCTGCCAGAAGCTCTGCGGCTTTTTTAGTATTACCGTAAACCGAGGTATATGCAATAAACACGCCCTCGTCTTCACTTTCATAAGCAGACCAAATATTATAAAGGTTTATATAGTAACCAAGATTTTCGCTGAGCACGGGGCCGTGAAGTGGACAGATTTTTTTAATGTCAAGACCTGCCGCTTTTTTAAGCAGAGCCTGAACCTGAGCGCCGTATTTACCAACAATACCGAAATAGTATCTTCTGGCTTCACACGCCCATTCCTCGTCGCTGTCCAGCGCGCCGAACTTACCAAAGCCATCAGCCGAAAACAGAACCTTGTCAAAGCAGTCGTAAGCTACAATAACCTCAGGCCAATGTACCATAGGCGCAGTAATAAAGGTAAGGCTGTGCTTACCGAGAGAAAGGGTGTCGCCCTCCCCTACTATAATACGTCTGTCAGTAAAATCATTCTTGTAAAAGTTCTTCATCATAGCGAAGGCTTTTGCAGAGGAAACCACCTGCGCAGACGGGTATTTATTAAGAAAACTGACAATATTGGCGGAATGGTCAGGTTCCATGTGTAAAACAACAAGGAAATCAGGCTGTTTACCATTAAGAGTTTTTTCAAGGTTCGAAAGCCACTCATCAGTAAAATCAGCATCGACTGTATCCATAACAGCGATTTTTTCATCCATTATTACATAAGAGTTATATGCAATTCCGTCAGGAACAATATACTGTCCCTCAAACAAATCTTTTTTCCTGTCATTTACGCCGATATAGATTATATCATCTGTAATATACATCTTATTTACTCCTTAAATCTTACTGATAAAAGTATAGCATATTATTAAAAAATAATAAAGTATTTTTATTCAACTGTTACACTTTTAGCAAGATTTCTCGGTTTATCAATATCGCACCCTTTAAAAAGCGCAATATAATAGGCATAAAGCTGTAGAGGTATTACGCTCAGTATCGGCATAAAAAGGTCATCGGTTTCGGGAATAAAAATCACACTGTCGCAAAAATAAGATATCTTTTCATCGTTTTTTCTTGCCACTGCCGTAACAAAAGCGCCTCTGCTTTTAACCTCTTTTATATTACTGGCGGTTTTGTCCAAAAGTCGCTTATTAGTGGACACCGCAATAACAGGGGTGCCCTCTTCAATAAGAGATATTGTGCCGTGCTTTAGTTCTCCTGCGGCATAGGTTTCACTATGGATATAAGAAATTTCTTTAAGCTTTAGTGAGCCCTCAAGGGCGGCGGCATAATCGGTATTTCTGCCTATAAAAAATACCGAGCTGTCCCCCTTTATTTCTTTTGAAGCCGTCTTAATCTTGTCCGCGCTACGCAGCATTTCTTCGGCTTTTTTATAAAGACCTTCAAGTTCATTTATATAATAAAATATTTTTTCTTGTGACAAAGTATTTTTTACATCGGCAAAAAATACAGCAAGAAGATAAAGCACATATAGCTGAGAAGAATATCCCTTTGTGGTGGCTACCGCCACTTCACTACCTGCATCTGTATACAAAACATCATAGCTTAGTCGTGCACAGGCGGATTCTCTTACATTAACTATCGACAGAATATGAGCACCCTTTTTCTTGGCAAAATCAAGAGCAGCAATGGTATCAGCAGTCTCACCCGACTGTGATATGGCAATAAAAAGGGTATTTTTATCTGCAAAACTGTCTTTATAGCGGTATTCGCTGGCTATTTCCACCTCGGTTTTTATTCCTGCAAGGCTTTCTAAAGCATATTTTCCTGCAACCCCTGCGTGATATGCCGAGCCACAGGCAACTATATGAATTTTATTAAGTTTCTTTATTTTTTCGCTGTCTATTGTAAGGTCATTAAAGCATACCTTATTATCCTTAATAAAGCGGTCTGCAAGATTTTTAAGAACCGACGGCTGCTCGTAAATTTCTTTAAGCATAAAGTGGGCAAAGCCACCCTTGTCCACTGTTTTTGCATCGTTTTTAAGTACAGTGACCTGCTTTTCTATTTTATTTTTGTTGCTGTCATAAACCGTTACGCTGTCTTCTTTTATTTCAGCTATTTCCCCGTCGTCAAGGTATATAACCCGTTTTGTGTAGGGCAGTACCGCCGTAATGTCCGAGGCTACAAAATTACCATCATCTGACAGACCTATTATAAGCGGACTAAAGCTTTTTGCCGCAATTATTTTGCCCCACTCTTTTTTGCAAAGCACTGCTATAGCAAAGCTTCCCTTTAGCACAGAAGTTGTTTTAAATACGGCATCTATTAAATCTCCGCTGTAATTTTTCTCCATTAAATGCGGTATTACCTCGGTGTCGGTATCGCTTTTAAAAACAGCGCCGTCTTTTATAAGCCCTGCCTTAATTTTGCTATAATTTTCTATAATACCGTTATGAACTACCGAGAAATTTTCACTTAAATGCGGGTGGGCATTAGCTTCGTTTGGCTTTCCGTGGGTTGCCCAACGGGTATGGCCTATACCAGTGCTACACATAGGCAGTTCCTTTGCCTTAGTTATTAGTGCCTCTACCCTTTCGGTTGATTTTACCGTATGAAAAGCGTTGTTTTTATCCAAAAGGGTTATACCTGCAGAATCATAGCCTCTGTACTCAAGAGTTTTCATACCGCTAAGCAAAATATCTGTAGCCTCTTCTTTTCCCGTATACCCTACTATGCCGCACATTTTACTTCTCCTATCCATAATTTATGTACTAAAGCAGAGGGGTAATAACCATCATTTTCTTTAAACGACTGTATATGTCACCAATTGTATCGGCAGGAAGCGGATTTTCACCCAGTCCTATTTCCACCGTAAAGGCAGGGCGTTCAAAGGTTTCTATAAACCAGTCTTTAAATCCGCCGCCTACTGCAAGACCTGTAGGCTCGTCGGGTATGTAGCCCGAAAGTTTAGACATTATGTCAACCATTTTTTCGCTTCTATGGGGTATTTTATCCCCAAAACGCCAATATATAACCTCTCCCTGAGAATGAAAAGCAACAGCGTGACTTATTCTATGTTTTCTGCAAAGACCCGTAATCGCCGCTGTTTCGGGCTCACTTTCAGGAAAAATACCGCCGTATCTTGTTTTTGAGGGGCCGTATATTCCTGCGCTTTTTTCCGCCTGCCGAAGCTCTTTCCACCCTGCCGCGAAATTATGATTTATATCCACACCGCGAAGATTAGCGTTCCAGTGCAGTGTATCACCGCCCGAAATACGCTTTATCTCTTTAGCATAGGCCCCTGCCGCCGTAGCACCGCAAAGAGAAATTTCACAGCCGTCAGGGTTTACTCTGGGAACAATAATCAAAGACTTTTTTTCATAAGCCTTATTAATTTTTATTCCGCCAAAGTTTGTTTCATTTAAAAGGCTTTCACACAAATCCTCGCAAAACATAAGCAGAGCGGTTGTAGTAAGGCTTTCACTTCCGTGAAAGGCACCTGCATAAAGGCATATATCATCTGATTTTCCGATTTTTATAGCCGGTATTTCTCTGCCCATACAGCTTTGTCCAATATAAAAAACCTCTATAAAGGGGTATTTTTCACAAAGCTCTCTTATGGCGCTTCGCATTTTATTATAGGTATAATCGGTATTTTTTATTATTCTTTCCATTTTTAATCCACCTCAAGCAAATTTTATGCGCCCATTAAAACTTTTATGAATAATAAAAAACAGAGAATTTAGCATATTTTTTTGATTTTTATCCTGAAAATTCAAAAATTTAAGTGAAAATAAAAATTTCCTCTTTACTTATTAACCAATAGATGTTATACTATTCTCAAAGGAGTGTTTTATTATGATTACAATTAAAAACGAGTTTATGACCGCAAAATTTAACGAGCTTGGCGCAGAGCTTAAAAGCCTTATATGCTGTGACAAGGAGTATATATGGAACGGTGACGAAAAATACTGGTCACTTTCAAGCCCTTTGCTTTTCCCAATTTGCAGTGGTCTTAAAAATGACGAATATATCCTTGACGGCAAAAAATATACTATGTACAAACACGGCTTTGCCAGAGACAGTATGTTTGAGGTTGAAAGCCTTTCGCAGAGCAGTGTAACCTTTTTACTAAAATCAAGTGAAGAAACAAAGGAAAATTATCCTTTTGATTTCGAGCTTCGCGTTATATATACCTTAGAGGGAAAAACGCTGAAGGTAGCATATAATGTTAAAAATCTCACCGACGGACAAATGTATTTTTCTATCGGCGCCCACGAGGGTTATGACTGTCCTGAGGGAATTGAAGAATACGAGGTTATTTTCCCACAAAACGAAACCCTTGACGCTTATGACCTTGACGGAAATGCGCTTCTTGAAACCAAAACCCGTATAATAGAAAACAGTGACCGTTTAGCCCTTAAGTACGACTATTTTGTAAAAGACGCGCTGGTGTTTAAAGAGCTTAAATCTAAAAGTATGATACTTAAGCACAAAAACAGTAATAAGTCCCTTAAACTTGCTTTTGAGGGCTGTGATTATTTCCTTATATGGACAAAGGTAGGCGCACCGTATATCTGTCTTGAGCCTTGGTGCGGTATCACCGACGGGCCCGACACCGACCAGAATATTAAAACCAAAGAGGGCATAATAACCCTTGAAAAAGGTGATGAGTTCAATAACATACATACAATAGAAATTTTAAACTAACAAAAAAAGGAGGAGGCGCAATTGAAAACTGATTTTTTTGCAGGCTGTCAGGTAGACTATATAAAGCTTACAAAATCATATACTATGCGCACTCCTCATACCCACGACTATTATGAAATTTATTTTTTGGTAGACGGTAACAGAAGATATTTTCTCGCTAACAAAATATGTAATGTTTTACCCTATGATGTTTTTATAATAAAACCCGGGGAGCCTCATCAGAACACCTGTGAAGCCGACCAGCCTTATGAAAGATACCTGCTGAATATTGATGCTCAGCTTATGAAGGCTATATGCCGTGAAAACAAAGAGGTTGCCTGCTTTGCTGACACCGACTTTCTCCGTCTTGAGAAGGAAGTCTTCAGAGAGGTTATAAGGCTTGTAAAGGAAATAAAAAGTGAGATTTACTTAAAGGACAGTTTATCACCATCTGTTATTAAAAATATGGTAAGTAAAATTTTGCTTCTTCTACTGAGGGCAAAGCGCTCTCCAAACCACGAGCCCCATCTTACCGAAAAAAACGATATCCGTTTACAGTCCTCTATTGACTATCTTCTTAGCAACTATAATGAGCCAATAACCCTTGAAGACTGTGCAAAAATTGCCTGTATGAGCCCTTCTCATTTTTCAAGGCTGTTTCACTCTCTTACTTCTATGACCTTTAAGGAATATCTTAATAAAATAAGAATTGAAAAGGCTTGTGAACTGCTTTATAGAGATGATTATTCGGTTACCGAGCTATCCCTTGCAGTAGGCTTTAACAGCAGTAGTTATTTCGGTCACGTATTTAAAGAACAAACGGGAATGCCCCCCCTGGCATTTAGAAAAAGTATAAAATAAAAGAAAGGCTTTCGTTTTACGAAAGCCTTTCTTTTATTTATTGTAACCCGGAATTTTAATTTCATCAAGTACATTTACCGGCATTCCTGTAGCTATTGACTTATTAGCGCATATACCTGTCATAATACTCATAGCGCCGTCAATATGGGAAGCGGCTCTGTTAAAGGGGTCGGGGGGAGGATTACCAAAGATATCCTCAAGAATTACGGGGTCACCACCGCCGTGGGCACCGCCACTGCTTTCAAAGGGTGCTTCATAAGGCTCGGCAAAGAGAGGATAAACAATAATTTTTGCGCCCTTTACAACGCCTTCCTTACTGGATTCACCCTGACCGTTAACATAAACGGTTTCAATAACCTCCATCTCGGCTCTGCCCTTTGTACCTGTAATGCTAACCCTAAAGCCCTCATAGGGAGAGTAGGCATTAAGTGAATATGAAAGTTGTGCGCCGCTTGCATATTTAACAACTACATTCATTGTATCTTCAATGCTTATACCGTCGCTGAAAACGCTCTGGTCACGGATATATCCGTCGTCCTTCTCAGCATTAAGATAAAGATTAGTTAAAACCTCAGAGGACTTCATATCAAGGGTAAAGTGCTGTTTGCCCGGGTTTTTGCAGTTTCTGTCGCGGTCATAGAAATCAACTATTCCGCGTTCCTCGGCGTTTTCTCTGCCGTAGAACTTAAGGTCGCCGAAAGCAAAAACGCGAACGGGGTAAGAGCCCAGCCAGAAGTTAACAAGGTCAAAATGGTGGGTAGATTTATGTACCAAAAGACCGCCGCTGTTTTTCTTATCTCTGTGCCATCTTCTGAAATAGTCCGCACCGTGTGAGGTATTAAGCAACCACTCAAAATGCACCTGCTTGGGCTCACCGATAGCGCCCTCCATAATCAGTTCGCGAAGCTTTGTCTGATAAGGAGCATAACGGTAGTTAAAAGAAACACGAACATTTCTGCCTGTTTTTTCAACACAGTCAAGAATCTGCTGAGCCTTTACGGCATCCATAGTCATAGGCTTTTCGGTAACAACATCACAACCAAGCTCCATAGCTCTGCATATATAACGGTGATGGGTACGGTCAACCGAGGTAACTATTACAATATCGGGCTTAGTTTCCTCAATCATTTTATCAAATTCGTCAGCGCCGTACATAGGAACCTCATGATAACCTGCCTCATTTTTAAGACGGGTATTGGCATATTCCATACGGGTACGGTTAATATCGCAAAAGCCTACAAGGTCACAGGTGTCCTTATAAACAGTTGCAATAGCGTTATAGAAGAAACGGGCACGTCCTCCCACGCCTACCTGAGCATAACGTTTTTTCTCCACTTTAAAAACCTCCTGAGTTTTCAGTTTATTTAATTTTAACACCACGATATGCAAAGTTAAATAAAAAGTCTGCTGACTTTTTCTATTTTTAAAGAAAAAACAGCAGATTTTTTATAAAAACCTGCTGTTCTTCTTCCTTTTGAGTGATTTTTATTATTTTTTTAATATTCTGGCTTGAAAACAACATACCGAAAATTCACTGGTATGACCAGTGGAAAATTTAAGATTTTGTATAGCACGAAACCTCTCGCATCAGCGAGAGGTTTTTACAAAATATTCACATTTTTTAAAAACCGCCGAAACTTTAAAAAAATATACTTTGTGTATTAAACTTAGAAAGGAAGCCCTTTATGTACATAATTAAAAATGCACTGAAATGCATAGGCAGAGCAAAGGCGCGTAACATTTTAATCGGCATAATTGCCCTTGTTATTGCCGTTTCCGCCTGTATAGGTCTATCTATAAGACAAGCCGCCACTTCTGCAAAGGCTGACACCCTTGAGGGAATGACAGTAACCGCCACTATTTCTTTTGACAGACGTTCTATGATGAATAATATGGAAAGACCTGAGGAAAGCGGTGAGGCTGGCAAAGGTAATTTTGACAAGGATAAATTTTCAGAAATGATGGGAAACGACAGTTCCCTTACCCTTGAAGAATACAAAACCTACGCCGCGGCAGAATCGGTTAAGGATTTTTATTATACATTAACTGCTTCCTTTAACGGTAATGACGACTTAGAGCCTGTTACCACCGACACCGAAGAAGAAGTTTCAGGCAGTTCGCTTAACCCCTTTGACAGAGGTGAAAACGGCAGAGGCGGTATGATGGGCGGCGCTATGAACAGCGGTGAATTTACCGTTGTAGGCTACAGCAGTGACCTTGCTATGACCGAATTTGAAAGCGGAAATACCACCATGAGTCAAGGCGCTGTTTTTGAAGAAGGCACAACGGATTACAACTGCATTATTTCGGAAGAACTGGCTACTTATAACAGCATTTCATTAAACGACACCATTACCCTTTGTAATGTAAACAGTGACTCTGAAACCTACACCCTTACGGTAGTTGGCATCTACAAGAGTGAAGAAACCAACGAATTTTCAATGTCAATGTTCGACGCTGTCCAGGACCCCGCAAATAAAATTTATATGAGCGCTACTGCTCTACAGGATATTATCTCCGCTTTAGAAACCGCTTCATCGGATACAGCAATTACGGGTATGCTGTCAGGCACCTATGTTTTTGCTGATGCTAACGCTTACTACAGTTTTGAGGAGGAGGTAAGAGCTCTCGGTCTTGATGAAAGCTATACCGTTTCTTCCACCGACATTACTGCCTTTGAAAACAGCCTTACCCCCCTTAACACCTTAAGCGATATGGCAGGCTGGTTTCTTATAGTAATTCTTATTATCGGCGCTGTTATTCTTATCGTTCTTAATATTTTCAATGTCAGAGAGCGGAAATACGAAATCGGCGTTCTTACCGCCATGGGTATGAAAAAATATAAGGTTGCCCTGCAGTTTGTAACAGAAATTCTTGCCGTTACAATGGTGGCAATTATTATAGGCGCCGCTATCGGTGCCGTAAGCTCTGTGCCCGTTACAAATGCTCTGCTTTCTAACCAGATAGAAAGTCAGCAGGAAAACGAGCAACAACGTGATAACAACTTCGGCAGACCGAATAATATGGGTGGTTTTGGTGAAGGCGCTCAGATGCAGGAACCACCCCAGATGAACGGTAAAGATAATCTTTTTGATAAGGCTATAGGTGGTGCCGCAAACTATGTAAGCGAAATAGATTCAGCTATGAATCTTACCGTTTTACTGCAGATGCTGTTAATTGGTCTGTGCCTTACCTTTGTGGCAAGTGCCGCCTCGGTGCTGTTTGTTATGAGGTACGACCCGCTTAAAATATTAAGCAACCGCGATTAAAAAGAAAGGATGAATGTTATGGGAATTTTATCACTTAAAGATGTTTGTTTTTCGTATGGCAATACACCTGTACTAAAAGACATTTCTTATGACTTCGAAAAGGGTAAAATGTACTGCATTATGGGAAAATCCGGTGCAGGAAAAACCACACTTTTATCCCTTCTTTCAGGTCTTGCAAGTCCAAGCGGCGGCGCAATATACTATAACGGAAAGGACCTTAAAGAAATTGATAAATACAAATTCCGCAGTAAATATATCGGCATAATTTTTCAAAGCTACAATCTGCTTACAAAATTTACAGCTAAGGAAAATGTTATACTTTCAATGGATATTGCAGGTGTAAAAGGTGTGGGAAAGGCGGAAGAGGCAACAGAGCTGCTTAGCAGTGTAGGTCTTGCCGATGACGAAATAAACCGCCGTATACTAAAGCTGTCGGGCGGTCAGCAACAGCGTGTTGCTATTGCAAGAGCCCTGTCTTATAACCCCGATATAATACTTGCTGACGAGCCTACTGGTAACCTTGACAGCGAAACCCAAAAGGAAATAATGGATATATTCAGAAATCTGGCAAATCAGGGCAAATGCGTTATTTTAGTAAGCCATTCCCCCGAGGTTGCAAAAATGTGCGACGAAAAATATGAGCTTTTAAAAATATCTAAAAAATAAAGAAAAAACCGCTGTGATTATCACAGCGGTTTTTCCTTTAATGTGTTCTGAAGTCAAGTTTTCCGAGAGGATACTTTTCTTCGACTGCGTTTTTAAGTTCTTCACCGGAAAGTTCCTTGTTTTCTTCCTTTAAAAACTCTCCGTAAAGCTTGAACCATTCGTCAGATATAGCGGTGTCGCCTTCCTTAATGTCAGGCATACAAAGGTCGTAGTTCAGATACTTTGCCGCCTCTTTGAATCTTTCAAGATTCATAAGCGCCTTAGCGTAGTACAGCTTAATTCTGCCGTCTTCCTTTAAATCACCAAGGCTTTCATAAGCTTTCAGCCATTCCTCATTTTTGCCTGCAGCAAGATAGGTTACAGCGGTATCTACCACAATACCTCTGCAGGTTTTATTAAGAGCAAAGGATTTAGCCATAAACTCATAAGCCTTTTCTATATCATAAAGCTCATTACGGTAAATCATAGCGATATTACGAAGTGACCAGGCGTTAGGCGTTACTTCTACAGATTCCTTAAAGAGTTCCATTGCCTTATTAATATTTCCTGCAACATATTCCATAACACCAAGCTGCATTAAAGCGTACCAGTTGCGGTTATCTTTATTTTCAAGAGATTTTGCTAAAAGGTTTCTCCAGAAATCCTCTACCACATAGCCAAGAGGCTCATTATCGGCGCTTCTGTCGGGCAGATAGCCTTCTTTAAGAAGAGTTATCCACTCAGCCTCTCTCTCGCCAACAGCTTCTTCGGGAATAGTAATATCTTTAGACAGGGTGGGAAGCTTTTCTTCTTTTCTGCGGTATTCATCAACAACACCCCAGCCTGAGCCCATATTGAACATTTCGCCGATTACTACCTTAGCGTCTTTAGCCTTTTCAAGTCCCTTAGTCATAGTTTCGGGGAAATCGCTGAGTAAATTCTTCTCTACTGCCTTCTTTGCAGTTTCAAAATCGGCATGGGCCTCACTTCCGCAGTTTACTGCGCCGTAAGCCTCTACCCAACTCCAAGTTTCGCCATCTGCCATAGGAATATGCTCAAGCTGAGTACGGGCCAGACC
This sequence comes from Acutalibacteraceae bacterium, assembly GCA_045590395.1. GTDB lineage: Bacteria > Bacillota > Clostridia > Oscillospirales > Acutalibacteraceae > SIG607. The sequence continues at coordinate 15,193 of JAZNQX010000031.1, forward strand.
TGCCTGAATTTCTACATAGCCTGAGTTAGTGCCGTCGGAGAGATACTGGTTCCAGTTCTTACCGCCTGCGCCCTCACCCCAAAGGAAAAGCTTTCTTCCCTTCATTTCCTTGGTTGAGCACTGTATAAGACCGTAACCGTCTTTATCTACCTGAGTTATCCACTTTTCTTCATCGTCATCAACATCGAAGAAAAAGTCGATAGAGCGCTTCATATTTTCGGGATAGGTAATATCGGCATCAAACTGATAAGGCATAGTGCCGTAGTCAAGCACATAAGCATCGTTGCCGAAATAGTTTATAAAGGTGTTGTTGGCAGGCGCCAAAACTCTTGCCTTTTCATATACGGGAACGGCAATATTTGACCACCAATACATCCATATTTCTTTGCCTGTTCTGTTCTCAATACGAGGTCTTATGTAAAGGTACTTAGAGCCCTTGGGTATCCAGGCATCTATACAGTAAAGCACACCTCTTATACGCTCGTACTCAAACATACGAACACCCTCACTGCCGTCCTCTAAGGTTATCTTCTGTGCAAAAAGGTCGTCACAGGTTAAGGGATTATGGCCCTTTATAGATACATTAAACTCAACACCGCCGCTAAACCACGCGTTTCTAAGGGCAAGGTTACCCGGCTGGAAAACAGGGTTACAGTAAAGAAGCTCTTTATTTTCGGTTTTATCCAAAAGCGACCAGAGTCTGCCGCCAAGCTCGGGCAGAAATACAGCCTTTAAATACTCGTTCTCAATAACAATAGAGTTAAAGGCGCGGTCCTTTCTGCTTCTATCATATCCGTCCTGCTGACAGTAAGGAAGCATAGTGGGAATCATACCCTTGTTGATGTACTTTCTGTGTCTTTCGGGGATATTTTCGGTGGTATCAATTTTAGCATGAATATAGCTGATATTTTTGATATCAGGCAAAGGATTAAGTTTACCCATTGATGCCGC